>CATEFX010000066.1 GCA_949499105.1 Formosa sp. Hel1_33_131 | reverse complement strand
AAGAAGAAGAGTTAAACTTAAAGAAAAAGCGTAATTATGTCTATAGAACAACAAGCCAAAGGAAAAAAAGATGGTGAAATCAGATATTTAACGCCTTTAAATATTGACACCAACAAAGCAAAAAAATACTGTCGTTTCAAAAAATCAGGTATCAAGTATATCGATTATAAAGATCCAGATTTTTTAATCAAATTTGTAAACGAACAAGGTAAGTTATTACCAAGACGTTTAACTGGAACCTCTTTAAAGTATCAAAGAAAAGTGTCGGTCGCTGTGAAAAGAGCCCGTCATTTAGCATTGATGCCTTATGTAGCTGATTTAATGAAATAAAACGATAACTATGGAACTTATATTAAAACACGACGTAGAAGGATTGGGGTTTAAAGATGATGTTGTAACGGTGAAAAACGGTTATGGTAGAAATTCTTTAATTCCAGGTGGTAAAGCCATTCTTGCTACGGTATCTGCTAGAAAAGTGTTAGCAGAAAACTTGAAACAACGCGCATTCAAAGAAAAGAAAATCGTTGATGAAGCACTAGCAATTGCAGACGCTTTAAAAGCATTAGAAATCAAAATATCAGCGAAAGTTGGGACTGGCGATAAATTATTTGGATCTGTTAATAATATTGATATTGCTGCCTCCTTAGAAAAAGCTGGACATGCAATTGATAAAAAATTCATTTCTGTTGCCGGTGGTAACGTGAAACGTCTTGGTAAATACAATGCTACAATTCGTCTTCACAGAGATGTAGCGGTTGATTTACCTTTTGAAATTATAGCGGGGAAATAACAGTCATACTGTTAACAAAACGTTAATAAATTTCATTTTTTCTTAAAGCCTATACATATGTATAGGCTTTTTTTATTGTATTTTTGTTCAATCAACTTAAACAAACATAAACTAAAAATGAAAAAACTCACGACCCTTTTTCTCATTATTTTTACGTCGTCATTGTCCTTTTCTCAAGTGACAACTTCAAGTATTAAAGGATTAATTTCCGATGAGACCACTGTCGGTTTACCTGGTGCAAACGTAATTGCAGTTCATACACCAACAGGAACCACTTACGGCGCAGCAACTAATATTGATGGCCGATTTAATCTTGTAAACCTTAGAGTTGGCGGACCTTACACAGTGACGGTTAGTTATGTAGGTTATTCAGATCAGTCTTTTACAGACGTATTTTTAACACTAGGAAAAACAGAAAATTTAACATTGAGCTTAGCGCCCGATTCTGCACAACTTGAAACGGTGGTCATTACGGCCAATACGTCTAAGGGCGTTTTTGGAAGTGACCGAACCGGAGCAGAAACAAATGTGGGGCGTAGAGAACTAACAACACTTCCTACAATTTCTAGATCTGCATCCGATTTTACGCGTTTAGAGCCAACGGCTAGTAACGGGTCTTTTGGAGGACGTAATGATCAATTTAACAACTTCTCTTTAGATGGTGCAATTTTTAACAACCCTTTTGGATTGGATGCAGCAACGCCAGGGGGTCAAACCAATGCGCAACCCGTGTCGTTAGATGCCATTGATCAAATTCAAGTTTCTACTGCGCCATATGACGTCACGCAATCTGGTTTTACTGGAGCCGCTGTAAACGCAGTGACAAAAAGTGGATCGAATGCGTTTAAAGGAACTGTTTATGGCTTTTATAGAAATGAAGACATGACTGGGTCTAAAATTAAAGGCGAGGATATCTTTGTTCCTAGCCTTACACAACAGCAAACCGGTTTTAGTATCGGTGGACCCATTGTTAAAAATAAATTATTTTTCTTCGCTAATTATGAAGAAGATAAACGGGACGATTTAGGTCAGTCATGGTTACCAAATACGGGAACTGGTGCTGTAAACGAATCCGTTGTTTTAGAATCTGATTTATTGGCAGTTCAAAGTGCATTGTCTTCTTTAGGTTATGATACAGGTACTTACGAAGGGTTTGTTCATAAATCTGAGTCTAGCAAAGGGATTTTTAAATTAGATTGGAATGTGAATGACAATAACCAATTAGCGGTTGTTTACAACTGGTTAAACGCTTCTAAGGATAAGCCAGCTCACCCTACAGCTCTTGGCGTTAGAGGACCAAGTGCAACGACGCTTCAATTTGAGAACTCTGGGTATCAAATTAACAATAAATTACAATCGGTTCAATTAGAATTAAATTCAAGATTATCGGATAATGTGTCTAACAAACTTCAAGTTGGGTACACCCATTTTGATGATTTTAGAAACCCATTGTCTTCTGCAGCACCAGCAATAACAATTCAAAATGGTGCAGGTCAAAATTATATCATTGCAGGTCATGAGCCATTTTCAATCAACAATGTATTGGATCAAAAAGTATTTCAGTTTTCTAATAATATGACGATTTCTAAAGCGAACCATACCTATACAGTTGGGTTTTCTTATGAAAAGTTTCAATTTGACAACTCTTTTAATTTAGGCGCTTATGGGTATAGTAATCCGAACGGATATGTTGGAGCTTTTGGGTCTTTCGGATCTGTTGGCGACTTTTTAGCAGCCTCTACAAACGGGCTGATGTCTGAAGCTTTAGCAAATGCACAAGCTATAAAAGATGCTGATTCATGGGCATTAGCAGAAACCAATGTTGGTCAACTTGCATTTTATCTTCAAGATGAGTGGGATGTTACTGACAACTTTAAATTAACTTACGGTTTACGTTTTGATAAGCCCTTGTTTTTTGACTCCGCTCAAAGAGCGCAGGATGTGATTGATGTCTCTTTTTACCAACCAGAACTTCCATACGTAAACCCAAATACTGGACAAGTACAATTATTGGATAGCACGCAAATGCCTTCAAATGATTGGTTAATTTCACCAAGAGTTGGTTTTAACTACGATGTTCATGGTGATAGTACGCTACAATTAAGAGGGGGGTCTGGCTTATTTACAGGTCGTTTTCCTTTTGTTTGGTTAGGGAACCAAATTGGGAATCCAAATTCATATTTCTACCAAATGGTTGATCCAGATTACAAATTCCCACAGGTGTGGAGAACCAATTTAGGAATCGATCAACAATTTGATAATGGTTTAGTACTTACAGCCGATCTGTCTTATACAAAAGACATGAATGGTGCTCATGTACAAAACTGGGGACTCACAACGCCTTCAGGAACTTTAGCTGGCGTAGACAACAGACCTTATTATACTGCTGCTGATAAAATTAACAATGCTTATGTATTTACAAACTCTGATAAAGGGCGTATTTGGAATGCCTCTTTTAAAGCACAAAAAACATTTGACAATGGTTTGTATACCATGTTAGCCTATAGCTATTTAGACTCAAAAGATGTCAACTCAATTGAAGCTGAAATTACCGGAGATGCTTTTGATTTCAACCCTGTTGTTGGAAATGCAAATACAGATGAATTATCCTACTCTAGATATGGAGATACACACCGTATCATTGGAGTTGCAAGTAAAAAATGGAACTACGGAACAAATGATAAGTGGGGGACAACGCTTTCAACTTTCTTTGAGTATGCGCGTGGGGGTCGTTTTAATTACACTTATGCAGGGAATATTAACGGCGATACATCGGGTCAAAATAATGACCTTTTATATGTGCCAACCTCCGCAGAGATTCAGCAAATGGATTTTCCTGTTTCTGGACAAGCCGCCGCATTTGATGCCTATATTTCGCAGGATGATTATTTAAGCGGTCGTCGAGGTCAATATGCGGAACGTTACGGTGCATTAGCTCCTTGGAGAGGTCGTTGGGATGTGAAGTTTTTACAAGATTATAACATCAAAATCAATGAAAATAAAACCAATAAAATTCAATTTAGTATTGATGTCTTAAACTTTGGAAATTTAATTAATTCTGATTGGGGCTTAGTACAGCAACCAAACAACGTTTCTCCAATTGGAGTGACTGTTGATCCGGATACGCTTGTACCAACTTATACATTTGATGAGAACCAAACTGAAACGTTTGGTTACGATTCAAGTTTAGCGTCGAGATGGCAAATGCAATTTGGATTACGCTATATCTTCTAGCATTAATTCAATCTTATTTTATAAATTTGCGCCCTATTATTAGGGCGCATTTTTTTTAACTATAATCAAGGATGAAATACACAAGACTAACCAAAGAACAGTTTGAAGAACTAAATCAAGAATTTATCAATTTCTTAGCGACGCAATCCATTACAGCAAAAGAATGGAAAGACATCAAAGAACAAAAACCTGAAGTGGCTGAAGAAGAACTGGATATTTTCAGTGACCTAGTTTGGGAAGGCGTATTGTCAAAAGTGGCGTATTTAGAAAATATTGCACCCCAACATATGTATCTGTTTAAGGTAGATGCGTTGCAGTTGCGATTGATTGGAGTCAAAATAAAACGAGACACTATTGATCTAACCACCAAAGAAGGTTTCTCTTGGCTAAGAGAAAATTTGATGTCCGACGAAGTCGAATTATTTAATGCCGATAAATCCATTGTAGCCGATAAAAACACAAAACTATTTGAACTCATTAAACAAGGGTCATCGATTACGAAAGGGGATCTTTTCAAGTATTTAGAGGATCTAATTGGATAGGTTCACAAAAAGAGAGATATTTGTTAATTAAAGCATCACCATGGTATCTAAACCACGCATATCCAAAGGAACGAGAGATTTTTCTCCAAAGCAGTTAGCAAATCGCGACTACATTTTTAGTACCATAAAATCAAATTTTAAGAAATTTGGATTCCAACCTATTGAAACGCCTAGTTTTGAGTTGGCGGAAACCTTATTAGGAAAATACGGAGAAGAAGGCGATCGCCTCATTTTTAAGATTTTAAATTCGGGTGATAAAGTAAAAAAAGCCGATTTACAAGCTCTTGAAGAAGGCAACTTGGCTCGTTTTTCAAATTCACTCACAGAAAAAGCACTGCGTTACGATTTAACCGTGCCCTTTGCTCGCTATGTGGCTCAATATCAAAATGATATTATTTTTCCATTTAAGCGCTATCAAATTCAACCCGTTTGGAGAGCCGATCGTCCTCAAAAAGGACGTTTTCAAGAATTTTATCAGTGTGATGCAGATGTTGTTGGTTCAAAATCATTGTGGCAAGAAATAGAATTCATTCAATTATATGATGCCGTTTTTTCAGATTTAAACCTTGACGGTGTCACCATAAAAATAAACAATAGAAAAATACTAGCTGGCATCGCCGAATTAATTGGCGCTCAAGATAAGCTGATCGATTTTACAGTGGCTTTAGATAAGCTCGATAAAATTGGTGCTGAAAAAGTCAAAGAAGAAATGCTTAATAAAGGCATTGATTCTGATGGGATCTCTAAGTTAGAGCCGTTGTTTAGCCTCACTGGTGATTTCTCTGAACAATTACAAAGCTTAAGAACGATTTTAAGCGCTTCTACTGAAGGGATAAAAGGCGTTGAGGAACTGGAGTTTATCGCGTCGTCAGTAGCTGCGATTGGGCTTAAAACGGCCAAGCTACAAATGGATGTGACCTTAGCACGGGGTCTTAATTATTATACAGGCGCTATTTTTGAAGTCTCTGCACCAGATTCTGTACAAATGGGATCTATTGGTGGTGGTGGACGATACGACGATCTCACCGGGATTTTTGGTTTAAAAGATGTAAGTGGGGTTGGAATTAGTTTTGGATTGGATAGAATTTATTTAGTTTTGGAAGAATTAAACTTATTTCCATCCGACAAAACGACGTCTACCAAAGTGCTTTTCACCAATTTTGGAACTTCAGAAAGTTTATACTGTTTAAAAGCGATGACAATTTTGCGATCAAAATCTATTGCCACAGAGCTCTATCCTGATCCGGCAAAATTGAAAAAGCAAATGGTGTATTGCAATAAACGCGAAATACCTTTTGTAGTCATGGTCGGTGAGGCCGAAATGGCACAGAACAAATTCATGTTAAAAGATATGAATTCTGGGGAACAGCAACTAATAACCCTAGAAGAACTTATAAATATCGTTTCTTACAAATAAAAAAATCCCTTGAAAATTCAAGGGATTTTTTTGTAGCGAGAGCGGGGCACGATCCCGCGACCTCCGGGTTATGAATCCGACGCTCTAACCAGCTGAGCTACCTCGCCATAATTAGGTGGCTGCAAATATAAAAACAAAATAACGCCTCACAAATAAATACCCCTTTAAAAAAAATTAAAATTCATTACAGTTGTAACCAATTAATGTATATATTGAATTTTTTAAATTTTAAAACACCTAATGAGCGATAAAATTAAATTTGAGTTAGAATATCCAATACAAGCATCTCCACAATTATTGTATCAATACATCTCCACGCCATCAGGAATGTCGGAATGGTTTGCCGATAATGTGAACTCTAGAGGCGAATTATTTACATTTATATGGGATGATTCCGAAGAGGAAGCAAAACTGTTAACGAAAAAAAATGGTGAACGTGTAAAATTCAAATGGCTCGATGGCGATGAAGATAATTCTTATTTTGAAATCAGAATTCAAGTCGACGGTATTACAAAAGATGTCTCGTTAATGGTCACCGATTTTGCAGAACATGACGAAGTAGAAGAAACAAAAATGCTTTGGGACAATCAAATTTCTGATCTTAAGCAAATCTTAGGCTCTTCCTAGACATTTTTTTATTTTTAAACTATATTTGTCCTGTTTATTCAGGACTTTTTTTATGATAAATAGTAACGGCGAATTACTTTCGGAGCAACAAGCAAAATTATCGGTATTTAATCGAGGTTTAGCTTATGGAGATGCAGTATTTGAAACCATTAAAACTTTAAATGGTAAAATTTTGTTTTGGGAAGATCATTATTTTCGATTGATGGCTTCTATGCGCATCCTTAGAATGGAAATTCCGATGGAATTTACGCCGGAGTTTTTAGAATCTCAAATTCTAGAATTGTTGAACCATAACACTTCAAACTCTAATTCATTCAGAGTTAAACTGACCGTATTTAGAAAACAAGGGGGGTTTTATACGCCTCAAACCAACGATGTCAACTATTTTATAACAGCATCTTCTTTAGAAACTGATTTATATTTATTGAATTCCGCTGCATACAAAGTCGAATTATTTAAAGATTTTTATGTCACTCCTGGTCTTTTATCAACTTTAAAAACCAATAATAAGGTGCTTAATGTTTTAGGCAGTATTTATGCCAAAGAAAATCAATATGAAAACTGTTTGTTGTTAAATACCAATAAAAGCATTGTAGAGGCACTTAATGGGAATTTATTTCTAGTAAAAGGAAACCTCATTAAAACACCGCCTTTAGAGGATGGCTGTTTGAAAGGAATTATGCGGAAGCAAGTTCTAGAAATTCTTAAAAAAATTCCAGAATTCGAATGTATCGAAGCATCTATTTCGCCTTTTGAATTACAAAAAGCAGATGAGTTGTTTGTGACGAATGTGGTCCAAGGAATCCAACCAATCACCACGTTTAGAAAAAAGAGTTTTTCTTCCAAAGTGAGTCAAAGTATTTTGGCAAAGCTTAATATGACGGTTCGTCTGTCTTAGTTGTAAGAGGGGTTTTCAGGGGCATTGGACCAGATACTATAATCACCTCCAAGTTCGAGCATTTTTTCTTTCCAATAGTTAGTATTTACTTTTTCAATAATACTTTTGTTGTGACTATTTTCTGAAAGAATCCACGTATTAGCTAACAGCTCTGATGTTAATTGGTTTGTTTCCCATCCAGAATATCCAAGAAAAAATCGAATATCAGAATTATTTAATTTATTCTGTTGAATCAATTCAGTTACTTTTTCAAAATTACCTCCCCAATATAACCCCTTAGAAATTTCAATACTGTTTGGGATGAGTTCAGGGATTTTATGAATATAAAACAGATTGTCTTGCTCAACAGGGCCACCATTATAGACTTTGTACGGTATCTCTATTTCAGGAATTAAATCTTGAAGTGTGAATTCTAAGGGTTTATTTAAAATAAATCCAATAGAGCCCTCTGAATTATGGTCTGCTATAATAATAATAGATCTATTAAATGACATATCGCCAATAATCGATGGTTCTGCAATTAATAAATGACCTTTCTTTAAATTTATATTTGATATCATCTCCTCTATATTTCATATTAAATATAGGAAATTTATTTTAAATTGAAAAATTCAATTCCATTTCTAGTTAATTAATCATTTTTTTAAACTCTAGTATTTTTATAGTTTTAGATCTTATGAGTTAGATAAATAGGCTGTTTTTATCACTGCTAATTTTATTTTAGTTGATCCGAGTCTACATAATAATCACGATCTAACACAATCTGATCTGAGTTGATTGGCATTTTTTGCCATTCTTCAGTAGGATATAACCACTTTTCTTCTTGATCAATCTCAATCTCAATAGGCATTTTGAAACCCTCTACGATATTGGTCCAACGATAGCTCAATTCTTTATTTTCTATCGAATACTCCAAAGTTGGAATTCTGATATCACGAAGGTATTGATTAAAAAAGGCGGTTAAATCTAAACCAGATTCATCACTGATATAAGTTTCGATTTCTTGCGTGGTAACTGTTTGATGGTAGAACGTTTTATTTAACCCTCTTAAAATTTGTCGCCATTGCTCATCACCTTTTACGAGTTGACGTAAGGTATGAATCATATTTGCCCCTTTAGGGTACATGTCGGAAGATCCTTCAGCGTTAACATTATAAGTACCAATAATTGGTATTTTATTTTTAATCCTTGCTCGGGTACCAATCACATAATCTGCCCCAGCTTCGGTTCCATAATAATATTCTACAAATATATTTTCTGAGTAAGTCGTAAAACTCTCATGTATCCACATATCGGCGATATCTTTATAGGTAATGTTATTTGCAAACCATTCATGACCCGATTCATGGATAATGATATAATCAAACTTTAATCCCCATCCAGACCCTGACAAATCTCGTCCGAGATATCCTTTTTTATATTGATTCCCATAGGTTACAGAGCTTTGGTGTTCCATTCCTAGATAGGGCACTTCAACCAATTTGAAACTATCCTCATAAAAAGGGTAGGGGCCAAACCAATGCTCAAAGGCTTTCATTAATTTGGGAGCATCTTTAAATTGTTCTTTAGCCTTTTCTAAATTATCTCTTAATACATAATAATCCATATCAAGAGATCCTTTTTCGCCTTCATAAACTTCTGAGAAATTCACATAATCGCCAATATTGATATTTACGCCGTAATTATTAATGGGGTTCGACACAAACCAATGGTAGGTGGTGGTGTCATCTTCTTTTTCTTCTACAGATAATAGTCTTCCATTTGAAATGTTCATTAAGTGTTTGGGAACATTGACACTTATTTTCATACTATCGACTTCGTCATACATATGGTCTTTATTGGGCCACCAAACACTCGCACCTAAACCTTGACAAGAAGATGCTATAAAGTCATTTTCATTTTCATCTTTTTTCCATGAAATTCCACCATCCCAAGGCGCTCTTACGGCTTCCCGTGGATTTCCTTCGTAAAACACCTCTAAACTGTTCACATCTCCAATTGTTTGCTCACGCGTCAGCTGAATAAAATGAGCATTTCCATCATGTTCAATTAACAAGTCTTCGCCATCTTGAGTGGCCTTAGTTAATATTAGCGGTGGCTGCAAGTCAATTTGAAGTCTGTTATTGGAATCTAAAACTGTGTACTGAACCGTATTTTTTCCTTTAATGGTCTTTGTTTCTGGATCCACTGAAATATCTAAATGGTAGTAATTTAAATCCCACCAAGCACGTTCGGGAGTGATGCTTCCTCTTAAGGTATCTTGGTATGTAAAGTTATGAGATGCACCATGATCTAGTTGTGCTTGCGCAGTGATACTCCCTAGAATTACACATATAGAACAGAACAGTTTATTTATTTTCATCTTAATATTGGTTAGTAATTTTTATAAAGTTACTGATTTTTATAACTGATTACCAAATTCTGTTATAGAAAAAAAACGCCCCAATTAATTAGGGCGTTTTTAAATCAAATTCATTTTTTATTAAAAACAATAGCTACTTTCTTCTTTCACTTTTTCAGCGATTTCAATCCGTAAATCAACGATGTCTGGGTAGTTAGCATATTTTGTAAATCGTTTAAGTCCCATCAACATCATTCGTTGTTCATCGCCTTCCGCAAACGAAATAATACTTTCTTTTCCTTTTTCTTCCACTTTATCGACTGCATGGTATAAGTATAACTTAGCCATCGCAATTTGAGCAGATTGCTCTTTTTGACTCGTTCGCTTTACATTTTTTTCAGTCCTTAAAATGGCTGATTCTGCCATGTAAATTTCGATTAAAATATCTGCAGCAGCTATCAATAATTGTTGATGGTCTTCGAGTTGAGGGCCATATTTTTGAACGGCACCCCCAGCAACCATTAAGAATGTTTTTTTCAATTTCTTAATCATTTCTTTTTCTTCAGAAAATAATTCAGAGAAATCTGGTGTTTCAAATGAAGGAATTCCCATGAGCTCTTCTTGAACTTTGGATGCAGGCCCTAATAAATCAACATGTCCTTTCATTGCTTTTTTAACCAACATTCCAACAGAAAGCATTCGGTTAATTTCGTTAGTACCTTCATAAATTCGTGTAATTCTAGCATCTCTCCATGCCGATTCCATGGGCGTTTCTTCAGAGAATCCCATACCGCCAAAAATTTGAATTCCTTCATCCGCTGAGTTTTGTACATCTTCAGAGACTGCTACTTTTAAGATCGAACATTCGATGGCATATTCTTCAACCCCTTTTAGTTCAGCTTCTTGATGTGAGTTTCCAGCAGCTTCTCGCAGTGCAATTCGATCTTCAATGTTTTTTGCAGCTCTATAGGTTGCCGATTCTCCAGCATACGCACTCGAAGCCATTTCAGCTAATTTGGTTTTAATCGCTCCAAAATCAGCAATAGGCGTTTTAAATTGTTTACGCTCATTGGCATAGGTCACAGCCGTTGTTAAAATTCGTCTTTGAGAATCTAAACAAGCAGCCGCTAATTTAATTCGCCCCACATTAAGTGCGTTCATTGCAATTTTAAACCCTTCTCCACGACCCGCTAACATATTTTCAGCAGGCACAATACAATCGTTAAAGAATACTTGACGTGTAGAAGACGCCCGAATCCCTAATTTGTGTTCTTCTTCGCCTAACGTAATTCCATTTGGATGTTCACCATCATATTCAACAATGAACCCCGTAATATTTTTATCACTTTCAATACGTGCAAATACAATCATCACACTACAAAAGCCTGCATTGGAAATCCACATTTTTTGACCATTGATTTTATAGGACTTTCCATCAGAAGATAATTCGGCGGTTGTTTTTCCAGAATTCGCATCAGATCCTGCGCCAGGCTCGGTGAGGCAATAGGCTCCAAACCATTCACCACTAGCTAATTTAGGGACATATTTTTGCTTTTGTTCATCGGTTCCATACAATGTAATTGGCATCGTACCAATTCCTGTGTGTGCTCCAAATGCGGTACTAAAAGATCCGGTTCCACTTGAAATGTAATCACAAGTTAAGCAGGTGGAAACAAATCCCATTCCCATTCCGCCAAAGGCTTCAGGAACCGCAACACTCAAAAAACCTAATTCACCAGCTTTACGCATAATGTCTTCGGTTAGGGCATAATCTTTAGCTTCAAAACGCGCTCTGTGAGGAATGATCTCACGATCGTTAAATTCCATAACCGCATCTTTCATCATCTTTTGTTCTTCAGAAAAATCTTCAGGAGTAAATACGTCTTCGCATTTTGTTTCTTTTACTAAAAACTGACCTCCTCTTAAAAGTTGTTTGTCGTTTGCTTCCATGTTTTTGTATTAAGTGTTTAGTATAAAGTATTAAGATTCCTAAGTTGATTTCTTTCGTCTCAATACTTAATATTTATTTTTTAGTTTTTTTTATTCATATTTAGAAGGAAGTATAAAACTGAATCGCAATTCCTTTATACTTAATTCTATAAATCTTAATTCTATTTAAGAAATTCAAAAATTCCACACGCCCCTTGTCCAGTCCCCACACACATGGTAACGGCTCCATATTTTCCATGCATTTTTTGCTTACGCATTTCATCAAACAACTGTACCGATAATTTTGCGCCCGTACATCCTAGTGGGTGTCCCAACGCGATTGCACCGCCATTTGGATTAATAATCTCTGGGTTAAGGTCTAATTCACGTATTACTGCTAAGGATTGCGAAGCAAAGGCTTCATTCAATTCAATTAATGATAAATCATCTTGCTTTAATCCTGCTTGTTTTAATGCTTTTGGAATGGCTTTTACGGGCCCAATACCCATAATTCGAGGTTCAACACCTGCGGCGGCATAGTTCACCAATCGAGCAATGGGTTCAAGGTTTAATTCTTTGACCATATCTTCACTCATGACCATGACAAAAGCAGCTCCATCACTCATTTGTGATGAGTTTCCTGCAGTGACACTTCCGCCAGCAGCAAATACGGCTCTTAATTTTGCTAAAGCTTCTTTACTAGTTCCTGCTCTCGGACCTTCATCTTTTGTAACCGTGTAGGATCGCGTTGCTTTTTTACCAGATGCATCAATATAATTTTGTTCAACTTTAATAGGAACTATCTGATCTTGAAACCGGTTTTCTGCTTGCGCTTTTAACGCTTTCATATGAGAGTTAAAGGCAAATTCATCTTGGTCTTCCCGAGAGACTTTAAACTGATTTGCAACCGCTTCAGCGGTATTTCCCATACCCCAATAATAATCCTCATGTCCCGCTTTTATAAGGTCGTAATTCAGTTCTGGTTTGTACCCTGTCATCGGAACGCTACTCATGCTTTCTGCACCACCTGCGATGATACAATCTGCCATTCCAGATTGAATTTTTGCCGTCGCCATTCCAATTGTTTCTATTCCAGAGGAACAGAATCGATTGACCGTGACCCCAGGGACATCTATAACTTCTAAGCCCATTAACGAGATTAAACGTGCCATATTTAATCCTTGTGAGCCTTCTGGCATCGCATTACCAACAATCACATCATCAATCCGTTTTGGATCTAAATCAGGCAGTTCTTTCATCATATATTTGATGGTTTCTGCGGCTAGTTCATCGGTTCTTTTAAAACGAAAGACGCCTTTTGGAGCTTTACCAACGGCAGTTCTATATGCTTTTACAATGTATGCTTGTTTGCTCATAGTAGTATTGAGTATTAAGTATTAAGTATTGAGTATTAAGTATTAAGTATTAGGACTTCTTAAGAGTTCTTTGCAGCGAAAAATTCATTTTGGTTACTTCAAGAACTTCACTTATAATTGGTCTTACATTTTCTTCTGTTATTAAATTTAATCGTTTTGATAAATACAGTTGAGTTAATAATTCATAGGAAGAACCATTTGCAATTCCTAAAAATTGCTTAAACTCTCCTTTTGTGTTTCTACCAGCCCCTTCAGAAATATTAGAAGGGATAGAAACGGCACTTCTTCGAAGTTGAGATGTCAAACCATATCTTTCCTCTTTTGGGAAATTTTCAGACGCTTTGTAACACTTTTCTGTGATATCCATTGCTTTTTGCCATATTTTTAATTCTTCAAATCTATGCATGGGGATAGGTGTTAAGTTATTAGTATTGAGTATTAAGATTTTTAGTATTGAGTATTGAGATTTTTAGTATTAAGTATTAAGATTTTTAGTATTAAGTATTTAGGTTTTTAGTATTAAGTATTAAGATTTTTAGTATTAAGTATTTAGGTTT
>CATEFX010000065.1 GCA_949499105.1 Formosa sp. Hel1_33_131 | reverse complement strand
GCTTTTCTTGCCATTTGATTCGTTTATTAAATTTTAAATATACGTAAATTTTCTTAATCTTTCGAGCGCCTGCGCTCCCCAAGAAATTCCCTGCCAGTTTAAGATTTTGGATTTTTGTTTATTCAATCAGAATGAATAAAATGAGGCTAAATACATCTGCCCCAGGCTATCAACTATCGAATCATTTTCATCAAAACTTTTGTTTGCACAAACTCGTTATTTTGTAAAATATATTCATGTGCAATATTTAATCCACCTAGAGAAATGCCAGAGGATTCATAGATGTGCAATGTTTTTGAATCGACCTGAAAAAAATAAACCGAGTGTTTAAAACTTAAATCCTCTAATTCTAAACACTCGCCTATCTTTGGAAATCTTCTTGGTTTTTCGGGCATGCGCCTATTGGGTCTAAATTCCCAATGAAACAAACCAATGGTCGTAAGTGGATTTTTTGGGTTTGGCTTAAATTGTTTAAGCCAGGATTGCATTAGTGCTGTTATAAAATCTGGAGTTTTCTGAGAAAAGTTCATTAAATAATCGATTTTAAATGTTCATAAATCATCACCATGGCCAAGGTATCTAGCTCACAATAGCGTTTTAATGCCTCTGATATGTCTTCTCTTTCCTTTTCAGTCATATCGGTATACTGTATCTTACCATAGGCTGTAAGAGCAGCTCCTCCATCATCGATATTATCAATGTTAGACAATCTAGCTTCAATCTCTTCTTGACTTATGTTTTTATGGACTGGAGGTAAGGTTTTGTAAGGACTTTCAATTTCACCGTTCTTAACAGTTAACCAAATATGATCTGAAGGAATATTTTTACTGGTAACTTGAATTTCACTAATTGGCCGACTGTATTTTTCTTGAACAAACTGGCTAGACTTTAATACGGCAGGGAGCCCTTTTTTAATTGAATTTGAACCAAAAGTATGTGGATTGTAATAATAGTTAACAACCACCTTACAGAGGTCAACCATATCTCGTGTACCCTGATTTTGTTTTCTTAGCGGCACTATCCAACGGTCTGGATTGTCTTTTGTAGGATGGCTAATAGATTCAATAAATGAAATAAGTGATTCTTTGTTAGGGGCATCACTCGCTTTTAATTGAGTTCTAATGGCATTGAGTATCGTATTTTCGTGGGTCGCAAATTTAAAAATAGTTCCTTCATCTTCTGATAAGGCTTGTTGCAAATATTCAACAAATTCAAAATTTGGAAACTCGCCAGCAGTTGAGTTAATATATTGGTTGGCATGTTCTATACGACCATCTTCATAATAAATATGATGTGAAAACTGAAAGGCTATTTGCTCATAGGGTTTACGACCCGTATGGAACGGTAGTGGCACTGTAGATGTTTCAAAATCAATAAAATGAAGTGGATATACCCAAGTGTCCATTTCGGCTTTTAAACCTTCTATATCAACAAACTCGGTAAAATCATTATTACGTTCTTTTTCAATTTGTAACCATTGACGCTCTGTACGGCTAAGTTTTCCGGCCGCCTCTTTGTATTTAATATCTTCTGGTG
>CATEFX010000064.1 GCA_949499105.1 Formosa sp. Hel1_33_131 | reverse complement strand
TTTCTTCTTTTTCCATTAAAAGTGACGTGTATGTTTGTAATTTTGAATTTACAAATTTAACGAATTAAAAGCATGTTTACGGGAATTATTGAAGATTTAGGGATTGTAAAAAATTTAGTCGCCGAGAATGACAACTTACACTTAACCATTGAAAGTGTGTTGGCTCCAGAACTAAAAATCGATCAAAGTGTGTCTCATAACGGGGTGTGTTTGACCGTTATCGCCCTAACAGAAAACAGCTACACTGTGACCGCCATCAAAGAAACTTTAGACAAAACCAACCTCAAAAGTTTGCAAATTGGGGCGACTGTAAATTTGGAGCGCGGTTTAAAACTAGGAGCACGATTGGATGGTCATATGGTTCAAGGGCATGTGGATCAAATTGGGACTTGTACTGGGGTTGAAACCCAAAACGGGAGTTGGGTCTATTCGTTTAGATATGATGCCTCTATTGGCAATCTAACCATTGAAAAAGGCTCTATTACGGTCAATGGTGTGAGCTTAACGGTCGTGAATTCTAAAGAGGATGGCTTTAGTGTGGCGATCATTCCATATACCTATGAACATACAAATTTTAACCGTTTTGACGTTGGGACTGTTGTGAATTTAGAATTTGATGTGATTGGGAAATACGTTGCACGTCTTCACGGTGCTCGTTAATCTATTTGCTTAGTTTTTGATTTTGGACTTCGAGCAATTCTTTGATGTCCGATAATAATTGAATATCTGCAGGGGTAGGAACTGACGCGTCTTTGACGTCATCTGCTTTTGTTTTGAGTTTATTGATGAACTTTACGACGATAAAAATAGTGAATCCAACAATTATAAAATCGAGAATGGTTTCGGCAAACAAACCATAATCCATAGATACCTGACTGGTGGTTTCAGTCGCAGATCTTAGAATGAGTTTCTTCTCTTGAAAATTGATCCCATCAGACAATAACGATAAGGGCGGTAAAATGATGTTTTTTACTAATACATTAATCACCGCGTTGAAAGAGGCTCCAATGATAATTCCGATGGCCATATCAATCATGTTTCCTTTAACCGCAAAATCTTTAAATTCTTTAAATAGTTTCATCTGTTTATATTTATTAATACTACTCGTAAATATGTTCCTTACTTCGTTTGGGCTTTAGGTTCTATCCGCTTTATAACCAATTTTCTTTCGAGGTGTTTCTGGGTTTGACAATAAGCGTTTAAGCACTTCATAAATTTCCCTAAATTGTTCATTATTCCGCGATTCCATTTCATTGATTTTATGCATGATGTCTTCATAGTTATTCGCTAGTTTTCGCAATTGCACAAAAGTTTCTATGATTTGCACGCTCATTTTTACAGCCAACTCACTATTTAATATACTTGATAACATTAAAACTCCGTGTTCTGTAAACACAAAAGGTGGGTACTTTGAGTGTCTCCCTCTCTTTAAGGTCGCAAATTGCGACCTTAAAGAAGAATGTTCTTCAGTTGTGAGTTCAAACATAAAAGACTCTGGAAAACGATCTATATTTCTTCTAACTTGTTCTTTTAGTCTTTTGGTTTCCACATTGTAAAGCCCCGCTAAATCTTTATCTATCATAACTTTTTCATTTCTAATCAAATAAATTTTACTGGTAATTACTTCGTCTGGAACCGTGATTTTATCATGCATCATTGTAAATTTGGAACGTAAATTTACTATTTAATTTTTAAGGTGCCAATTTGGCTCTTAAAAAATTTTTCGTTCACAGAAAGGGCTGTATTAGTTGGAGGACACCTCGTTTCTTATGTGCAAAAACAGAAACTAAGAATAGCAGTGGAATTTAGGTTCTATCCGCTTTATAACCAATTTCCTTTCGAGGCTTTTCGTTGACTTTCTTATCCATTAATTCATCCAGATAATTAAATACTAATTCTATGTTTTTGGAATGATTTACAAGTTTCTTTTTGATTTCTTCAATTTCAAGTTTCACACTTAAATTGTCTGTTAGTATCCCCCTTATCTTTGTGAACACTCTTATAATTTGAATGTTAACCCTTATTGCTGTTGGACTATTTAACACACTTGACAACATTGCGACGCCTTGTTCTGTAAAAACGAATGGAGTGTATCTATTCCCACCCCAATTTGAGGTGCCAAATTGGCGCCTCAAGTCTTCGAACTCCCGTTTAGTCAATTCAAACATAAAGTTTTCAGGAAAACGCTCGCTATTTCTACGCACTTGTCTTTTTAATTGTTTGGTCTCGACTCCATATAGCACTGCTAAATCTCTATCTAACATTACTTTTTGATCTCGAATAACCTATATTTTATTGATGATTACTTCGTCTGGAATCGTGATTTTATCATGCATCGTTGTAAATTTGGAACGTAAATTTACTATTTAATTTTTAAGGATTTAGAAAAAATTTGGCAAAAAAAAACCTCCTAATAAAATTAGGAGGTTAGAAACTAACTAAAGTTTAGTACTGCTTATTTTGCGTAATTAAACGTTTTTGTTTCTGGGTTCATTCCACCAATAAACGTTAAGATTTCATCACTATGAGCCTCAATTGCTGACCAGAATTTTTTATTATCATCGGTCATTGGACCTCCTAAGTTTGCTTCTTCGTAAGCTGCAAAATCTGACCAAGTATTGTAAAATTGGTATGTATGCCAATCTGCTCCAGACCCGTATAAGTGACGACTCGCGTAAGCTGCTGTCGCATGCCCACTTTCTTTAAGCGTTTTCAAACTTCCGTTTTTAACCCCTTCATAAAAGTCTCCGTCTCTACCCCATTTTGTCTCGTAAGTACTTACAACCACTACTTTGGTTGTGCTCCAGTCTAAGTCTTCAGACTCAAATTTTAAGTCTTCTAGCCCAATACTTTGTCTAATTTGATCGGTATGGTTATGTGCGTACATTGCAGAATAGCTTTGGTATTCAGCTGTAAGCGCTTCTTTTGCTGCGTCGTCGAGTTTCATTGCTTCTACATTGGCTTGCATTGCTGCATCTGCAAGAGCAGGATCATTAACTAAATCTTGCTCATTGGCATAAAAATCATAAATAGCAAAGGTATAGTCTCCAGCAAAGGCGTGAGCAAACATTCCTGAGCCTGAAATCGTTCGGTCTTCACCATTTGAAAGGTTTGTGAATTTTTTGTGTAGTTCTAAAAACGTTTCAGAATTTTCTCTGTCAACGGACACGTAAGTAATATTAACAACTTGGGCTGAGACCGCTAATCCAAGAGTTAAAAATAATGCAGTAATTAAATTTTTCATAATTATAAAGTTAAAATGGTTAGCCTCAAATGTACGCTTACGAGTTGTTAATAGCAAGTAATACTTTAAACTTTCCAACACTCTACTTATTTTTACTTACTTTTAAACACCTAAATTAAACGTTTCTAAGCTCCGTAAGTCAAACTCAAAACCAACATTATGAATCGATTATTTCCTACATTTTTACTAACTGCAGTCGTCTCCTTATTATTTGTGTTCTGCTCAAGTGATGATGACAATTCTGTTACCGAAAAAGAAGAAGAAGAAACGTCCGAGGCGACCGATTATGATATTTCATCACTGCTTTCAAAATTTGAAGGCACAGGGCTATCGTATGCGGTTAATGGGACTACAGTGGTGTTTTCAACTCAAGATTTACCGAACCACACAAGTCCGTATTGGCCTAGTACTAACAGTCTAAATGAAGCCTATAATGGAACCAATAGTGATTTTCACCTGAACCCGAATAGAATTTTAGCTCAGGATATTACGCTTTCCATTCCGTTAAAACCTGCGATGGCAGCAAATCATCAGGCCACCCCTCTAGGCGCTATGGGGATTTCTAGAAATGGCGTTGTTTTTTTCAATCAGTATGCGGGACCCAATCAGCCACTTACCAATGAAATTGATAGTTTTGATCAATGGTTAGGACATCCTGCTGCTCAAGGAAATTATCATTACCATATTGAACCTACGTTTCTGACTCAACAATTTGGGGATGCTGCGTTTTTAGGATTATTAGCTGATGGGTTTCCTGTGTATGGCCCTCTTGAAAATGGTGAAATTATTACGTCTTCCGATTTAGATAATTATCATGGGCACACTTCCGTGACTGAGGATTTCCCAGAAGGTATTTACCATTACCACATAACGTCGGATGATCCTTATTTGAATGGGAATGGATTTTATGGCACCCCTGGAAACATTAGTAATTAATTGAATTGGTTTCGCCTCTATAGTTCACTCTTGGTTTTAGGGATGCTCTTGTCATGTCAACCGCAAGATGCATCTTTCATTGTTGAAGCTTCCCACCCCGATATGGACTTGGTCAATGGGGTTTTATTATTCAAAAAAAGGCCTTTTAACGGTACTTTGAATTCGTATTATACACCTTCAAAATTAAAGGCTAAAACTATCTATCGGAATGGAAAAAAGGAAGGTTTGGAAGTGTCTTGGCATCCGAGTGGTTCTGTGGCGACCAATCGATTTTACAGCAAAGGCATCAAAACTGGCGTTCATAAAGGATGGTGGGATCACGGGCTACCAAAATATGTCTATCATTTTAATGCCCTAGGAGCGTATCATGGAAACATCAAGGAGTGGTATCGAAATGGGGTGTTATTTAGAGGTTTTAATTATGAGCACGGCCAAGAAGTTGGACTTCAACAACTCCGGCATTTAGACGGCTCCATCAAAGCTAATTATGAGGTTGTCAATGGCGAACGCTTTGGACTTATTGGCTTAAAAAAATGCTTTCGAGTGACGACTGGCAGTCAACAAGTTAAATAAAATTAGCGTTTAAACCTAAAACCAAACCCTATGAATCATTCTATTTTAATTGCATTAGTTTTGTGTCTGTTCTCTTGTAAAGAGTCCAAAAAAGAACTGGCTTCTGTTACAAATTTACCTTATTTTAATACGGCTGATTTTACTCCAGAATGGAAAAAGGGGGCGCATAAAATCCCGTCGTTTTCATTTACCAATCAAAACGGGGCAACGGTTGACAATGCGACCTTTCAGGGGAAAATATACGTAGCTGATTTCTTTTTTACAACTTGCCCCGGAATTTGTCCAAAGCTCACCAAAAACATGGGGACACTTCAAGAAACTTATAAAACGGATGACACCATTTTACTGCTGTCTCATACGGTGATGCCTTGGGTAGACACGGTTGAAAAACTTGAAATTTATGGCCGTGAAAATGAGGTCGACGCCAACAAATGGCATTTGGTCACAGGCGATCAAGAGGCGTTGTACGCAATTGCAAGAACTGGCTATTTTGCGGATGATGATTTTAAGAAAACACAGGATGAAGCGGCTTTTATCCATACCGAAAATTTTATTCTGGTCGATGCAGACGGATTTATTCGGGGGGTGTACAATGGAACTATTCCGCTTGATGTCGAAAGGCTTATCCGACATATTGAGATTCTAAAAAAAGAGATCTAAACTACGATGTTTCAACTTTACAGAAGGTTAACCAAACCTAAGAGAACTTGAAGTTGCTGAATTAAAAGAAGAAAAATTAATCCTTCACAAAACGAACTGACATGCCGTTCTGCCCGTAGGTCCAGAACCTGCCCAGGCTACTAGTATTGAGGCTCAGGTTACGGTCCCATCCGGTATTTAAATGGTGCTCAGTAGAACTCCAAAACACCGCATTGAGACCTTCAATCAGGAACAAACCATCGTGGTTACGGCTACCCTCAGGGAAAGCGTTAAAGCCGCTGCTTTTGTTTAAGCTTTGGTCGTTGCCCACTGCTCCTGGGTTTGTTGAACTACCCCAACCAATGGTGGATGCCATTGCTTTGGCTATTTTGTTTTCTGTGGTTGTGCCATCGTAATTGTAGCCATTAGCAACAAGGTGGTTTTCTAAAGTCGTCCATTCCGCATCACTTGGCACATGCCAGCCTTCTGGAGCAAATTCTTTGTTTGGGGTACTTTCATCAGTATCGTGCATTCCCATGACCGCAAACCAATTATAAAATCTATGTTTGGTCGGGTCATTATTGAAATATCCCCAAGCACCTGTGGTAAGATTACTCCACTCTGTGGCATCCGTGACCTGCGGAATAGGTGTTCCATCACGGTACGTTTCCATAGCGGCATTCTCAACGGTCCAAACTTGGTTGCCGTAAGTAAGGTAATCATACGGGTTGTTATCAATATCTGTGATGGTCTCTGTTACTTTAAAGTTTCCAACCATCCAATAGTCTCCAACATTCACAATTGTTTGCAAGCCTCCAGTTTGAAATTGTCCTTGAAACTGTTCGGTCGCGGTCGACACTAAGTCAACCCCTGTGTGTATCGCAATACTAGTACCACTTGGCTGAAGTACAAAATCTAATGGAGTGCTGTTGTCGCCTTGCATGACATAAACGTAAATCACACTTCCAACACAGCAGTTATTTGCAGCTTCTGGAAAAACCAAGGTCGTCTGGTTGGCATTCACATAAGTAAACGAATTGGGCTCTAACTGAACGGTGGTATTATCATTCCAAACTTGGTAATTATCCCAGCCATTATAATTCATTAACCCTGAGCTTTTGGATAAGGCATCGGCATAGGATTTGGTCACGGCATCCGCGCCATCGGTTGGGTCCAGGAGGTTTTTGATTTGCTGTTGGTCGGCCGAATTATTTGCTGATAATACAGATCCTAAAGTTGTACTGGGGGTGGCATTTCCGCTGTTGGCAGCATACAAAGCGTATGGAACGCTTAGTAGTTGTGTAGTGCCCATCGCCACATAACTCTGTCCAGTGATGTTAAGCTCGACCCCTAAAAAATAACTCCCTAAGGACCAGTCTATTTGAGAAAAAGTACCTTCTGTCGCGGTCCCCTCTCCTATGATTAGGTTTACTTGACCTAAATCATCCGTTGCGATGTAGTGTATTTCTGTGAAAACAGGTACAGCTGTTTGTGAACCTTGTAAAACATTAAATTTAAAATAGACGTTCGCATTGGTAATCAAAGTCCCTTCGGAATTTCTTACGGTTGCCTGATAGTTAAAGCCCTGAGGGGTTTGTGCATTTATGTTGAAACTCAACAAGGTTAACATTAATATATAGACGTAATTTTTCAT
>CATEFX010000063.1 GCA_949499105.1 Formosa sp. Hel1_33_131 | reverse complement strand
GTGCCTTGCGTATTATACGGAGGAGACAACCCAGTACACTTCTCAGCAGAAGAATTGGCATTCTCTAAACTAGTATACACACCAAATGCACATACAGTTGTGATTGCTTTAGGAAGTGAGACTTTAAATGCTGTTTTACAGGACATTCAGTTTCATCCCGTAACAGATCGTATCTTACACATCGACTTTTATCAATTATTTGATGATAAAGAAATCGCTATGGACATTCCAGTTCACGTAATTGGAAAATCTTTAGGAGTCGCTAATGGTGGATCGTTACGAAGAAACAGACGTAAACTAAGAGTGAAAGCTTTACCAGTAAATTTACCAGATTTTATTGAAGCGGATGTAACGCCACTTAAAATCGGAGGAAAACTTACGGTTGCTGAATTGGCAAACGATGCTTATAAGTTTTTACACCCAGACAACACTGTTGTGTGTCAAGTGAAACGTTCTAGAGTTTCTGTCGATGTTGAAGAAGAAGAAGGAGAAGAAGGTGCGGAAGCAGCTGCTCCAGCGGAAGGTGCTGCACCAGCAGACGCTTAAACCGTTTCCTTTTAAATCATTATTTACAAAAGCATTCTGTTATTCAGAATGCTTTTTTTATTTTTACACACTATGAACGCATTTGAATGGTTCTTTAAAAATAAACCCAGTACAAATACTGCTACGGAGATGTCAAAAAAATATTTGATTGTTGGATTGGGAAATATTGGTGCCGACTATGTTAGCACTCGTCACAATATTGGATTTAAGGTCGTAGAGAAATTTGCGCAGCTCAACGCCGCTGTTTTTGAAACCAGAAAACTAGGCGATCTGGCAAGTTTTAAATTTAAAGGCCGCACGTTTCTACTTCTAAAACCAAATACCTATATGAATCTCAGCGGTAAAGCCGTGAAGTATTGGTTAGAAAAAGAAGCCATTCCCCCTGAAAATCTGTTAGTAATCACCGATGATCTAAATTTACCGTTTGGAACCCTTCGTCTTAAAATGAAAGGCAGTGCTGGTGGGCATAATGGGTTGAAAGATCTACAAGACAAGCTCAACACCTCCCAGTACAACAGACTCCGTTTTGGAATTAGTGACGAGTTTGCAAAAGGCCGACAAGTTGACTATGTGCTTGGCGAGTGGACTTCCGAAGAGGCTGAAAAGCTCAAAGAACGTTTGGAGCAGTGCGCCGAATTCATCAAAAGTTTTGTGATGGCAGGCGTTCAAAATGCGATGAATACCTTTAACGGCACCTAGCGCTCACTCTTAGTTGATAAGAATGCGTTTCGTCATTTGTTGACCTCCATCGCCGGAAACCGTCATCAGATAAACCCCAGCTTGCGTATTTTCTAAGTGGATCGTTTGGTTTAAATTTCGACTCGGTTCAAAAGTGTTGTTGTATATGTTCCGTCCTCTAAGGTCAAAAACACGGACTTCAAAATCGGTTGTGGCGTTTGTTTGAAATTTTAAGTTGAAACTTCCTTTGTTTGGATTTGGAAAAATAGAGACGCCTTCAATCCCTTGAGAACGGATGCTTAAAACTCCGGACTTGAAGTCCGATTCTATAGCAGCCAGGTAGGCCTCTGCTACCGAAATTTGCCCTTGTGTAAACATATACATACAGGCATCATTAGCGTAGTCCATATAGTTCATGGTTAAGGCATTTTCATTGGGATCGCAAGCGTCAAAACTTCCAGGGCTTGGACAGTTTGTGTGATCCACTTTGATGTTCGGGGTGTCAACAATGCCATCGTCAGAAGTGCAACTAAACCCTTTAAATGGATGTGCTAAATTTAAAAAATGTCCAACTTCATGTGTGACAGTCCGGCCTAAATGGAAAGGAGATGCTGGGATCGTATTCGAGTCCACACATCCTGTTCCCGATCCAAATACATCATGACGCATCACCACAGCCCCTCCTGACTGAACACGACCGCCTACAGGCGAAAATCCTAATAACTCGTCGTCACTCAAGTTTCCAATCACGATATTGATATACCCAGCCCATTTAATGTCAGACACGATCATTGAAGGAAAAGTCCCACCATGTCCTCCAAAATCATAGCCAATCGTCACAGCAGGCTCGCCCTCTACCAAGTCTGCGTCCGTATTGGCAGGATGGTTTAAAGACGCAATTTTAAATTGGACATTTGCATCTCCAGGATTGATCCCAGGGTAAAACGAGCTTGCAGCGATCCAAAGATTAAAATCGGAATTCGTCGCAGTATAATCAGCATTTAAAATGTCTATTTGGTTTTGAGCTAATGCTTCTAAACAACTACGGTCCGATTCTAATCCATTTGGAAAATGGACAGCGACTGGAATTCTAATTGGTGCTATTTCTCCAAACTGAGTTGTTTTTGTGGTGCGTTTCTCTAGGTTTGATTTAAATTGAGCTTGACGGGCGTTGTGCATTTTTGAATACTCTGGACTACGAAGCATATTTGCCATCAATTCATCGGAACCACAGCGGCGTTGTTGCGCCCAACAGAGGCTAGAGAAGCTAATAAAATAAACGACTATGAATTTTAAAGGTAAAGAGGTATCGAGATTCATCAGTAAGTAGGTATAAAGAAGGTTTCAAAGGGGTTATGACCTGAAAGGTACTAATTATTTTTTTATTCAAAAAAAAGAGCGCAACGCCCTTTAAAAACGACGGCTTTTTTTATCTTCGTTTATTATATTTTCTGTCATAAAATTTAGCTTTGAAAATAAAAACTGCTGCAGATTACAATCAAATTAAAGATTCCGTTGTCACTATAGGTACTTTTGACGGGGTGCATATTGGGCATCAGAAAATCATCAATCGACTTGTTGCGATTGCGGATGCCGAGCAGCTTCAAGCATTGGTATTGACCTTTTTTCCGCATCCTCGAATGATTTTGCAGAAAGATTCTTCTATAAAACTCATCAATACAATTGATGAAAAATCAAATTTAATGCAGGGTTTAGGAGTCGATCATTTAGTGATCAAAGCGTTTACAAAAGAATTTTCAAGATTAACGGCTCTCGAATATGTCCGAGATGTGTTGGTCAATAAGTTGCACGTCAAACACATTATTGTGGGCTATGATCATCATTTTGGTCGAAACCGGACTGCTGATATCAAAGACCTCAAAGAATTTGGGGAATTTTATGGTTTTAAAGTCACCGAAATTAGTGCGCTAGAAGTGGGCGATGTGGCTGTTAGTTCTACTAAAATTAGATCCGCTTTAAAACAGGGTGCCATTAAAGTTGCAAATCAATTTTTGGGCTATAATTTCATGTTAAATGGAACCGTTATTAAAGGAAAAGGACTGGGGAAAACCATTCAATTTCCGACGGCCAATCTAAAAATTGAGGAAGCCTATAAGCTCATCCCAAAAAACGGCGTATACCTCGTACAATCCAGGATTGACTCCAAATTAGTGTATGGCATGATGAATATTGGAACCAATCCAACCGTTAGCGATTCAGACCAATTATCAGTCGAAGTCTTTTTCTTTGATTTTGATAAAAGCCTCTATGATCAATCCCTCACTATTGAGGTATTGGATCGAATTAGAGATGAGCAAAAGTTTTCAGGACTGGCGGCCTTAAAAGTTCAATTAGAACAGGATCGCCTAGAGGCTTTAGCCAAAATTGATGGATTAAAGAAAAACTAATTCGATTTAAAGGTAAAACCAATTCTTGTTTTATTCTAAATGTTTAAATTTACCACTTAAAATAATTACGATGTTACAAGTTTCCTATATAAGAGATCACCAAGCAGACGTTATAGAACGTTTAAGTAAACGGACTAGCGATGCCAAAACCCTCATTGATGAGGTCATACAACTCGATGAATCCCGTCGAGGGCTTCAAACAAAAGTGGATAAGATTTCTGCAGAATTAAATGTAATTTCTAAAGAAATTGGCGAATTATTTAAGTCAGGTCAAGCCCAAAAGGCAACGGAGTTTAAGCAAAAAACAGCCGAATTAAAAGAATCCAAAGTTTTACTTTCTGAGGATTTGAATCGTACTGCCGAAGCACTTCAAACGCTCTTATATAAAATCCCCAACCTTCCAAATCCGATTGTTCCTGCTGGAACTTCAGAAGAGGATAACGAAGAAATATTTAGTGCGGGAACCATTCCAACTCTCTCAAAAAATGCCATCCCCCATTGGGAGTTAGCAAAAAAATATGACATCATTGATTTTGAATTGGGGAACAAAATCACAGGAGCAGGATTTCCTGTTTATAAAGGAAAAGGCGCCCGTTTACAACGTGCTCTGATCAACTATTTTTTAGATAAAAATACGGCTGCAGGTTATGACGAAATTCAAGTGCCTCATTTGGTGAATGAAGCCTCAGGTTTTGGAACGGGTCAATTACCAGATAAAGAAGGGCAGATGTATCATGTTACGGCGGATGACTTATACTTAATTCCAACAGCGGAAGTTCCGGCTACTAATATTTTTAGAGATGTTTTATTACAAGAACACGAGCTTCCAAAAACACTCACCGCATACACGCCATGTTTTCGTCGTGAAGCCGGTAGTTATGGGGCACACGTTCGAGGCTTAAATCGATTGCACCAATTTGATAAAGTAGAGATTCTGCGTGTAGAGCATCCCACAAAATCTTATGAAGCGCTTGATGGTATGGTCGCGCACATCAAAACGATTTTAGAAGAATTAAAATTACCCTACCGAATTTTGAAACTCTGTGCAGGAGATTTAGGATTTACCGCCGCCTTGACCTATGACTTTGAAGTGTTTTCAACGGCTCAAGATCGTTGGTTAGAAATTTCTTCAGTTTCAAATTTTGAAACGTTTCAAGCAAACCGATTAAAATTGCGATTCAAAAACAGTGAAGGTAAAACGGAATTAGCACATACGCTCAACGGAAGTTCGTTAGCACTGCCACGGGTATTAGCAGGTATTTTAGAAAATTATCAAACCGATTTAGGGATTCAAATCCCTGAAGTTTTAGTGCCTTACACAGGCTTTTCGATGATTGATTAAAGATCATCTTGCTACTTGTTAGGCATTTATTAAAGTCATAAAAACGCATTAATGAAGTCTCTAGTTTGTCTTTTTTTTAGCATTTTCTGTTTGGTCACATCGGCACAAGTCGACCCCGCTTTGGCGCAAGATTATTTTGAAAAAGGATCCTTTGAAAAAGCATTATCACTCTACAAGAAACTTTTAAAAAGCCCAAACCCTCGATCAGATTATGCGTTTAATTTGATCGAATGTCATCAACAACTGAGTCAGTTTAACGCTGCTCAAAAACAGATTGAAACCTTAATGCGTCAATCGAATAATCCATTATATTTGGTTGAATTAGGGTATAATTTTCAGCTTCAAAATCAACTCACTGAGGCAACATCCTACTACGAAAAAGCATTGCTGGTCATTGAAGCCCAACCAAATCATGTCTATGGCGTTGCGCAACGCTTCGAGAAATATTCGCGCATCGAATTCGCCATACAGTCTTATGAAACCGGACTTAAAAACAATATAAATGCGGTTTATTATCTTCAACTCGCAGGCTTATACGCCGAACAGCAAAACATTGAGAAAATGATGGAGTGCTATCTAGATTATGTTGAAGCGAATCCAGCATATGTCAATCGGGTCATGCAGTTACTGAGCGATTATATTTCAGAAGATGCCAGTCAGCCCTACAATCAACGTTTCAGAAATGTGCTATTACGGAAATTACAAGCCACTCCAAACACACTTTGGAATCGGTGGCTGAGTTGGCTCTACGTCCAACAAAAGGAATTTAAGAAAGCATTTGTTCAAGTTAAAGCAATTTATAGACGGAATCCAGAATCCTTACAGGGACTCATCAATTTAGCGGAGTCAGCAACCGAAGCATCGGCGTTTGAAACGGCGCTCTCTGTTTATGAATTTTTAATTAAAAATGTAACGGACACCCGTCTGGTTATACAAGCTAATTATAGATTTTTGGAGCTTCAATTAAAACAGTCTCAATCTGATTATACCACGATTAAGGATCGCTACGAAACCCTATTAGATCGCTATCAATTAGGAATGGAAACGATTGATTTACAACTCTCATATGCACAGTTTTTATCATTTTATGAGACAGATTCTCAAGCTGCCATTCGGTTTTTAAAAAGCGCATTGAAAGCGAATTTATCCGATCTAGCTTCCGCCCAACTAAAAATGAAACTTGCCGATATCTTAGTCACTCAAAACAAATTTAATCAAGCCCTGATCTATTATACTCAAATTCAAATGCGCGTTAAAAACAGTACACTGTCTCAAGAAGCGCGTTTTAAAGCCGCTAAAACAAGTTATTATAAAGGTGATTTTGACTGGGCTGAAGCACAACTAAAGGTTCTTAAATCCTCCTCGTCGCAACTGACCGCTAACGATGCCCTAGAACTGCAGCTCTTGATTTCAGATCACAAAGGCAGCGATTCACTTCATACCGCCTTAAAATCATATGCCAAAGCCGATTTGTTGATTATCCAAAATAACCCAATAGAAGCCATCACTGTTTTAGATACGATTCTTAAGATTCATAAAACAGATCCTATTATCGATCAAACCTTACTCGTTCAAGCACAGCTATACACCTCCCAGAAGGATTATGAAAAAGCGGAAGCAAATTACATCCAAATTATAACCGATTTTAAATCGGATATTTTGGTAGATGATGCCTACTTTTACCTAGCGGAATTATACAGAACTCAGCTTGGAAATACAGAAAAAGCGCTTCTTAATTATGAATCCATTATCTTTAACCATGAAGATAGCATTCATTTTGTAGAAGCTCGAAAACAGTACCGCTTTTTAAGAGGGGATGCCATCAATTAATGACAACAAAATAACCAATGATAATTTACAACGTAACGGCCAATATAGACGACAGTATTCACGACGAATGGTTGGGGTGGATCAAAGCCCACATTCCAAAAGTATTGGCAACAGGCTTGTTTTTAAAAGCCACCTTTACAAAGGTTTTAGTCGAAGAGTCAATGGGAGGATTAACCTATTCAATTCAGTATTTAGCCCATTCAAAAGAAGCGTTGGCCAGTTTTCATAAGCAGCATGCGCCAGCGTTTGAAGCGGAAGAATTACAACGGTTTGCCGATAAAATATTGGCATTCAGAACCGAATTAGAATGGATTGATGAATATACTGTAACCACACACTAAATGATTGTAAAACCAAAAAAATACTTAGGACAACACTTTCTCAATGATGAACAAATTGCGGAACAAATCGCAGATACGTTAACTTTGAAAGGCTATGACGATGTTCTAGAAATAGGCCCAGGAATGGGTGTTTTGACCAAATATATCATCAAAAAGCCAATTACAACACATGTGATTGAAATTGACCCGGAGTCTGTAGAGTATTTACAAGCTAATTTTTTAAATCTAGCACCCCGAATTATTCAAGAAAATGTCTTGAAGTTCGATTTTAGTGCCACATTTGGAACCCGTCCTTTCGCTATTATTGGAAATTTCCCGTATAACATTTCAACACAAATCGTATTTAAAACATTAGAAAATAGAGATCAAATCCCTGAGTTTTCTGGCATGTTTCAAAAAGAAGTGGCGCAGCGTATTTGTGAAAAAGAAGGTAGTAAGGTGTATGGGATTTTATCGGTTTTAGTTCAAGCATTTTACGATGCGGAGTATTTATTTACCGTACCACCCTCGGTGTTTATTCCCCCGCCAAAAGTAGAATCGGGTGTTTTGAGATTGACTCGAAAAGCAGTATATTCTTTACCCTGTGACGAAAAATTATTTTTTAGAGTGGTAAAGTCTGCATTTCAACAACGCCGTAAAACCTTAAGAAATAGTTTAAAAACCTATAATTTATCGGATAATTTAAAAGCAAATACTATCTTTGACAAGCGCCCAGAGCAACTTAGTGTTGCCGCGTTTATTGAATTGACAACCGCAATAGAAACCGATCACTAACCAATTTAATTTTGGAAGAAACTAAGGAACATATCCCTTTTGAGATCACCGAAACCTTAATCGATGCCCTAAATGGATTCATTGATTCTAAGGATGATAAAGCCGTTTTGGAGCAATTACAAGATGTGCATTATGCAGATATTGCCGAAATTTTGGATGATCTAAATTTAGATCAGGCTACCTATATTATCAAGCTTTTAGATAGTGAAACCACGGCCGTTATTCTTGCAGAATTAGAAGATGATGTTCGTGAAAAAGTATTACAAAATCTTTCGATTAAAGAAATTGTTGAAGAAATTCAAGAACTCGATTCGGATGATGCTGCCGATCTTTTAGCTGATTTATCGCCCGAACGTAAGCGAAAAGTGATCGCCCAAATGGACGATAAAGAGCTGGTTGCTGATATTCAAGAGCTATTGGCGTATGACGAAGATACTGCTGGAGGACTCATGGCCAAAGAGCTGGTTAAGGTGTATGAATCCTGGACGGTTGCCGGTTGTTTGCGTAAAATTAGAGCCCAAGCCAAAGAGGTGAAGCGTGTACATTCGATTTATGTCGTTACTAAAGACGAGAAATTGATTGGGCGTTTGTCTTTAAAAGATCTTTTAATTGCCAATAATGATGACAAAATAAAAGACATCTATATTCCAAAAGTAGATTCGGTTCATGTGGATGAAGATTCTGAAGAAGTGGCCAAATTAATGGCGAAATATGATTTAGAAGCCATCCCCGTCATCAATGACGATAAAGTACTTTTGGGACGTATTACCATTGATGATATCGTAGATGTCATTATCGAAGAAGCCGAAAAAGATTATCAACTGGCCGCTGGTATTACACAAGATGTTGATGCCGAAGATAGTATCCTCGATCTTACCCGAGCCCGATTGCCTTGGTTGTTTTTAGGACTGCTAGGGGGGGTTGGTGCCGCAGTGATTATGGGCGGATTTGAAACCATCATTGAAGATTTCCCTCTAATTTTATTATTCACTCCACTTATTGCCGCCATGGCAGGCAATGTGGGCGTTCAATCGTCAGCAATTATTGTGCAAGGTTTGGCGAATGATGAGGTGCGAGGAAGTGTCAATACTCGACTTATAAAAGAAATGTTTTTAGCCGCCTTAAACGGCGTTATTTTAGCCTTATTCTTATTCGCTTTTGTGTGGATTTGGAAAGAAGATATGCGCACCGCCTTAGCGATCTCATTATCTCTGGTCATTGTCATTATTGTTGCTGGAATTATCGGGACATTTATCCCACTATTTCTTCACAAAAAGGGCATTGATCCCGCCATTGCCACCGGGCCTTTCATCACTACCAGTAACGATATTTTTGGAATCATGATTTATTTCTCTATTGCGAAACTCATCCTAAATATTTAAGATGAACGTTTTACATCTGGATACAAACCATTCCTTATTAATAGAACAGTTAGCGGCTTTAGGCTATGAAAATCACGAAGATTATACGAGTTCAAAAGACGCCATCGCAGCCAAAATTCATTTATATGACGGCCTTATTTTAAGAAGTCGATTTCGAATTGATGCCGACTTTTTGGATCAAGCAACCAACCTAAAATTTATTGGTCGGGTAGGGGCAGGATTAGAAAATATTGATACAGACTATGCACAGTCCAAAGGCATCCATTTAATTTCAGCACCCGAAGGCAATCAAAATGCCGTTGGGGAACACGCGCTTGGAATGGTATTAGCATTATTTAATAAACTGAAAGTTTCAGATCAGCAAATCCGAAATGGACTATGGCAACGCGAAGCCAATCGGGGCATTGAACTCGATGGGAAAACGGTTGGAATTATCGGCTATGGCCATATGGGCAAAGCATTTGCTAAAAAACTCCGTGGTTTTGAAGTCGAAGTGCTTTGTTATGATATTAAACCCAACGTTGGTGATGCAAATGCGCAACAAGTTTCTCTTGAAACCCTTCAAAAAAAGGCGCAAATACTAAGCCTTCATGTTCCGCATACCGAATTAACCAATCAAATGATTGATGCGTCATTTATCCAGAAATTTGAGCAGCCATTTTGGTTAATCAATACCGCTAGAGGCAGTTGTGTGGTCACGGAAGCCTTAGTGGAAGCGCTAGAGTCAAAGAAAATTTTAGGCGCTGGATTGGATGTCTTAGAATACGAAAAATCATCCTTCGAAACCCTGTTTTCAAACGAGCCACCAGCTGCGCTAAATTATTTATTGAAATCAGAGAATGTGATGCTGTCGCCTCACGTCGCAGGCTGGACGGTAGAGAGTCATCAAAAACTTGCGCAAACCATCGTTGATAAAATTGTCACTATTTTTCATTAAATTGAGAGCCCTAATCGCTCTAACTTATGAAATCTACCGCAACAACACCAGAAGAATACATCGCTCAACTTCCTGAAGATCGAAAAGTACCCATCCAAAAATTAAGACAAACTATTTTGGATCATCTCGATTCTGATTTTTATGAATGCATCAATTATGGCATGTTAGGGTATGTGGTTCCATTTTCGATCTATCCAAATGGATATCACTGCAATCCTAAGTTGCCATTACCCTTTATGAATTTGGCGTCTCAGAAACATTTTATTGCCGTGTACCACTCAGGAATGTACGCCCAAAAAGAAATTTATGAGTGGTTTGTCACAGAATACCCGAAACATTGCTCGTCTAAATTAGACATGGGGAAAAGTTGTATACGTTTTAAAAAAATGAATGACATTCCGTATGCTCTGATTGGTCAACTAACCGCTAAACTTTCTGTTGAGGACTGGATTGCGATTTATGAATCTCAAATAAAAAAATAGAGATATGAAAAAACGTGTTACAGGTATCGGTGGAATCTTTTTTAAAACGAAAGATTCAAAAGCAACAAAAGCATGGTATGGCAAACATCTCGGATTGCCCGTCGATGAGTATGGATGTACCTTTTGGTGGAAGGATGAAGAAGGCAATAAAGCATCGACACAGTGGTCGCCATTTAAAGACGATACCACCTATTTTGAGCCCAGCAAACAGCCGTTTATGGTAAACTTTCGAGTTGAAAATCTTAACAATTTGATAACCGTTCTTAAGTCAGAAGGTGTTACTATTGTAGGCGATATACAAACGTTTGACTATGGGAAGTTTGCTTGGATCTTAGACCCTGAAGGGAATAAAATTGAGCTCTGGGAACCGATTGATAGTGCGTTTGAAAACTAAAAATAACATGAAAAACATATTAGTCCTTTGTACAGGAAATTCGTGCCGGAGTCAAATGGCGCACGGCTATTTAAACCAATTTGCAGCCAATCAAGCTAACGTTTACAGTGCAGGTATAGAAACACATGGGATCAACCCAGGGGCTGCCGCGATTATGAAAGAAGATGGAATCGATATTACTCACCACACTTCTAATCATGTGGATGAGTATGCAGAGGTCAATTTTGATTACATCATCACTGTTTGTGACCATGCGAAAGAAAACTGTCCATTTATAGCCAGCCCCAATGCAGTACGCTTACATCATGACTTTTTTGATCCGTCTAAATTGATTGGTACCGACCAAGAAAAACACGCCGCATTCTTAAAAGCACGTACGGAAATTAAAGCGTATATGAAAGCGTTTGTAGCGGAGCGGTTTTAGATTAACTGTTCCCATTTTTGGTTTAGTAGATACGATCGTGCTCTATTGGATGGATTTCCAATAAGAATGAATTGGTCTTTTAACCATTTTCTTATAAGGGCTGCTGCACTTCTTTTAGAAATCCCTAAATGATTGGCTAATTCAGTGCTCGTAATTTCTTTCTGTTTTAGAAATAGATCCAATGCCGTACGTTGTTTTACGGATAATTCTCTTAGGACGTCACTATTATCTTGCAGTTTTGGAGCTCTGTTTTCTTTTGATGACTCCACGATGTTAGTAAAAGAGATCGCCATTCCTTTCATGAAATATTCCAAAAAATAGGTAAGATCAGCCTGTGCTCTTCCCATATAATAATTGGGAATGTTTTCGACTGCCAAAGCATCATAATACCCTTGTAAGTTTTTTGCATAATAGGCTTCCAAAGAATAGATGCCTTTTAGTCCATAACCACCATAATGTAAAATATAATTGGTAATTAATCGAGCCGTCCTTCCATTTCCATCATAGTAGGGATGGATGGTCGCAAATTGATAATGAGCCAAAGCAGCTATAATGGCGACAGGAATTTTTCCATTTTCTAAAGATGTGTCAATCCAAGAAACAAGATCTTTCATCAAACCACTCACATCTGAAGCTTCGGGGGGCATATAAACAATAGCGCCTGACAATCCATCTTTAATCACGTTTTGAGCCTCTCTATATGCTGTCGCGCTCTTTCTCCAATTAAAAACCAATCCGTGTAGGGTTTGAATGGTTGTTTCAGTTAATGGTCTGTTATGTTTCGTTTCTAGATATTCTAATGCTTTGTAATAATTGACCACCTCTTTTTTATCGCGTTCCCGTTCAGGAAATACCCCTCCTTTTTTTGAAACAACTTCTTTAACTTGTTCCATCGTCAAACGGTTTCCTTCTATTTGAGTGGAGTAGTGCGTCGAAGCCAAGCGAGCGGATTTACGTAGTGAGCTCAAAAGCGTCGCATTCATAGGAATCGATTCAAATTGCTTTTTACCAGTTTCTATCGCTACTAAATCTTGTGCAATAGTGACAGTAATGGTGTAGTTTGGTGAAAAAGGCATCCTTGAGTGTTTTTACGAAAGTACGATAAAATGTAAATAAAACGTAATTAAAGTGTAAATAAAAACGGAGCTAGAAATCACTTAGTCTTCCTCCGAGGGCCTGTACTTACGTTCCAGCTCCGCTTGAAATTCTTCCATCACAGGGCGGACGGTACTATCTGGGAGATCGGCAATCCGAATATACATCAAACCATCCACGGCATTATTAAAAAGAGGATCCACGTTAAACGCAATCAAGCGAGCATTTTGTTTGATGTATTTTTTAAGGAGGACCGGCAGACGTAAGGCTCCGGGCTCAATTTCATCAATAAGTTTGTCAAACTTATTCAGATCGGCTGCGGTGGCATCAAACACAAAATCTTTATCGGCATCCTTTAGTTTTACTTTGAATTCTTTTTTTGGTGTTACATACTGCGCTAAATACGGATCGTAATAATGCGACTTCATAAACTCAATCATCAACGATTTAGAAAAATTTGAAAATTGATTGCTAATACTCACACCACCGATGAGGTATTTATGATCTGGAAACCGAAGCGTGGTATGTACGATGCCTTTCCAAAGTAGAAATAGTGGCATTGGTTTTTGTTGATAGATCTTAATGATAAATGCGCGCCCCAATTCAATAGACTGACTCATCATCTTGTGGAGCTCGGGCTCAAAACGAAACAAGTCTTGCAAGTAAAATCCATCGATCCCTTTTGCTTTATAAATGTCAGAACCTAACCCCATCCGATACGCGCCAGCCAAGCACTCGGCTTCCGCATCCCACAAAAACATATGGTGGTAATACTGGTCAAATTTATCCAAATCGATGGCTTTGTTGGTGCCTTCTCCAATGTCTCTAAAAGTGATCTCGCGCAGGCGTCCAATTTCATGTAAGATATTCGGTATGTTGGCCGCAGGCGCTAAATAAACTTCGTAGTTTTTACTTATTAAGAGGCGGTGGTTTTCGGATTTTAAAGCAGCGACTTCTAAACACATGATTGTTTTGGAAACTGGGGTTACAATTTTTTTTGCGGGCTTTATCGCTTTTAAACTGGAGGAGATATTTGTTAAGATTTTCACCTTTTCAAAAGAGTTTGAAAGCATATAGGTTTTTCGTCTGATAAAATCCGAAAAAGCGTCCAAAGTATCGTATTCTTTTTGGTCTTTTACGCTGATGGGTTTTCCGATTCTAACTTTAATGACACGGTTTTTTTGGGTCAAAAGTTCTGAGGGTAATTTGGCGGTTCTTAAGATGGCACTGATTCTTGATAAGCGATAAAACAACGAACTATTTTTGGCATGAAAATAAATTGGAATCACAGGAACTTCAGCGCGTTGAATGAGTTTCATAGCGGCAGGTTCCCAAGGTTTATCGACCAACAGTTTGCCATCTTTATAGGTGGAAACTTCCCCCGCCGGGAAAATCCCTAAAGGGTGTCCGTTTTTCAAATGAAGCAACGATTTTTTGAAGCCAGCAATACTAGATTTAGCATCTTTGTGATCCTCAAACGGATTCACGGGCATGATGTAAGGAACTAAAGGTTCAATTCGCTGTAATAAAAAATTGGCGATGATCTTAAAATCTTCACGCTGCTCGAGCATTAGTTTCAGTAATAATATACCATCGATGCCACCAAGGGGGTGATTAGAAACCGTGATGTACGCACCGTCTTTTGGAAGGCGTTTAAAATCTTCTTCCGGAATTTCAAAACGAATTTTAAAATCGTCCAATAGACCATTTAAAAACTCAAGATCCTGTTTGTGTTTATGGCGATTGTAGATTTTGTTAATGGTAGAAATCTTCAATACTTTCATTAAGATCCATCCTAAAAAAGCACCAATAACTCCATAGGAATCAACTTTGATGGCTTTGGCAATTTCTTTGGGGGTGACGATACTCATAGGTTAAGATACGTGTATTAAATGTCGACTTAGTGGGTTATGATTTGAACGATCTCAGGCGTGATTTGCTTCAAAAGCAGGTCTTTTCCAGCTTCCAACTCTTGGATCGATGCTTCTGTATAATGGCGAATGGTATATAATTTAACCCCTTTATGAGACGCCACTTTATACTTCGCTTTTAAATGTAATAATAAACGCTCCAGAGTATCATAATTATTTTCAATACAGACCGAAAAACTAATGGCCGAATTTTGAATCATGCTAACTTTCATCTTATAATCGTGTAATAAACCAAAAATATGACGAAGGTTATCTTCTACGATGTATGAAAAATCTAAGGAGGAAAGCGAAATCAACACTTGATTTTGCTTTAAAATATAACAGGGCACTTTAGGCGTTAGTTCGAATTCCTTTCCAACGATCGTCCCGTCATTTTCTGGATTTAAAAACGATTTGACATAGAGTGGAATCTCTTTACGTTGTAAGGGTTGAAGTGTTTTTGGGTGTATCACCGTGGCGCCGTAATACGACAATTCGATCGCTTCTGTGTAGGAGATACGATCTAACAAGGTTGCATTCTCAAAATAGCGAGGATCGGCATTGAGCACGCCTGGGACATCTTTCCAAATCGTCACGGACTTTGCATTTAAACAAAAGGCAAAAATTGCGGCCGTGTAATCACTCCCTTCTCGGCCAAGAGTGGTTGTGAAATTATGGACGTCACTTCCTAAAAACCCTTGAGTGATGTTTAATTTTGAAGGGTCAACTCGACTCGAAATCAAATCTTGTGTGTCGTTCCAATCCACTTTAGCATTTCTGTAATAGTTGTCGGTTTTTATAAAATCTCTAACATCTAGCCAGGTGTTTGTTAAACCAATATCATTCAAATAATGACTGATGATAGTAGTCGAAATCAACTCGCCAAACCCAATCACTTGGTCATATACAAAGTTATAATTGGGGGATTTATTATGATCAAAAAACTGCACAACTTCTTGAAACAAAGCATCTACTTTTTCATAAACAGCATGTTTTTCGTTCTCAAATAAATCGAGGAGAATGTTATTGTGAAATTTCTTAACGTCTTGAATCGAGCTTTGAAGTTGGTGTTTGGCATCAAAATAATTTGAAATCACTGTTTCCATGGCATTGGTTGTTTTGCCCATTGCCGAAACAATAATAAGTGTGTTGCTGTGCCCCACAGTGGTCAGGACGCGCGCTAAATTTTTGACGCCTTGGGCATCCTTAACAGAAGCACCGCCAAATTTAAAAATTTGCATTAGTTTAGTTTATTTTAGTTTTGAGATGTAATTTTTCATGCCTTGTTCGTCGAGTTGAACCACATCCCAGTCTCGCATGACTCGGGCCCCTTTGTGTTCGTAAAACTCAATCGCTGGTGTATTCCAATCAATTACTTCCCAACAAATCCGTTTCACGCCTTGATCGTCGCCATAAAGAATCACTTGATCCAACAGGGCAGACCCAATTCCGTGTCCACGTACGCGTTCCGAAACAATCAAATCTTCTAGGTGTAAAACAGTGCCTTTCCATGTTGAAAATCGGGTGTAGACCAAAGCGATTCCAATTATTTTTTGGTCAGATTCCGCTACAAAACAATGAAACTCAGGACTGCTTCCAAAGCCTTTGGCTTGTAAATTGGCGGCTGTAATTTCTACGGCATTGGGCTCTTTTTCAAAGATAGCGAGTTCGGTAATCAAGTTTAAAACGTGTTCCATATCCTCCCTAACTGCATTTCGAATGTGATAGTTCATAATCTATGTTTGGTGATTCAAAGATACTTAAAAGCCTTTTATAGTTCCCAAATAAAATACAAACGAAAACGTTGTAGTTGTCTAAAAAATGAGATATTTACATAAATTAAATTACAAATGTTCCAAAAACACCAAACACTCGGCGAATTTATCATTGAACACCAGTCGTCATTTAAATATACCTCTGGCGAATTATCCCGACTCATCAACTCCATTCGGCTGGCCGCCAAAGTGGTGAATTACGAAGTTAATAAAGCAGGCTTGGTTGATATTTTAGGCACGGCGGGTGAGACCAATATTCAAGGAGAGCATCAACAGAAACTGGATGTCTATGCCAATGAAAAATTCATTCAAACCCTTGTCAATCGAAATATAGTTTGTGGGATTGCGAGTGAAGAGGAAGACGATTTTATTGCGATTAATAGCAACGATCATAATCACCAAAATAAATACATTGTTTTGATGGACCCTCTCGATGGGTCTTCTAATATTGATGTGAATGTCTCCGTGGGGACTATTTTTTCTATTTACCGACGGGTGACCCCCGTAGGAACACCGGTTCAACAAGACGATTTTTTACAAAAAGGCCGTTAACAAGTGGCAGCGGGCTATATTATTTATGGCACGTCGACGATGTTAGTGTATACCACTGGCGATGGTGTCAATGGCTTTACCTTAAATCCCGCCATTGGGACCTTTTATTTGTCACATCCTCAAATGCAATTTCCAGAGAATGGAACCATATATTCGGTGAATGAAGGTAATTATAGTCACTTTCCACAAGGCATCAAAAACTATATTAAATACTGTCAGAAGGAAGAAGGCGATCGCCCCTATACCTCGCGCTATATTGGGTCGTTGGTGTCAGATTTTCATCGAAATATGATCAAGGGTGGGATTTATTTATACCCTACCAGTTCCAAAAATCCGAATGGAAAATTACGCTTGTTATACGAATGCAACCCGATGGCGTTTATTGCCGAACAAGCCCATGGAAACGCCAGTGATGGCCGCACTCGAATTCTTGATATCACCCCTACAGAACTGCACCAACGCGTGCCATTTATTTGTGGCAGTAAAAACATGGTTCACAAAGTCGAAGAATTTATGAGTGCCGCTGCGAGTTCTTAAGTATTTAATTCTTAGATAGTCTAAAAGGAAGGTTGTAACTTTGTCGAAATTATAATTGGAATGCACAAAGCAGGTTTTGTAAATATTATTGGAAATCCAAACGTCGGAAAATCCACCTTGATGAATGCCTTTGTAGGCGAAAAATTATCCATTATTACGTCCAAGGCGCAAACCACCCGCCACCGAATTTTGGGGATTGTCAATGGCGATGACTTTCAGGTGATTCTATCGGATACACCCGGGATTATCAAACCCGCCTATGAATTACAAAGCTCCATGATGGACTTTGTGAAATCTGCTTTTGAAGATGCCGATATTTTGATTTATATGGTCGAAATTGGGGAGAAAGAACTGAAAGACGAAGCATTTTTTAATAAGATTACTGCCTCCAAAAAACCCGTTTTATTGCTGTTAAATAAAATTGATACTTCTAATCAAGAACAATTGGAAGAACAAGCACAGCTCTGGCAACAAAAAGTTCCGAATGCGGAGTTTATAGCGATCTCTGCTTTGGAAGGCTTTAATGTGAAAAATGTGTTTGACCGTATTTTGGAGTTATTGCCAGAATCGCCCGCTTACTATCCCAAAGATCAACTGACGGACAAACCCGAACGGTTTTTTGTCAATGAGAAAATCCGTGAAAAGATTTTAATCCACTACAAAAAAGAGATTCCTTATGCGGTGGAGGTCGATACCGAAGAATTTTTTGAAGAAGAAGACATCATCCGGATGCGATCGGTTATCATGGTCGAACGTGAAACCCAAAAAGGGATTATTATTGGACATAAAGGCATCGCACTCAAACGTGTGGGTGTGGAGTCTCGAAAAGATTTAGAGAAATTTTTTGGCAAACAAGTCCACTTAGAATTGTATGTCAAAGTGAATAAAAACTGGCGTTCTAACCAAAACCAACTCAAGCGTTTTGGGTATAATAATTCTTAAAAGTCTTCAAGTAATCGGTAGTGTTTTAATCTAAGGTTTAGAATCCATTCTTTTTCTTATAATCTCAATGATAGTCAATGGTTTTTCCAACTGAATGTAATGTCCTGTGTTTTCTAAAATAATTAATTCGCTATTAGCGACTTCAGAGTTAAATTTTTTGCAATCGTTTCTAAAGGTACTTTTGGCATCCTTTCCAGTGATGATCGTTATTTTAGAATTTATGGTTTTATATTTTTTTGAGATTGAATTCAAATCATCTGAATAGTTCACGGACTCTTTTGCTTTTGAGTAAATCACTTTTGGCTGAGACCAAATCACTTGTCGTTCTTTTACGAAATCATCAATTACTTCTTTTTCAAGACTTTTAAATAAGGATGAAACGCCCTTTTTTATTTGGTGGTTGGCAATTGTAAAAGAGGAAACTAAAGCAATTCCTTTTCCAAAAACGGGCAGCGCCACCAATCGATATAACCAACTTGGCTGGTGTTCGTATAATGGAGAGTCTATGATCATATATTCAAGATCTTTTAATTTTGAATTAACAGCCATAAACGCAGCGATAGAACCTCCATACGAGTGCCCAACAATCAAAGGTGATTTTAATTTCAACTCTTTAATTAAATCCGCCACAAGAGTGGCATTATCTTTCAAGTGATAGGTGTATTGATTTGAAGAACTAAATCCGTGGCCTAATCGATCAAAAGCGGTCACTCTGTAATCTTTGGATAGAGAGTCTATAATTCCATTCCAATCCTCAATTGAGCCAGGCGTTCCATGAATGAGTAATACATCTTTTCCAGTCCCTTTTTGTAAACATCTAATTCTTTCCTTTCCAATAGTTAAATACTGAGTCTTCTTATTTTCGGTTGTTGGTAAATTCCTAAGGTTGGTGTAGCCAAGTAAAGTGGCTATCAATAAAATAACGCCAATTGATGTAAAAGAGTACTTTATAATTTTCTTAAATCTGTCAGTGTTCATTTTTTCTAATGGTTTATCCTGAAATATGGTTGCTGGTTAAAATATGATTCCCCTGCTGCAAAGTCTCCCGACTTTGAGGAACGGGGCTATGCAATAGAAATCAAATATTCCTCTGCAGTCATCACTGGAATTTTAGCATTTTTAAAGCCTTTCAAATCTCGTGTAATGACAATGTCTTGATTACCCTCGAGAGCAGTGTAATACTGAAGCCCATCTTCAAAATCGTTAAATGCCTTATCATTTAAAGCAAGGTCAATAATTTTATCGTTAAGAGGCAAGACCTTAACAAGGACTTTGAACCTTCTTAGAATTTCGCGCGCTTCCTTTATGGACTTAAGTTTGGATAAAATATAGTTTGTATTTGCAAAGGTTAGGGCACTTACGGATAATTTTAATTTATGTTTATCCGCAAACGAAAATATTTGAGCTGCACTCTCATAAAACGGTGTACGCTTCGAAAGTAAATCCAAGACAATATTAGTGTCGATAAATAATGTGCTCATTTGTATTTTTCGATTAAGAAATCTGTATAGTCTTTTTTGAAATCAAAATTAGGATCTAAATCAATCACGCCGCTCAAGCTTTCTACTAGGGGTGTGATTTCAACTTTCTTACTGTTTTTTGAAATCAATGCAGCTAAATAGGATTCTATTAAATGAGATAAACTCACCTTATGAAATTTAGCATATATTTTTGCCCCTTCAATGATGGTTTTATCTACGTTAAGTGTTAATTTAGTGTCCATGTTATTGTATTATACGTGTAAAAATAAATATTAGTTACGTAATTTGCAAGTTTATTTTTTAAAACAACTTAAGATTCATCATTTTTTATTTGGATTTATCCATAGAATGCGGCCGCATGGGGAAACGTTGCGGCGCAGGAAATTAAACTACTATTATTTTTTACATTATTAATTACCGTATTTGCTCCATTATTTTGTTAATCGCTTCGTCTGTTAAATCTATTAATGTCATAATATGGTCTGTTTTTGTTTCCCAAAATTCTTTCGGTTCTTTGGCGGCATTAAAAACATTTTTTCCTCTTATGAAAGGTACGTCTCTGTCTATTCGACTATGAATAATCAGTTTTGGAGTGTTGTCAATATCTGCAATATCTCTCACTCCAACGTAATCTTGGTTAAATTTTTCAGGTGATTTTTTTGCTTTTTCTTTTAAATATTTAACTGGTGTATAATCAATTGCTAAACTTTGTGCAGATTCTACAGTTCCGTCAAGAATTAATGCATTTACTTGATTTTGGTTGTCCTTCGTTATTTTTATGGCCATTGGTCCTCCTAATGACATACCATATACTACGGTTTTTAAACTGTCCTTTGCTGTTTTATTAAGAAAATCCTGAAAAGCTATTTCGGTATCTTTCATTACTCCTTTGTAATTAGGAATTCCAGTCGATTTTCCATAACCTCTCCAATCCAATGCATAGACTCCAAATCCATTTTCAATTAATGGTTTAATTAGTCTTTTGTATGTACTTACGTTTCCGCCTGCTCCGTGTATCAAAAAAATATTTGCATTCTTTTCTCCTTTTGGTTCGAATTGATAAGTATAGATGTTTATTGAATCCTCAATCGTCAAAACGGATTCTGAATAGTTCAATTCGTCCATATTACTCATCTCTTTGGTAGGGAAATAGTATAATTTTGATTCATCATTATTGACAATTGCTTTAATCATTGGGTCGGTTTGGTAGAAATAGGTTCCGATTCCAATTCCAAGTAATATGAGGATTAAAAAAGTCCATCCAATAATTTTTAATACTTTCTTCATAGGTTTTTTATATGTTAGGTAACGTCTCGGCTATGCGTAGTGCGGAATTAAAAATGACTGCACTTTCAATTTGCCGTTATGTTTGTTAATATTTATTCTAGCTTTATCACAAAACCCTGCTGCTCGAAGTCTCCCGATTTTAAACTTATATCATTCTCATTTCTTTTCCGTTCTAACTTCTATTTTTATACTATTTAGCTTGCAATCCATTTTGTTCTTTTTTGTGTTCCTCAAAGTCTCCTGCTAGCGCGAGCATTTTGCTCGTGCCCTTTAAACAAGCGAAAGTTAGAATTCCCCCTCATATGTCAATTTCTAAAACTGTTTGGTCTTCTTGATCTCGTATGATGTAACCTTTTTTTAATTTTCATCTTTTTTACTATTTGTTTTTTCGTTTTATACGTACCTCAATGTTTGGGACTTTGTGGAGCGGGGCTTGGGCATTTTCTCCTAATTTCTTTCATTTTCTATAATTGATAATCTCATTGTTTGAATAAAATAATATATAGAGAGAATTAACACCCAAATTGTAATAATCGTTGATGTCTTTCCATAAAAATTCATCCCTAAAAAATCGATTATAAGTTCTTTTAGCCAAAAATATTCAAAGATATAAGGAATTAACATTAGAGCTATTGACAACGGAAGTATTATTATTGTTCCAATGCAACCTGAAGTTTTTTTGTAATTAAATTTATTGAACTCTTCATAAATTGAGATAGGTAAAAGTGTTCTTGTGAAATCATCAATAAAAGCAATATCAACATTTTTGTTATCATAGCTAAAATGTTGATTAGAAATTTTTTTAATTATTTTTATTAACTCTGCTTTATGAGAGTTAATCACTTTATATCTAAGTATTAAAAAAGCAAAAACTAATGGGATAAAAATTCTTATTTCTGCCAAGTCTTTAATAGTTATTGGTCCAATATTTAAACTATTTGCTGAAGTGTAGTCTATAAGATAGAAAAGTAAAATTAAGATTAGCATCATTATTCCTAATTTGTTGTTCTCTTTTTCAATCTCTTTGCTTTTTGAAAGCAAATTTGATAAATAAAAACTCAGTTTATCACCTTCATTTGATTGAATCAATTTATCTATTTCTTGTTCTTTCATTTGTCTTTTTTGCTTGCAGGTAACTACAATATATTGAAGCCAGTTACAGACATATATCATTGATGGAGAGTTCTCAGAACCGTTCCAAAAATTAGTTTTTAGTAAAATAATCGCTTACAAAAAATTCTATTGGTTGTGAAGATTGTGACCTGGGGGTCTTAATCTTGGTTCAATGTACACACTTTTAAATCGTTTTCAAAACGGCGTTCATAAAATCATGTAATTTGTGCTTCTGATGCTCGCTTTTTTGTTTTCTCAAGCTTATGTCAAAAACACAGAGATCGCCGGATTTTTTTTCAGTGGGAGTGCAGCAGTGCTATAGTTTTTTATTCGCAGGGTTTTTTCGGTTTGAAAATAGTGATACGATCTCTATAGAATCTCCAATTAGCCTGTAGTATAGATTGTTATGTGTTTCAACAACGGCTTTTCTGACTCCTTTTTTATCCAAAAATTCTGGAAATATTTCAGGAGATTTTGAGATTAGTTCTATTGTGTGCTCAAGTTTTGCAGAAAATTCTCTTAACTCTTTTTCCGTCCAATTAGATTCTAAATAATCGAGCGTTTCTTTTAATTCAGAAATTGCATGGTCAGTCCAACGTATTTTATAACCACTTTTCATAAACTTTTTTGACGTTTGAGTGGGAAGTCAATTTTCCGTGATCAGCATCTTGAATGCCGTTTTCTATTGATTTTTGTTCCTCAGTCGAAAGTTCGTTCCACCAATCAATTTTTTCTTTTTCTCTCAATATCATTAATTTGTCTATCAATGCTGGATCGTTTAGTGTAGAAAGCCACTGAATTAATTCTATTTTTTTATTTTGAATAGTTACGCCCATAAAATCAAAGTTACACATTTCATTCAATATTCCAATGGATACGTACTATTTTTACAGTGATCTAATTAGTGCGCTATACTCTAGGTATTGGTAAGCTACGTTCTTGTGTCATCACTCATATTATTGACCAACCGTTTTCAAAACCGCGTTCATGAAATCATGTAATTCGTGCATCTGATGCTGGCCTTTCTTTTTTCCAATTCGGCCGCTAATGTAGAGGGCGATCCATAAAACCACCATCATCATCATCAAAACAACGGGGGTTGTGACATTGGTACCTAATGACCAACTAGAATACGCCCAGATCCCAAAACCAATAAACAAACCTGCTGCTACAAAATGTAAAAACATAAACAGTGTCCAAACCGTTGGGTTGGGACCAAAGAAGCCTTTAATTTTACAGTGGGATGGATCCGTTTCTAAAACCTCTAAATGGAGTTGTGGTGACCAAAAGTGCTGTTCTGCTTTCGGAATTTTTAAAAATACATGCGTATCTAAGCGATTGATTTTAATAGTATTCTGACTTTTTTTGGCACCATCAAATGCTTTTAATACGTGACTCTGGGCATTTTTTTGGTCGAATGAAAAACGAGGTCTTAAGACAATTTTGTTGCTAATTTCCATGATAATAGATTTAAGGGATTTCTAAAGATATTCATTTGTAGTTATATATTTTTTAAACTTCCATAAAAAAGAGCTTACCAAAAGGATATTTCCTATTTTTGCAGCAATTTTATAAGCATATGAGCAATATTGTAGCGATAGTAGGACGTCCAAATGTTGG
>CATEFX010000062.1 GCA_949499105.1 Formosa sp. Hel1_33_131 | reverse complement strand
TACTCCTTTATGGATGTTTTTAAATTTTACAGAACCTCCTTTTGGGAATTACGTAATTATGACCAGCTATTTCCTGAAATTGTGCTTGAAGAATTGGAGAATCAAATTTTAACCAATCCAGAACTAAGTTTTAATAATGGTTCTGGAACCTTGGGAGCAAGCTACGCATTTGGAAAAAATTCTAAATTATTTTTCAACTATTCCATTGCATCTCGAGCCCCAAATTCTTCTGAACTGTTTAGTGAAGGTTTGCACCATTCGGCCTCCCGAATCGAACTGGGAGATTTACGCTTCAATTCGGAAATAAGCCATAAAGTTTCCTTGACCTTTCAAAAGGCTAACGATGTATTCAGTTTTCAAATAAACCCCTACATTAATACCATTTCTGACTTTATCGTTAATGAACCTACAGGGATTCAACAAACGGTACGAGGGAATTTTCAAGTGTGGGAATACCGCCAAACGAATGCGCAATTGTTGGGTATCGATGTGGATGTATCCTATGAATTTGCTAAAAACTATCGCTTGAATACCCAATTCTCTTTGGTCAAAGGAAATGACCGTACCAATGACGCGCCTTTAATTGGTATGCCCCCTGCCAACCTAAGTAATCAGATTGTCTATCAAAATCCCAAATTTAATAACCTCCGCTTGGCTTTGCAAAGCGCGTATCATTTTAAACAAAACGACTATCCCGACACTAATTTTGAAGTGTTCAATCCAGAAACTGAACGATCCCAGATCGTTGATTTCAGTACCCCTCCGGACGCTTACCACTTACTCAATTTTAGTTCGAGTATAGATCTTAATATAAACCAAAAATCGAAGTTTACAGTAGGGTTTACAATTACAAACCTATTGGATACTTCGTATCGAAACTACCTGAATCGTTTGCGTTTTTATGCCGATGATTTGGGCAGAAATTTTTTACTTAATCTTAAAATCAATTATTAATTTAACTATTCAAAAACAACAAAAACATGAAAAACATGAAATTTTTAACTGCCGCATTATTTGTAAGTTCATTATTTATCGGATGCTCAAAAGATGATGCTCCTGCTCCCGTCAACGAAGAAGAAGTGATCACCACACTAACTGTTACACTCGTCCCAAATGACGGTGGCACAGCGATTACCTTACAGAGCCGTGACTTGGATGGAGATGGATCAGATGCTCCAGTCATCACTACTGGTGATTTAACCGCTGGCGTCACATACAGTGGTCGTATTGTGTTACTTAACGAAACTGTAGATCCTGCTGATGACATTACGGAAGAAGTTGAAGAGGAAAGCTTAGAACACCAATTTTTCTATACATCAGGGGGTGACTTAGACATCACAATTAGCAATGAAAATCTTGATACAGATGGGAATAAATTGGGAACCGAGTTTACACTCGTCGCAGGAGCCGTTAGTTCAGGGACATTAACATTTACATTACGTCATGAGCCTACGAAACCAAATACAGGTCTTGAAGATGCTGGTGGAGAAACAGATGTTTTCGCTACGTTTAGTGTCTCCGTAGAATAGAGTTGAATTAGTCACGACTCACTTCATTTGAGGGAAATAAAACAGGTATTTAATTACTGATAAATAAGATACCTTAAGTTTATTTCCATCATACGGAAGTAAAACCCACATCCCTTAAGGGTGTGGGTTTTTTATTTTAATTAAAGCCGCCCCAACATAGTGCGACTTTAGGCCTTTCTATATGGCATTCCGCAAAAGTGAAACGGCCGTTGCTGTCCTTTTTCAAATACTCACTTTAGCATCTGCTTATTCATGAGTTATTTGCGATTATTTCGGACTCTAAAAACGGTTCGACGTTTGGAAAAAGTAAATTCCAATATCTCATAGTGTAAGCTCTACTTAATACTCTCTACTTAATACTTTTTACTTAGTAAACAACAATTCGCGATATTTAGCTAACGGCCAAAGTTCATCATCGATCAATAATTCTAACTTATCACAATGGTATCGAATGTCGTCAAACAAAGGCTTTACTTTATTGCAATACACCGTTGCTTTTTTGGTTGTATTTGAGATCGTATTAGCTTTTTTACGTTCGTTCGTCATCGTTGTGACTCCCGAATTGATCGCTTCGATACGTTGGGATATATCCGCAATTAAAACAAGTTGTTCGCTAGCATATTTTTTAAAGTCTTTGCCGTAAATATCTTTTAAGCCTTTTACATTATCAATTAAGATGTTTTGATATTTAACGGCGGTTGGAATGATATGATTTCTAGCAATATCTCCTAAAGTTCGTCCTTCGATTTGAATAATATGGACATAGGCTTCAATTTCTACATCATAGCGTGCTTCGATTTCAACCTTATTCATCACGTTTAAACTTTCATAAAGGGCAATTGTCTTAGAGTCTATTTTAACTTTAAGTGCTTCTGGGGTGTTTTTATTATTACTCAACCCTCTTTTGGTTGCTTCTTTCTCCCAATCGTTCCCGTAGCCATTGCCTTCAAAAAGAATATTTCGAGAGGTTTTGATGTATTCTCTTAACACATTAAATATGGCTTCATCTTTTTTCAATCCCTTTTCGTTAATGAGTTCATCAGCTTCCGCTTTAAAATCGATTAATTGACGGGCTACTATAGAGTTTAAAACCGTCATTGGATTGGCACAATTGGCCGTTGATCCTACAGCACGAAATTCAAATTTATTGCCAGTAAAAGCAAAGGATGATGTTCGGTTTCGATCGGTATTATCTAATAGAATTTCTGGTATTTTACCAACAACATTAAGCTTTAGATCTGTTTTTTCTTCAGGAGATAATTTGCCTTTAGTGACGCCTTCTAATTCATGAAGAACTTTTGATAATTGGTCGCCTATAAATACCGACATAATTGCTGGCGGGGCTTCATTAGCGCCTAAACGGTGGTCGTTTGTGGCCGAAGCAATGGAGGCTCGAAGTAATTCTTCATTATCATGTACGGCTTTAATCGTGTTTACAAAAAAGGTAAGGAATTGCAAATTACTCATGGGTGTTTTTCCGGGTGCCAATAAATTGATTCCTGTATCGGTACTTAGGCTCCAATTGTTATGCTTTCCAGATCCATTAACACCTGCAAACGGTTTTTCGTGAAACAGGACTTTAAAATGATGGCGATCGGCTACTTTTTGCATCAGATCCATTAAAAGTGAATTATGGTCGACTGCCAGATTCGCTTCTTCATAAATAGGTGCTAGTTCAAATTGGTTGGGTGCCACTTCATTGTGGCGCGTTTTAACAGGAATTCCAAGCAACATAGATTCGGTTTCCAGGTCGCGCATAAAATTTAAGGCCCGTGTTGGAATGGTCCCAAAATAATGGTCATCGAGTTGCTGATCTTTTGCAGAGCTATGACCTAAAAGAGTTCGTCCCGTCATTTCGAGATCTGGTCGAGAAGCAACTAATGCTTTATCAATTAAAAAATATTCTTGTTCCCAGCCTAAAGACGCCGTCACTTTTTTGACCGTTTTATCAAAATAACGTGCCACGTCTGTTGCCGCATGATCAACCGCATTAAGCGCTCTTAGCAAGGGAGTTTTATAATCCAAGGCTTCACCAGTATAAGCCACAAAAACGGTAGGGATACAAAGTGTAGTTCCATAAATAAACGCGGGAGACGTTGGATCCCAAGCGGTATAGCCTCGGGCTTCAAACGTATTTCGAATGCCTCCATTAGGAAACGATGAAGCATCGGGTTCTTGTTGTACCAGTTGATTTCCTTCAAAACGCTCCAGTGCTTCCCCATTTCCAATCGTTTCAAAAAACGCATCGTGTTTTTCGGCAGTTGCCCCTGTTAAGGGTTGAAACCAGTGTGTATAATGGGAGACGCCTTTGGCCATGGCCCAGTCTTTCATAGAAGAGGCGATTTGATCGGCAATAGAACGGTTAATTTTATCGCCTTTGTCAATCGCTCTCATTAAACTATTAAAAGCTTCTTTTGTTAAAAATTGTTGCATCGTCTTGAAACCAAACACATTGGCTCCGAATATTTCAGAACGTTTTGATTCTTTGATAACCTTCGTTGGAGGACGATCTAAAGATTGTTTGAGGGCATGAAATCTAAGTGTAGACATAAGTGTAGCGGTTTAAATGAAACTCTTCATACAAAAATAAAATAATCGTTTTAAAAATAGCCGTTTGGCAAAGAAATTATTAACAAATTTTAAATTTATTTGCTATTAAAATATGAAAAATTTAATGAAACCCCTAAAAAAATAGGGGATTCGACAAAAAGGGCTCAGTATTAATAATTTATACCCTAAAAAAACAGAGTAAGTATCATTATTTTTATATTTGTTGGCATTATATTAATTTATTAAAAAAATTATGGCAAAAATTAAATTAGAATACATTTGGTTAGATGGATATTATCCAACTCAAAATATGAGAAGTAAAACCAAAGTTGAAGAGCACGAAAACTTTCAAGGAACAATCGCAGAATTAGATAATTGGTCTTTTGATGGTTCATCCACAAGACAGGCTTCTGGTGGTGCTTCTGATTGTTTATTAAAACCCGTTGCAATCTATCCAGATCCTGCAAGAATTAATGGGTTTTTAGTCATGACCGAAGTTTTGAATGCAGATGGGACGCCTCACGTTTCTAACGGTAGAGCGACTATTGAAGATGAAGACAATGATTTCTGGTTTGGTTTTGAACAAGAGTATTTTATCATGGATACTAAAACGCAACTGCCTTTAGGATTCCCAATTGGTGGCTACCCTGCCCCACAAGGAATGTACTATTGTTCAGTTGGTGGTTTACATACGCACGGAAGACAGTTAGTAGAGGAACATGCTGACTTATGTATTGACGCTGGATTAAATTTTGAAGGCATCAACCAAGAAGTTGCATCCGGACAATGGGAATTCCAATTGTTTGCTAAAGGAGCTAAACAGGCAGGTGACGAAATTTGGGTTGCTCGCTATTTATTAGATCGATTGACTGAAAAGTATGGCTATTATATCGATTATCATCCAAAACCACTTGGAAAAGATATGGACTGGAATGGTTCAGGTATGCATGCAAACTTTTCTAACACGATTTTAAGAACTTGTGGAGATAAAGAGGTTTATGCTAAAATTTGTGAAGCATTCAGACCTGTTGTAAAAGAACATATTGAAGTGTACGGTGAATTTAATGATCAACGTTTAACTGGCTTACACGAAACCGCTGCCATTACCGATTTCTCTTGGGGAGTTTCTGATAGAGGAGCCTCTATTCGTATTCCAATTATTGCGGTAGAAAAAGGTTGGAAAGGCTGGTTAGAAGACCGTAGACCTGCTTCTAATGGGGATCCATACAAAATTGCTGGACGTATTATCAAAACGGTAAAGTCTGCCAAAATATAAAACACCTTTTTAATTATAATTTAAAAACGCTTGCAGCTTCGCAAGCGTTTTTTTTGTGCTACATTTTTTAGCAAACCTTAGAATCCAACTCTACACAACAAACTCCGTCCGATAGAGTATTGACTGTAACAGCCCCTATTATATGCGAAACCTTCTAACAGTTTTTGAAGGCACCACGGAAACAAATATCATGTTTTAATTCTTTAACTGATGGTACACAAACCTCTTTTGACTGTAAAACAGACCCTGTTTATTGGTTACCTCAATAATTTTGGAATTCAAATTGAATTATAATGAAAAAAATATTATTTTTTAGCATATACTTACTTGTATCATTACAATTAGTTGCCCAGTCTGTTTCTATAACACCCGACATTGCTACAATCGAAAACTCTTTTGTGCTCATTGAATTTGATTTGCAAACAGGAACCTATTCGGGTCTCGACAAATCGGACCATACGATACTGTTTAAAGATGCTATATTCCTTCTTGACAGAGGGTTAAGAATTTGGAAAACCCCGAAATTAAAGATCAAGGCTGAAGAACAAATTATAGTTAATGGAAAAAAGCTTCGAGTATGGTATATTCCACAAAAAGGGTATGCTCCTACTCGATTTTTGGACATCACAGTCCGTAAAGATTTGCCATATATTATCATTGACTGGGGAGTTAAAAATGATTTTGAATATGAAATTCGAGTAAAAGAGGCCGCTGTTTTATATCAGGGTAAACTATTTGAAAATCAAAAAGTTATTAATCCAAAAGTGTTACGAGGTGGGGCTGGCGCAGAAAAAAACTTTGTTGAGGATACCTGGGAAATTGAAGCGGTCAATAGCATCATGCTTACCTATAATAATTCTGACGCAAACAATATAAGAAAGACTATTGTAGCAGGAGGTGGCAACTATGAAGAGTTTCTAAGAGAAATAAGCACCATAAAAGGAGAAAAAAAAGGAGGGATTAAAGGAAAATATAAACATATTGGGACGCAGCCCTATATAACACTTACGGTCTCTGACCCTCAAGGAAAACGAATTCCTTCAAAAACAACATGGGTCTCAAAGGATAATTTTTACCTTGACATTAGTACTAAAAACCCATTTGAGTCCCTTGAAAATTATGGAAAAACACTTGCTAAATTGAACAATGCCAACCCAAATGCCTATAACTTTCCAACCCTTTGCGGATGGATGGTTTCAACTAAACACCTTGGGGAAGGAAAAAAAATAAATAATTCACCAGATCTAGTCAACCAAATGGAAATAGCAAAAGAAAGAGGATTGGATAATTTCACTTCCATGGCGGTTCGTCTTGAACCGGATGTCTATTGTTATAAACACAATGGGGACACCCAACAAGGCTGGTGGGATGACAAACATTGGGCGAAGTATGGATCACTTCAAGCTCCTTATGATACCTTTTCAAAATTTGCTTCAGAAATAAAAAAAAATACAGGGCAGGTTTTTACGTATTTCCAGGGCTCAATGCCTAGTAACGACTTCGCTATTGCACATCCTGATTGGATGTTAAATGATGATATTTCATTACTTCATACAGACCGGTTTCATCATAGACCCTTGGTTCGCTACGATTTCACGAACCCTGATTTTCAAAACTATCTAATCCGTATGTGGCAAAGGCTAAGCGCTGATGGCGTTGTAGGAATTAAGTTTGATTATCCTGAAACTGCTTGGGCAAATAAGGGTGGTTTTGACGACCAAACCTATACAACCACCTCAGCTTATAAAAAACTTTATGAATTATGTAGAGAAGGAATGGGCAAAGAGGCCTATATCCATGAAAGAAATATTGGAACTGAATCAAATGAAAATGCACCGAGATTAGATTGTACGATAGGTACTGTTGACTTGCAAAGAGTCTGGTCGGATGCCAGTCATTTTGAGCCTGAGATGGCGTCACGAATCGGATTGCGTTGGTACAAACAAGGAATTGCATTTCGATATTATCCTGATGGGAAAAGCTTTTTCTACAAAGGAAAAGCTCTTGACACCAAAGAGAGACGTAAAATACTGACGCTAATTGGATTACTGTCAGGTAGAATTGAACTTGGAACGAGTATCGGCTCCATGACCGATGAAATGTTTTTTGATTTAACACGTCTTTTCCCAACATTACCAAATGGTCAATCTTTTCGTCCAGTAGATTTTTTATTGGGGAAAAAGCATCCAGAAGTTTATACCTACGATGTCAATAAGGAATGGAAACAACTAATTTTAATTAACAATCACCATGATAAAAAACAAATGATCACTGCTCCAATTTCTGGAGACCAAATGACCACTGGATCTCTTGGGTTTTCCTCAGACAAAAAATACATTGTTTACGATTTTTGGAATGAAAAACCAATTGGTGTTTTTTCTGGAAAAGATCATATCAAACAAAACTTAGAGGTAGGTGAAGCACTTGTATATTCCGTAAAAGAACTTAAAAATCATCCTCAAATTATTGGAACCAATCGACATATCATGTGTGGTATGTTTGAAATTAAAAATGAGAAATGGAACAATAAAAACAAAACAGTAACTTTTAAAGCCGATTTAATCGCAGGAGAAACTGTGAATATTAGCATCCATATCCCTGAAAACAAACGATGGAAGGTTAAAGAACTTTTGGCTAATAATGCCAAGTCATCTTATACCACTACTGGGAATTATTTAACGATATCATTATTAAATAATACTATAAACGGGAGTTCAGCAGTCACCGTGAAATTTTCACGCTAAAAAAAGCCGCCATGCCTGTAAATTTCATTGCGTTCCTTATTGTCAGTTTTTTTAATTTTTACTGTGATCTAATTTCTAGTTTGATTCTTTTTACTGACTGTACCCAAACCTCTTTTGATTGTAAACAAACCCTGTTTATCGGCTACACTCATAATTTTACAAAGTAAGATTAATTAATGCCTTGAATCATATTATATCTTAATCCATAGGATTAGCTTTAAAGGTCATTTATTATAGAATATAAATTTATGAAGACATTAAAGTTAAGAGAAAAAATAGGCTATGCATTAGGAGATGGAGCCGCAAACATTGCTTGGCGAGGGGTTGCCACTTTCTTATTCATATTCTATACAGATGTTTTTGGATTAAGCCCCATAACTGTGGGAGTTTTATTTTTAGTAGCCCGATTTAGTGATGGAATTAGCGATGTAATGATGGGAGTTATTGGGGATCGAACTCATACTAAATACGGCAAATTTAGACCTTGGATTTTATGGACTGCGATCCCCCTAGCAGTTATGCTTTCTTTACTTTTTACCAACCCTGATTTTACTGAGACTGGCAAACTAATTTATGCTTACGTCACTTACATCTTTTTTACGTTAATCTACACAGCCAACAACATTCCTTATGGCGCTTTAATGGCGGTGATGACTGGTGATGACAAGGAAAGAGCAAGCTTAGGATCTTACAGAATGGTAGGTGCATTTGCAGGAGCTGTTATTTGGCCAACTAAGGGCCTATCAAAACTAAATAGGGTAATCACATGTCTAGCTGCGAGCAAACCAAATGTTAGTTCAAATGACATACGTCTTATGGCTTGAAACTTCTCCTGATAAAACCATACTGCATAAAAGGGAATTAATTGTAAAATACCAAAGAAAAAAAGGCTAAAAGCGATGACAGCTTATGTTGTATTACAAATGTACTTGTATTGTATTGCGAATAAACTTGTATTGTAACGCAATTATAAGTAAATTGTTTAAATATTTATAAAAAATATTTAACAAAATACAATTTGAAATTAAAAAACTTTTTTAAGAGAAAACCATCGTACAAAGAATTAGAAGACCAACTTAAAATTCTTAAAGATAAAAAGGTGGAAGCTGATAAACTGTATCAGAGGATTTTCATTTCAATGCCAGAAATGTTTAAGGTTGTTGAGTTAATATATGACAAAAATGGGAACGCCATTGATTATTATTATCGAGATGTAAATAAAGCCTTTGAACTTTACGTTAAAAAAACACGAAAAGAACTTATTGATAAACGTTTAAAAAATGTATTTGAAGAGATTGATGACTACTGGCTAGAAACATACGCTAGGGTCGTAAAATCTGGTACAACTGTAAGTTTTAAAAATTTTGAAACAGATGATGGCAGATGTTTTGAGACTTTAGCTTGGAAAGTCGATACAAATTCGGTGGCGGTCATTTATGCTGATATTACGGATCGTAAAGTACAGGAATTGACAGTAATTCGAGACAAAGAAGAAGCAGAAGAAAATGACAGAATCAAAAATGATTTTATAAGCAATCTATCACACGAAATTCGTACCCCAATGAACGGAATTTTGGGGTTTACAAAGTTTCTAAAGGACCCTGATCTTACGGATACTAAAAGAAAACACTACCTAAGCATCATTGAAAACAGTGGAAACCAATTAATGCGAACGATGGATGATCTTTTAGAAATTTCAAAACTAGCAACAAAACAAGTTAAAGCCTTTGAAAAAGAATTGTCATTAAATGATCTACTTTTAGAACTGTTTACAATTTTCGATATCAAAGCAAAAGAAAATAAAACACCATTATATCTTAGAAAAGGACTTTCTGACGTGGATAGTAGGATCCTAACCGATGAAACAAAATTATATACCATTTTAAGCAATTTACTAGAAAATGCTTTAAAATTTACAAGCCAGGGATTTGTAGAATTTGGTTATAAAAAAATAAACTCAACTTTGGAGATCTATGTAAAAGATACGGGTATTGGGGTTCACGAAAACAGACAAGCATCCATTTTTAAACGGTTTTCAAAAGAAGAAAACAGATTATCGAGAAATGTTGATGGATTAGGCTTAGGGCTGTCCATCGCCAAAGAAAATACAAAGTTAATAGGCGGAGAAATCACACTTAAATCTAAGAAAGGGGAAGGCTCTACTTTTTTTATCACCATTCCATACAAACCAACTTCTTTGGGCTTAGAAAATAGTAATTCTGCTACTAAAATCGAAGAAGAAGAAGAAGAAGAAGAAGAAGAAGAAGAAGAACATAAATGCACTATCTTAGTTGCTGAAGATGAGGAAATAAATTATTTATTTATTGAAATACTATTGAAAAAAGAAATCGACTTAGATTGTATTATTATACACGCTAAAAACGGAGAAGAAGCGGTCGAGATATGTGATAAGAACCCTGATATTGATTTAATTTTAATGGATCTAAAAATGCCAATTATGGATGGTTTTGAGGCTACAAAACGAATCAAAGAATTTCGTCCAAATGTACCAATCGTGGCCCAAACCGCTTTTTCATCGGCCGAAGACAAAAAGAAAGTCTTTTCACTAGGTTTTGATGATTTTCTTTCAAAACCCATAAGTAAAGAAGCCTTAAGTGCGGTTATTAACAAGCAACAAGAACGAAGAGGATTATTTAATAAGATTTCAAAATGACCATAACCAATAGCAGTTTAGACGATATTTCAGAAATATTTAGACTGTATACATTGGCGACCGATTTTCAAAAAATAAAATTCCCCCAAAATCAATGGCCCGAATTTCATAAAGATCTCATCCGAACGGAAATTATTGAAAATCGACAATTTAAATTACTAATAGACAACAAAGTAGCGTGTGTATGGGCCATCACTTATAGTGACCCACAGATATGGGAAGACCAAGAAAATGAATTTTCGATTTACATCCATCGCATTGCCACCAACCCAGAGTTTAGAGGGAACAACTTTGTACAAACCATTGTTGATTGGACTAAAAAGTTAGCAATCAAACAAAATAGACAATTCATAAGAATGGATACTTGTGGAGAAAACAAGCGACTCATCAGTCATTATGAAAGCTGTGGGTTTGAGTATTTAGGTCTGAAAAAATTAAAAAACACCACTGAATTACCTTCACATTATCAAAACGCAGACGTGTGTTTTTTTGAAATCCAATTAGAAAATTAATCCTAAATCGGGATGTAATCGACAGGGTATTTTTTTAATAATTCTTAAAAATTTACAAATGTAATCAAGTTGAACTGATCGCGACTCGAAGTTTCAAAAAGCTGATTCATATAGCCTGCTTCCATCCGAATGTTTTTGGTTAACTGATACCCTACGCCTGTATAGACACGGTTGCGATCAAACACCGCACTTTTGGTATTTAAAAACACCTCGTTATACGCAGAAAGGTATAATTTCGAAACACCCGATTCTGTTTTCTGTAATGGAATTTTGGCGGCCAAAAAATAGCGTAAACGCATTTTATAATCCGCTTCTACAAAACGCTGCTCAAACCGATAGCGGTGGGTCAAAGAAACAACACCAACAGATTGTTTTGAGGTGAATTGTTGAAAAATACGATGTTCATTTACTGAAGTTTTATCTTGAGTATCGGCCACATAATTTTCAGATGAAATATAGCCATATCCTAAAAGCAAATTATGATTGTTTTCAGATAAATTATACCCGACCCCAGTTCGAAGTAATAACTGCTCCAAATCGCCTACGGCATCATAATTCCGATACTGAACCTCGTTGTGAATATTCCATTGACTGTTTACTTTTTTGCTCCCAATATAGATAAGCCAGTTTCCAAAATCACTGTCTTGGGCAGCAACAACAGAGGGCAGCATTAACATACACGCTAAGGCTGCCATAATGACGTTTGATTTGTTATGCATAAAAGGTCACTTTTCCATTGGCAATGTCATACATCCCGCCGATGATTATCAATTCGCCATTGGCTTCCATTTCCTTAAGGATCGCACTCTTAGTACGAATATCGTTCAAAGTCATTTCCACATTTTTGGTGGCAACAGAATTTACAAAATCAATATTCCCAGAAGTTCTCAAACTTTCATCCGCAGGAAGTTCGACCGCGTCAACCGCTGGTTCAATTTTATTGATAAGGGCTGTTAAGTTCCCCATTCGTGCATGGTCACAGGCCCCTTTGACAGCACCACATGCGGTATGCCCCAAAACGACCAATACTTTGGTTCCAGCTAGTTTACAAGCAAATTCCATGCTTCCTAAAATATCTTCATTCACAAAATTCCCCGCAATTCGAATACTAAACAAATCGCCAATTCCTTGGTCAAAAACATGCTCGGCAGAAACACGTGAGTCGATACAATGTAATACGGTTGCAAACGGATATTGTCCCGTGCTTGTGGCTGCTACTTGTGCGTTTAAATCGCGTGCAACCTGAGTGGCATTTATAAAACGCTCATTCCCCTCTTTTAAGGCTTGTAAAGAGGTTTCTGGCGTCATTGCTGTTTGGCTTTCTTTAGTATGTGCTTTCATAATTTTAAGTATTAATTTTTTATATTTTTATTTTTATTATAAGGTTTGAGGTCGTAATTGAAAAAACTGAATAAAACTGATAGGATTTTCTACAATACCTCTAATGGATATTAATTTAATGTCAATATGTCGTTGTCGTGCTTTTTCAGAAAAATCTTCTAAAATCTCGATAATATCGTTGTCAAGATAACGTGTTTTGGTGACATCTAACTCCAAGTAACTATCGCGTGGCAAATTATCCAATTCTTTTAAGATAGCCCCTTTATTAAAAAAGGTCACCTCTTCTGCTAAAGTCATTTTAATTTTATGCACGCCATTACTCTTATCTTCGATGTGTAAGAAATGTGAATTTTGAAAACTCTTGATTAAAATCACCACAATTCCAACGGCAAGCCCCAAGGCAATCCCAATCAAAAGATCGGTGAAAATAATTCCAAAAACTGTCACAACAAAAGGCGTGAATTGCTTCCAACCAGAACGATACATCTGTATAAACAAAGCAGGCTTCGCTAATTTATACCCCACAATAAAAAGAATGGCAGCTAAGACCGAAAGTGGTATTTTATTTAATAAATTAGGAATCAAAATCACCGAGGTCAATAATAGTAAGCCATGGATAATCGTAGACATTTTTGTTTTTCCACCCGATTGAATATTTGCAGAACTACGCACAATTACTTGCGTGACAGGCAACCCGCCTATCAAGCCCGAGACTATATTTCCAACCCCTTGCCCTAATAACTCTCTATTGGTGGGTGTGACGCGTTTTAAAGGATCAATTTTATCAGTTGCTTCCACACATAACAAAGTTTCTAAACTGGCCACCAAGGCAATGGTAAATGCAACAATCCATACTTGCGGATTGCCAATCGCTCCAAAATTTGGAAAACTAAACTGTGCAAAAAATGACGAAGCATCTTCTGGCACAGGGACACTCACCAATAAATCAGGCGAAATACCCCATTGCGTACTTCCTTTAGTACTTACAAAATAAATGATCCCAGCAGCGACGGCCACCAAAGGCCCCTGAATCAATTTAAATATTTTTCCTTTACTGTCTAAAACTTCACTCCACAGCAATAAAATTGACAATGCTAAAACTGCGATAATGGTTGCACCTGGACTTATGAAGTTTATTGAATTTAATATTTCTGAAAAAGTGTTTTCACCTCCAACTTGAAAAAAGGCGAAATTTCCTTCTGGGTCCGAATTATATCCAAAGAAATGTGGAATTTGTTTAAGGATGATAATGATCCCGATTCCTGTAAGCATTCCTTTAATGACCGACGATGGAAAATAATAGCCAATCACTCCGGCTTTTAGAATTCCAAACAAGAATTGAATTGCGCCCCCTAAAACAACGGCTAATAAAAAGTTTTCAAAGCTTCCGAGGGTGCCAATTGCGGTTAAAACAATCGCAGCCAAGCCGGCTGCGGGTCCACTCACCCCTACCGTTGATTTACTGATTGACCCAACGACCACGCCGCCAACAATTCCTGCGATAAGCCCTGAAAAAAGGGGCGCTCCACTGGCCAAAGCAATTCCTAAACACAATGGCAATGCCACAAAGAATACGACAATACTTGCGGGAAGGTCTGATTTTAAATTTTTAAATGGATTTGAGCTGTTCATTATAATAAAGTATATGTATTGAAGCCCTGCATCAAAGCAGTGCTCACATTAATTTAATTGAATTTGAAATAAATTGAAGTTGATTTTAAGGGCGCGCATTCTTAAATTGGTCGCGAAATTAAAATACGAACGGAAGTCCTAGGCCGCTTCTGGAGGTGGATCGTGGACAGCAATAGTCACGTCCATTTTAAGATCCTCTGTCCCATAAAAAGAAACTCTTTTTGTATAAACATTAGAAGTCATTTCGCCGACCGTAAGTCGAATCTCTATTTTTTTATCTTTAGTATCTTCTAATTCTTTACTTTCCTTTTCACTGGAATCATTTTCAGTATCAAGATCGAGCCACGAAAATGCTTGGGGCTCTACAGCCGTCATCGATTCTACAACGGGTTGCAAAATGATCGATCCAAAAACCAATGCAAAAATGAGGACTCTAAACCCCGTAGCTATGATGTAGGACACCTGTTTCATTTTTTGGAAAGGGCGTTAAAGACTAAATCCGTGTAGAAACGAACAATATTATTTTTCCCTTCTTCGAAGTCGGTTAAAGACGGTAAATGCTTTGAAAAATACCGCTGGTGATGTGCGCCTTCAATCACCGTCGAAATTAACATATGCGGAAACTCATAACTCGGATTGATTTCTAAAACAAGGTCACTAATACGTTGCACCACCCGCTTATATGTTTTATAATAGCCTTTTTCATTTTCGGTATCAATAGCCTTGGTGTGGTAAGCCTTCGAAGACTCGGATATAATAATTTTGTTTAATAACACTTCGTTGATGTAGGAAAACGCATTGTCTTCGGTAACCTCAGCCGTTAATATCAAAATTGACTGATTGAGACGTTCGTGGGCAGACGGCACATTCAAGGTTGAAAACACCAATTTATACTCAATCCAACTCCAATACCAATTCATCAAATACACCAAAAGGGCGTGTTTACTCTCAAAATAGCGGTATACCGAGCTTTCATTGGAACCGATTTCGATTCCCAACTTTTTAAATGTGAAATCTTCAAACCCCAAAGCATCAATCATTTCAATGCTTTTTGACACAATTTTTTGGCCTAAAACAGAGGATTCTGGGTTCTTTGTATAAAGATCCGGACTAATGCTTATCTGTAATTGTAGTTTTTCCATGGTATTACTCGGCGAAGATAATAGTAATACTATTAACATTGAATAGTTTAACATTTTTTTCACATGAAACGCAAAAAATAAAGGGGACCTATTGGAATTACCTGCTTTTTTTGTAAATTTACTTAAGAATTGGATCCCAAATCTGAATCTTCATAACCAATTAACCGAAAGTAACGTATTCTTTTATTTTAACTCAATAAACTCATTAATGGGGCTGGATCGTTAACACTCATATTTAGAATTGCTAAATGAGGTATACAGGGAATGGTTGAATCTAATTAAAAATAAAATTCTCATTATGACCCCCAACTAAAAACAACCCAATGACAAACACCAACCAATTCACCGCAAGTAAAGAGAGTAAATCCAAAGCCAAAAAATATCGCGGCATCGCAATTATAGCCTGGTTCCTAGCCTTGGTAGGGCAAGTCGTGGCCATCTTAAAATTACTCCACAAAGACCCATTGACATGGCTTCTAGTCGCCATTGGACTGATCCTCGCCCTCGCCATCACGGGCAGCATTCTTTGGAAAAAAGCAAACCGATTGGACCCTGCCTCCAAAAAAGATAAATTCAAGTTTTTTGTTCAAAATCAATTGGGCGCTATTTTGGGGATATTGGCCTTTTTGCCGTTGGTTATTTTCATATTTACAAATAAAAATATGGATAAAAAGTCCAAAGGAATTGCCGGAACAGTCGCCATTGTAGCCCTTCTAATTGCGGGCGCAACTGGCATTGACTTCAATCCCGCTTCTATTGAAAGCTATACCGAAGAAATCAACAAACAAACCAGCACTCTAAAAACCCTCAACCATAATACCGATGCGGTGTTTTGGACCAAAGCCGGCCATAAATACCACATCTACAAAGACTGCCAACACATTAAAGGCCGTGAAAGCATTTCGAATGGAAGTGTAAAACAATCCTGGGAACAAAAAGGCATCTCGGAACTCTGTAAAACCTGCGAAAAACGAGCACGGAAGTAGGGGGATGAAGTTAGGTTTATCTATTTAATCCCCAATAAGTTAGCTAAACAACCATGAATAGAAAAGAAAAATTACTAGCCTTGATTCCTGCTTTATGGGCAAGTTTATTTGATGCTGTAATTACAATTGTTCATCAGCCAAAAGACTATTGGAATGGAAATTTAAATGCCGCAAACGAAGCTAATGATATTGGAAATTATATGATGAAACAACACGTTTCAGGACTATTTATAGTTTGTGGAATTTGGCTAATTCTAATTGGAATATTAGGGTTTTACATCCCTAAAAAATATTCTCGCATTTTTTTACTTTTTGTTTTAATCGCTCATAGTTGGGGAGCTTCCACTTGGATTTCAATGCATTATGGTTTTTGGTACGTTATCCTTTTTATTGGTTTCAACGCTATATTGTTTTATAAAATTGAAGATTTGATTAATAAGAAACATGAATACGTGCCCTAGGGCGAGCCTCTTTTGCTCACGACCGTTAAGGAATAGGAAACGAAAAAAATAAAATAGTGATCGTTAAAAAAAATAATAGAGTAACTCAATGATATGTCAGACTATTTAAAATTGATAAAACAACATTCTGGAGATTTATATAAACTAAATAAAAAACACAATCTTGTTAGTTTTTTAAGGTTAATAACTATAATTATTTTAATATTTCTGGTTTATAAATCTATCCAAACAAACGATATTATATTTGTACTCTTTGGTCTTTTCGTATTCATCTGTTTTATTTTATTACTAAAAATACACGAGAAAATATCTTGGAATAAAAAAATAAAAAAACATCTAATTTCAATTAATAAGGACGAAATAATCTATTTGAATAAAGAAGAAATTCCCTTTGAGGATGGTGTAGAATATATTGATGTCAAACATTTTTACTCTTTCGATTTAGATCTTTTTGGAAAAAATTCTTTGTATCAAAATTTAAATAGAACGGCAACTTATATTGGGAGCGAAAAATTATCTCAATTGTTGTTGAAATTATTAAAAAAAAAGGAGATACAATCCAATCAACAAGCAATAAATGAGCTGTGTAAAAAAATTGAATGGCGACAATATTTATTATCATTAGCGAAAATAACAAGGGATAGTAAAGATGATTACCAAAAAATAATTGATTGGTCAAAAGCGAAACAAGGAAAAATTCCTAGATCTTTAAATATAATTTCACTTATAAACCCAATTGTATTTATTGTTTTAATTATTACTACTATTTTAACAAGTGACTCCTTTTTTATTTATTTAGCATCTACTTTTTTTTTAATAAATTTAGCATTAGTAGCTACACAATTAAGAAAAATTAAACGAGAGATTATAGATTCCAGGGAAAATTCTGACATAATTAAACAATATGGGTTGATTATTGAAACAATAGAGACTGAAAAATTTGAGAGTCAAAAACTAAACATGTTAAAAGAAAAGCTAATTCACAAATCTGGTTCAGTAAGTTCACATATAAAAAAATTGTCCTCCTTATTTTCTAATATGGAAAGCATTCAAAATATTCTGGCTGCAATTTTGTTTAACGGTGCTTTCTTATATCATATTCATATTTTAAATAATTTATTAAAATGGAAAAAGGAATATTCAAAACACCTCGAAGAATGGCTTGGAATTATTGGAGAGTTTGAAACACTTAATAGTTTAGCAAATTTTTCATATAACAACCCAACGTTTACCTTTCCTGATCTAAACAAAAATCATGAAATTGTATTTAATGAATTGGGGCATCCACTCATACAAAAAGAAATAAGAGTGTGTAATGACGTAGTATTTAAAGAAAAGAATTTGATAATTCTTACAGGTTCAAATATGTCAGGTAAAAGTACTTTTTTAAGAACTTTAGGGATAAATATGGTTCTTGCCGGTATTGGTTCCCCTGTTTGTTCCTCTAAAGCAAATGTTCATCCATTAAACGTAATAGTTTCTATGAGACAAACAGATTCTCTTAATGATGGTGAATCTTATTTTTTTGCGGAAGTAAAACGATTAAAAAAAATAATGGACAAGTTACAATCAGAAATATGTTTTGTTCTTCTTGATGAAGTTTTAAAAGGTACAAATTCTGATGATAAACAAACAGGGACAATCGAAGTAATAAAAAAAATTATTTCTAAAAATGCAATCGGTTCCATCGCGACTCATGATTTAGAAATTTGTAAAACAACAAATGAATATCCAAAAAAACTTATTAATAAATGTTTTGAAGTTAAAATCATCAACAATGATTTATCTTTTGATTATAAATTAAAAGATGGAATTTGTAAAAACAAAAGTGCTACTTTCATAATGAAAAAAATGGAGATAATTTAAAAGAAAGCAAAATGAACAAACTAATTTTAAAATTAAGTTAGTAAGACAAAACTACCCCTACTGCGTTTTCAACCACCTTAAGTAGAGGTTTTCAACTTTGGTACGTGCCCAAGGCGTACGTCTGAGAAACTTAAGACTGGATTTTAGGGTTGGACCATCGGTAAAACAACGAATATTTATTTTTTCGCCCATCACTTCCCAACCATAATGGGCTTCGAGAGCAACGAGAATTTGCTCCAATTTCACGCCGTGTAAAGGGTTATTTGGTTGGGTTTCCATAAAAGTTAACGGCGACGGTTGTTGTTCGATCGGTTGCCACCACCCGCAGACCCCTGGCGGTTATTACTTGGGCGCGACCCTCCACGTTGACGACCACCCCCTTGTTTTGGCGGTACTGTAGAAGCGTTCGGATCGGGTTCAAAACCCTCCATAATTTCTTTCTTAAAGCGTTGCTTCGTTAGTTTTTCAATAGAAGACAAATAAGACGTTTCTTCTGCACACACCAACGACAGAGCAACCCCATTGGCGCCTGCTCTTCCAGTACGTCCAATACGGTGTACATAATCTTCTGGGATGTTTGGAAGTTCGTAATTAACCACATGCGGCAACAATGGAATATCCAATCCACGTGCAGCAATATCGGTCGCTACCAAAACTCTAACGTCGTGGTTTTTGAAGCCTGCCAATGCTTTGGTTCGTGCGCCCTGACTTTTATTTCCATGAATAGCCATGGCAGAAATTCGCGCACTTTCTAGTTTTTTACAAAGGTTGTTAGCCCCGTGTTTGGTACGGGTAAATACCAAAACTTGTTTCCACTGTCCGTCTTGTATGAGTTTGATTAACAGATTTGTTTTTTTCTCTTTTGCAACTCTGTACACTTCTTGCTTAATCGCTTCAACCGTTGTGTTTTCGGGAGTTGCTTCTACAAGTGTTGGACGCTGTAAAATGGTTTGCGCCAAACTTTTGATCTCTCTTGAAAACGTTGCCGAAAACATTAAGTTTTGACGTCTGGATGGGATCAATGATCTGATTTTATCAATGTCACGTTTGAACCCCATGTCTAACATACGATCGGCTTCATCAAGGACAAAAATTTCTACTTTAGATAACGACAAGTGGCCTTGGTTTTCCAAATCAATCAATCGACCTGGAGTGGCGACCAAAATATCAACTCCATTTCTCAGGTGTTTGATTTGTGGATTTTGATTCACACCACCAAAAATAACGGCAGCTCGAAGGTCCAAAAATTTACTATAGTGTTTAACGTTGGTATAGACTTGATCGGCTAATTCTCTTGTTGGTGTTAACACGAGCGCCCGTACAGGACGACGGTGTGGCACTGGATTTTTAGCTAATATTTGCAACATTGGCAGAGTAAATCCTGCGGTTTTTCCAGTCCCTGTTTGGGCAGATGCTAATACATCCAGTCCTTCAAGAATGGGAGGGATTGCTTTTTGTTGTATGGGGGAAGGGGTTTCGTAGCCCTGTAATCGGACTGCTTTAAGTAGGGCTTCTATAAGTCCTAAAGATTGAAATGTCATAAATTATGTTTTGAAAATGACAGTATACAATACGATAGGTCATTCTGAACGATGGCACAAAGGTACGTTTTATTTTAAATAAATTAACGTGTAAATACCAATTTAGTGGCTGTTGACAGATTTACGTCATACGCATAGCCCTCTGTTGTAAACGTTTTTAATCCTTCGATAGATTCCACAGCATTTTCAAGGATGTGACGCGTCATATACCCGCGCGCTCGTTTTGCAAAAATAGCGATGGTTTTATACTGGCCGTTTTTAAACTCTTTAAAATCGATATGAATAACAGGCACTTTAAGAACCTTAATATCAATGGCTTTGAAATATTCTTGACTCGCTAAGTTGACAAACAACTCATCGTCTTTTAATTCCTCATTCAGCGCAGTGGTCACTTTTTTGCGCCAAAACTCATAGAGGTTTTTAGATTTCCCGACCGGAAATTTAGTCCCCATTTCCAAGCGATACGGCTGCACTAAATCCAAAGGTTTTAACAACCCGTACAACCCCGATATAATTCGGACCGAATCTTGTAGAGTCTCTAATTTTGATTCTGGGATGGTGTACGCGTCAATCCCACGATACACATCGCCATTAAACGCATAAATAGCGGGCCTAGCATTGTGGGCAGTAAAAGGAACGGCCCATTTTTGGTTGCGCTCGTAATTAAGCTGGCCTAAATTGGGTGAAATATGCATTAATTCAGAAAGTGTTTTTGCAGATTTCTTTTTTAACAAAGAATTGAGTTGCTGCGCTTCACTCAAAAAACAACTTTGAGTGTTTAATGAGGTCGGTAATTCACTCTCGTAATTTAACGATTTTGCAGGTGAGATGACAAGTTTCATAAATCTAATTTATATCTCAAAGTTAAGAAGTAAGGTGCAAGACTCAAAACAATCTAAAGAAAATTTTAGTCTTCTACCAAGTGATTCGAATAGGTTTCCCATTTTTTAATACACGCTTGCATGTCTTGTGGAATTTCGGTTGTAAACGACATCGTTTTGCCGGTCGTTGGATGTACAAACCCTAAAGTTTTGGCATGCAAGGCTTGTCGTGGTAAGGTTTTAAAACAATTGTCAACAAACTGCTTGTATTTGGTAAAGGTGGTCCCTTTCAGAATGCGTTCGCCTCCATAACGTTCATCGTTAAAAAGCGTGTGCCCAATGTGTTTCATATGCACTCGAATTTGATGGGTTCGTCCCGTTTCTAATTTGCAAGTTACCAGAGTTACATATCCCAAACGTTGCAACACTTTGTAATGGGTCACTGCGGGCTTGCCTTTGTCGGCTTCATCTCCAAAATAGACCGTATTTTGCAATCTATTCTTAGGATGACGGCCAATATTACCTTCAATCGTGCCTTCTTCGGCGTCCATATTTCCCCAAACCAAAGCCACATATTCGCGCTCACTTGTTTTGGCTTTAAATTGGGCTGATAAATGAGCCATTGCAATCTCGGTTTTGGCAACTACCAACAACCCACTCGTATCTTTATCGATCCGATGAACTAACCCAGGACGATTGCTACTATTGTTCGGCAAGTTTTCAAAATGAAACGTAAGCGCATTAATCAAGGTCCCTGAATAATTTCCATGCCCAGGATGAACAACCATTCCAGGCGCTTTATTGACAACTAATAATGCATCATCTTCGTACACCACATCGATGGGAATATCCTCAGGAACTAATAAATTTTCATAAGGAGGGTGTTCAAATAAAACTCGAATTTTGTCATACGGTTTTACCTTATAATTTGATTTTACCGCGGCTTCATTGACCAAAATACTGCCATTTTTAGCGGCCGCTTGGATTTTATTTCGCGTGGCATTTTCAACAAAATTCATGAGGTATTTATCGATTCTCAAAGGTTGTTGCCCCTTCTCTGCCGTGAACGTATAATGTTCATGTAATTCACTCTCATTTTCTAACAACTCATTTGATTCTACCATGGTTAATTATTGCTTTCGAACACCGTTTCCTAAAACGAGGTCAAGTGTCGAAGTTTTTGGAAGCATCGTACCTGCTTCAATGATTTGGTCTTTATACCGTATTTCTAAAACTTGATCTTTTCCTAAATCATCTTTATAAATCAACTCGCCTATTTGGAACCCCAAAGCTTCGAGAGTAGGTTTGCTTTGACGATAGGTTCGACGAATGACATCCGGAACCGCCAGCTTTCTGTAGGCTGAAGGGTTGAGAATTAAATATATTTTTCGATTTTCTTTAACTTGACTTCCAGCTAAAGGATCTTGTTCGATAATTGCTCCTTTAGGATATTTTGGATTATAGTTTGATGAATCTTGAACTTCCCCTCTTAACGCATTGTCTTTAAGAAGCATCTGAGCCACTTCATAGGTTTTACCTTTAAGCGTTGGAACGGTTACAAAGGTTGCGTGATTGGTGTAAGATTTGAGCCATTTCAGGGTTAAAAAACTAAAAATAATGAGCGCAATAACCGCAAAAACTAATTGCTTTATAAATGACTTACTGAATAAGAATTTGATGAAATCCATGGCGCTTTTTAATAATTTAACAAAGCTAAACAAATATTTGTGTCCTTAAAACCTTTAGCTTGTTTAGTTTGAAGTAAATATATTTGGTTTAAAATGATTTTGATTTGAGATAAAAGTAATATTTTTACTGTATAAACGTGCACATGAAAAAAAATATTGCCATTATTATGGGTGGATATTCAAATGAATACCAAATCTCTTTAAAGAGTGGAAACGTGGTTTACGAGAGTTTACCAAAAACGCATTACAATGCGTATTGCATCCATATTTTTAAAGATCGGTGGGTTTATGTTTCAAACGATTTACAAGAATTTCCGATAAACAAAGCTGATTTTAGTATAAATTTAAACGGTGAAAAAATCAACTTTGACTGTGTATTTAATGCCATTCACGGCGCGCCAGGAGAAGATGGGACCATACAAGCCTATTTCGAACTCCTGTCGATTCCACATACCAGTTGCGATATGTATCAAGCAGCTTTAACGTTTAATAAGCGAGATTGTTTGAGTGTGTTAAAACCTTACGGAATACGAACGGCAGATTCCTATTTTTTAAATGCTGGAGATGCCATTGACCCTGTAGCCATTGAAACCGCGGTTGGATTTCCTTGTTTTGTAAAAGCCAATAAAGCCGGTAGTAGTTTTGGGATTACTAAAGTTTATTCAAAAGAAGAGTTGCCAAAAGCGATCGATATTGCTTTTAAAGAAGATGATGAGCTCATTATTGAATCCTACCTAGACGGTATCGAAGTCTCTGTAGGGGTGGTCCGCTATAAAGGAGTCGTTACTGTGCTTCCAATTACTGAAATTGTGACCGAGAATGACTTTTTTGATTATGAAGCAAAGTATTTAGGGAAATCTCAAGAAATTACCCCAGCACGTTTAAGCGACTCCCAAGAATTTGACGTTAGAACGGTTGCCAAAAGTATTTATGAAATTTTAAAATTAGAGGGGTTTTCTCGCAGTGAATTTATTTTCAAAAACAACAAACCTCATCTTTTAGAAATAAATACCATTCCAGGACTTACAAAGGAAAGCATCTTTCCACAGCAAGCAGCACAAGCAGGAATTTCATTGCCCGATTTATTTGATAATGCGATTCGAGAAGCACTTCAGAAAAATTCTTAACTTTACCACATGAAAAAAGCAATTTTCCCAGGATCCTTTGACCCAATTACACTTGGGCATGTCGACATCATCAACAGAGGGGTCACCTTATTTGATGAAGTGATTATAGCGATTGGCGAAAATTCTTCTAAAAACTATATGTTTACAATCGAAGAACGCAAACAATTTATTGAAAACACGTTTAAAGACAATCCAAAAGTGACGGTTATGACTTATAGCGGTTTAACCATCGATTTTTGTAAAGAAATTGGCGTTGAATTTATTCTAAGAGGATTACGTAACCCAGCAGATTTTGAATTTGAAAAAGCAATTGCTCAGACCAATCGATATTTATCAACCCTGGAAACCGTGTTTTTACTAACGTCAACACAGACTTCGTTTATCTCTTCCTCTATTGTCAGAGAAATCATTCGCTATGGTGGCGATTATAAAAAATTAGTTCCCAACTCGGTACGCGTTCAATAAACTTAGAGTTTATACTCTCCAAGTCCTTTAGAAAACGCTTCTGGGTTTTCGGCGAGATGATACCGAGGATCCTCAATCGCTTCTATGATTATATCTTTAAAGATTGGACTTGATTTATGTAACAAAATCTTACAGTCTTCACTAAGGTGTTTTAGGTGAATTGCTTTGCCTTCATCTTTATATTTTTTTACGAGATTAGAAATCGCTTCGATCGCCGAATGGTCACTTATTCGTGATTCTACAAAATCAATTTCAACAGATTCAGGATCGTTTTTTACATCAAACTTATCGTTAAAAGCCGTTATACTTCCAAAAAATAGTGGGCCCCATATTTCGTATACTTTGGTGCCATCGTCTTTGATACGTTTTCGAGCCCGAATTCGCTTTGCGTTTTCCCATGAAAACACGAGTGCACTTACAATCACACCAGAAATAACAGCGATTGCTAAATCGAAAAAGACCGTCATCGATGAAACCAATATCAACACAAACACATCTGTTTTTGGAATTTTATTGATAATTCTAAAACTAGACCATGCAAACGTTCCAATGACCACCATAAACATCACACCTACCAATGCGGCAATTGGCACTTGTTCGATAAGCCCAGAAGCAAATAAAATAAATGCTAAAAGCGCCAGTGCTGCAACAATCCCTGAAAGGCGACCTCTACCACCCCCTTTAATATTAATAATCGATTGGCCAATCATGGCACATCCACCCATCCCACCAAACAGTCCGGTGATAATGTTTGCACCACCTTGAGCCATACATTCTCTATTTGAATTTCCTCGGGTTTCGATGAGTTCATCAATTAAATTAAGAGTCATTAAAGATTCAATCAGTCCAATCGCTGCAAGAATTAATGCATAGGGCCCTATGAATTTTAAGGTTTCAAAACTAAGAGGGATTTTTTCAAAAATAGCCCATTGCGGAAGTGGTAATCCGCCTTTTAGGCCGTCTCCTCCACCATCTCTAATAAAACTTCCAACCGTGGCAACGTCTAAATCTCCAAAAATAACTATTGCAGAAACCACCAAAATAGCCACCAATGCTTCTGGTAATTTTTTGGTAATTTGTGGCAAACCAAACATAATGGCTATTGTTAAGCCCACAAGCCCAACCATCGTCCATAATGAAGCCCCTTGCATCCACACCATCTCACCATTTTCGGAAGTCATGAACATACTTAATTGCGAAAGAAAAATAACAATCGCTAATCCATTTACAAATCCCATCATGACAGGATGTGGAATCAAACGCACAAATTTACCGAGCTTAAAAACACCCGCCATAACCTGAATAACGCCCATTAAAATGACGGTCATAAACAAATAGTATAGTCCTAACTCATCGCCTTCGGCGCCCATAGCATTTCCTCGTGCAACCAGACTGACCATCACTACCGCTAACGCTCCCGTAGCGCCACTAATCATTCCTGGTCGACCCCCAAAAATAGAGGTGATTAATCCAATCATAAATGCCGCATACAGCCCAACTAAAGGATCAACGCCCGCAACAAATGCAAACGCAACTGCTTCCGGCACTAAGGCCAAAGCGACTGTTAAGCCACTTAAAATATCATTTTTTACGTTACTAGAACGTTTGCTTATAAACTCCATCATTTTGTTTCAATTTTGCAGGGCAAAAATAAACTTATTGAGAGCGATAGCAACCGTAAATGGGTTTTATTTGAAGATAAATATAAAAATGAGCTTTGATCCGATGTTAAATTAGAAGTTTAATATTCGCATACGAATTATCTAAAACTTTTTGAAGTTTGGTTTCGGGGATCCATTTTACTTTTGTGATGCCTTCTTTTTCTTGTGGAATTAATTTCCCGTCGTACTCTGAATACATCTGAAACCAGTAGGTGACTTTAATATAATGTCGATCATTTCGTTTAAATATATGATACGTAATTTCTAAGGGTTTTGTAATAGAAAGTCCCGAGATTCCAGTTTCTTCCTCTACTTCACGTAGTGCGGTTTGATTGATTGTTTCCTTGGATTCGGCTTTACCTTTGGGAAGGTCCCATTTTCCATTTCTAAAGATAAATAATATCGCACCATCTGGGTTATAAACCTTGCCACCTCCTGCAATCACATTTGGCAAGAGTGATAAGAATTTTTTTAGAAGAACGTCCTTATCGGCCCCAATTAGATGTACAGCATCGTATTTGTCTTTTTTTAGTTTTGAAAGCACCTTATTAATATCGACTGAATCAATCAAGAAATTCTTGAAATTTGTTTCAGTTTCAACCTTAGTCGTTAAGATTATTGGCTTATTACCAACAAATATTTTATACATTGTTAATTAAAAACAAATTAATAGAAAGTAAAAGTAGTATTTTTTACTAATTTTGAACCATGATTTTCAACAAAAGTACCGCCAAAAAAACTGCAGAAGTATTACTTCAAATAAATGCTATTAAATTAAACCCACGAGACCCCTTTACTTGGGCTTCAGGATGGAAGTCACCCATCTATTGTGATAACCGCATTGTGTTGTCCTATCCAGCGGTAAGAAATTATATCAAAGAAGAAATCGCAAAAAACATAGAACTAGAATTTGGTAAGCCCGATGTGATTGCTGGGGTTGCAACTGGTGCGATTGGAATCGGCGCTTTAGTCGCTGAAGTTCTTGGACTTCCATTTGTGTATGTTCGCCCAGAAGCCAAAAAACATGGCCGTCAAAATCAGATTGAAGGGTATATTCAAAAAGGTCAAAATGTGGTGGTCGTAGAAGATTTGATCAGTACAGGTAACAGTAGTTTGGTGGCAGTTGATGCCTTAAAAGCAGCAGAAGTGAATGTCAAAGGCATGGTTGCAATTTTTACCTATGGCTTTGAAATCTCTAAAGAAAACTTTAAAAAAAATAATGTGACTCTTTTTACACTTAGCAACTACGAGAGTCTGTTAGAACAAGCCTTAGATACCAACTTCATTGACCAAAATGAAGCAGCTATTTTATCCAAATGGAATTCAAACCCTTCGGAATGGACCGGTAAATAAATTTAGATTATGAAACTAGAATCACCTAAAGTAAGTATTGATAAATCGGCACAAGAAGTATTTGATTGTTTGACGACTCTTGAAAATTTTAAAACATTAATGCCCGAGAACACCAGTAAGTTTGAAGTGGTGGATTCCGATACCTTTTTATTTGCATTAAGTGGAATGCCTGAAATCATTTTGAAAAAGAAATCTATGGAGCCTCCACACAAAATAGTATTGGGGGCCGCCGGAGGTAAACTAGACTTTTCATTAACGGCAACAATTGAATCTAGTTCTGAAAGTAAAAGCGAGGTGCTTCTTAAGTTTGAAGGCGATTTTAACCCGATGATGGCGATGATGATTAAAGGCCCAATCACAAAGTTCATTGAAACCTTGGCGATGAACATCCCTAAAGTTGTGTAGTTAGTACATCAACGTTAACTCTTTTAAATTAAATTCTTTTGTGGCGTCTTCGAGTTGTAGCTGTAGTTTTCCAGAATCTGTAACCCCTCGAATGATTCCTGTAAAAAGGGATTCATCAGGCAACATAAAAGTTGAAGGCTTGTCTTTTCGAAACAAATACGATTCATACTCATTGGTAAAAACAGCCGCTCCTTTTTCTGAAAAAAGCCTAAAATAACGCTGTAAATTTTTGACGAGTTTATGAAGTAACTCCTCTTTATTGACAGGAAATCCTAAAATATGCTTCAAAGAACAAACTTTTGGCAATCCTTCAAATGTTTCCTGATTGACATTAAGCCCTATCCCGATCACCGAAAATTCGATCTGCTGATTTTTAATTACATTTTCGATTAAAATTCCAGAAATTTTATGATGGTCTGACAAAATGTCGTTCGGCCACTTAATGGATAACTTAGGAATATTATACCCTTCAAGTGTTTTTAAAATAGACAAAGAAACTAAGATACTCAACATAAATTGCTGATGTAAAAGTAGAGATGTTTTTGACTTTAAAACACTAAATGTTAAGTTCTTACCTTTTTCAGAAACCCAATCAGAACCCATTTGACCTTTGCCTTGAGTTTGATGATTTGTGACCACCACAGAAAAATCTTCCAATACGGTTTCTAACAGTAATTTTTTTAAATAATTATTGGTAGAATCAATGGCATTAAGTTTGATTAACTGCATAGTTCGTTTTGAGCCTCTAAATTATAATATTATTAAGACAATATAAGGGGTTTAGAGCCAAAAAAGTAATAAATTTGCACAGTAAAATCATTTCATGACAAAAAAAATACCTAGTTCCGACGAACTCATCACTTTCGCAATCAGTGGGATTGAAGATGTTAAGGGTCAAAATATCACTATTTTAGATTTGAGAGCTATCGAAAATACCGTTTGCGACTATTTCATCATTTGTGATGGAACCTCAAACACCCAAGTAAATGCGATTGTTAGTTCGATACAAAAAAAAGTTAGTAAAAACACCAAAGATAAGCCCTGGCATATAGAAGGTAGTGGAAACGCCGAATGGGTGCTAATGGATTATGTCAATGTCGTGGTTCATGTGTTCCAAAAACACATTCGAGACTACTACGATATCGAAAACCTTTGGGGGGATGCGAAGATTACCGAAATAGAAACCAGTTACTAAAAAAAAACTCATGTCTAAAGATAAAAAACCTAAAAACACGAAGTTTAATGCGTATTGGATTTATGGAATTGCAATTGTGTTGTTCCTTGCTTTTAATGTGTTTTCTGGCGGTTTGGGAGATTCTTCAGGAGCCTCCACGACCCCTTCACAGTTTTTTAAATTCCTCAGAAATGGGGATGTTAAAAAAGTAGAAATCGTCAATAAACGAGAAGCTTTGGTGTATTTAACTACAAAAGCTTCCAACAAAGACATCCACAAAAAAACTCAAAAAGAACAACTATTCCCTAGTGCAGCTGGTGGACCGAGTTATCAATTTGAATTTGGAGATGTTCAATTGTTCCAAAAACAGTTAGAAGACACCATCCAAGAAGACGATCTTGATACCGAACTGGATTTTAAAACAGAAACGAATGCGTGGGGCGATATCTTATCCTCTCTAATCCCTTTTATTTTAATCATCGGTGTATGGATTTTTATCATGCGACGTATGTCTGGCGGCGGTGGCGGCGGACCAGGAGGACAGATTTTTAATATTGGAAAATCGAAAGCGAAATTATTTGACGAAAAATTAGAAACCAAAACAACCTTTCAGGATGTAGCTGGTTTAGAAGGTGCCAAAGAAGAAATTCAAGAAATTGTTGACTTTCTTAAACACCCGGACAAATACACGGCCTTAGGAGGCAAAATACCCAAAGGTGCCTTATTAGTCGGCCCTCCAGGAACTGGGAAAACCTTATTAGCTAAAGCAGTAGCAGGAGAAGCTAAAGCGCCATTTTTCTCTCTATCTGGATCTGATTTTGTTGAAATGTTTGTTGGTGTTGGTGCTTCTAGAGTACGTGACTTATTTAAACAAGCAAAAGAAAAATCGCCTTCTATTATTTTTATAGATGAAATCGATGCGATTGGTCGTGCGAGAGGAAAAAACAACATGTCTGGATCGAATGATGAAAGAGAAAATACGCTTAATCAGTTATTAACTGAAATGGACGGATTTGGCACCAACACTAACGTGATTGTTTTGGCAGCAACTAACAGAGCCGATGTTTTAGATAAAGCACTCATGCGTGCAGGTCGATTCGACCGTCAAATTTATGTTGATTTACCGGATATTAGAGAACGGAAGGAAATTTTTGAAGTGCATCTAAAACCTTTAAAAAAGGCAAAAGACTTAGATACCGACTTTTTATCAAAACAAACACCTGGGTTTTCTGGAGCCGATATTGCCAATGTTTGTAATGAAGCAGCCCTTATTGCCGCTCGAAACAATAAAAAGGCCGTCGAGAAACAAGATTTCTTGGATGCTGTAGATCGAATTATTGGTGGGCTCGAAAAGAAAAATAAAATCATCACACCAAGTGAAAAAAGAGCTGTTGCGTTTCACGAAGCTGGTCATGCCACTGTAAGTTGGATGTTAGAACATGCTGCGCCGTTAGTCAAAGTAACGATTGTACCTAGAGGACGTTCCTTAGGGGCTGCGTGGTACCTTCCTGAAGAACGACTAATCGTTAGACCCGAACAAATGCTAGATGAAATGTGTGCTGCCTTAGGAGGTAGAGCCGCTGAAAAAGTCATTTTTGATAAAATATCTACTGGTGCTTTAAGTGATTTAGAAAAAGTCACAAAGCAAGCAAGAGCCATGGTGACGGTTTATGGTTTAAGTGATAAAATTGGAAACTTAACGTATTATGATTCTTCGGGCGAAAATGACTATGGATTTTCGAAGCCTTACAGTGAACGAACTGCTGAATTAATTGATCAAGAGATTTCGAGAATCATTGAAACTCAATATGATCGCGCGATAAAGCTGCTTGAAGAAAACAAAGATAAATTAACCGAACTCGCAGAAGTCCTGTTGAAAAAAGAGGTAATTTTTAAGGACAATTTAGAAACTATTTTTGGGAAACGCCCATTTATCGTAGAAGAAGCTGTCAGTTCTACTCCAATAAAAAAAGAGGAGATCAAAGAAGAGGAAGTTGTAAAGAACGAATTAGAAGAGGAAGAATAAATTCAAAAACAACTTTTATTATATCTTAATTTTTTATATTTGAAAGAGTATAAGCAAAAAACCTTATATCTCTAATCAAAATGAGTGTATTTCGTAAAATATTTGGTTCAAAACCTGATACTTCAAAGAGCAGCCCTGAAAACAATGATCAGAGTCAGTTCATAGAAGCTGATAATTTACCGATAGACGAAGCTTTCACAGTCAAATTCAATAAAAATGGCGGCAAGTTTTTGTATGCCGAAACTTTCAACGAAGTTCAGAATTATCTTCATGATATTATTGAAGAAAATAATTGGAATCACAATAACACAGTCGTACACAACAAACAATTAAAAGATAAGTTTAAACGTTTTAAATTCAATTCAACACAAAAAATGGAAGATGCTGACTTCCTATTTACCACCTGTGAATCTCTTATTGCTAGTGACGGATCGATACTTATATCGTCCAATCAAATTGCTGAAAAGAAATTAATAGAATTACCTGAAAATTTCGTGGTCTTTGCGACAACAAGTCAATTTGTAACAACTATCAGCGAAGGCCTACAGAGTATAAAATCAAAGAGCAAAACAAAAATCCCCTCCAACATCACTACTATCAAACATTTTAAAGCAAATGAGAACAATGATTTCCTAAGTTATGGAAGTAGCTCAAAAAACCTATATTTGCTATTATTGGAAGATTTATAATATAACTATTGAAAGAACTAACCACAAGAGCTTTATCAGGACTATTATTTGCCGTTATTTTAATTGGTTCACTCCAATTTAAATATTCTTGTATTGCTATATTTTTCATATTTGGATTTATTTGTTTGGGAGAATTCAATAAATTAATTCGTCAAAGAAACAGGGCTTCCTACATTATTTTTATGATCATGTTTTTAGCAGTAGCATTTTGGGGCCAGCTATTTATACCCCAAGAAAGTCTGTCTGACATATCACAAATATTATTAGTGATTTGCCTGTTTGTAAATTTATTTTTAATTCGAGATTTATTTTCTTCAAAAAGCCTCCCTGCTTTACTATCAAATCAGTTTATCAATACCACCTTTTATGTGAGTAGTGGTTTTGTGTTTTTACTATTAATCGCACTGAATTTCGGAAACTATAGCCCTGAAATCATTATGTTCATATTCATTTTAATTTGGATTAATGATACTTTTGCATACATCGTTGGGAAGAATTTTGGGAAACAGAAACTATTTGAAAGCATTTCTCCTAAAAAAACAGTCGAAGGTTTTTTAGGTGGTGTCTTTTTTGCCGCCTTGGGAAGTTATGTTATAGCAAATTACACAGATTCATTAAGCTTTACTAGTTGGCTAATTATCAGTGTGATTGTAGGGGTTTTTGGAACTTTAGGCGACTTAGTAGAATCTAAATACAAACGGCAGGCTTCTGTAAAAGATAGCGGAAAAATAATGCCTGGGCATGGAGGCCTGTTAGATCGTTTAGATAGTGTTATATTTGCAGCGCCATTTATCTATTTATTTTTAAGAATATTAAATTATGTTTCATAAAGAAGGTCAAAAAATAATTTTTATAGCACTCGTCATTGTAGTCGCTATATTTCTATTAACTGGTACTATCCAGATACCCTGGCTCGTAAAAGCGATTCAAATTAGCTTATTGGGGATACTCCTATTGATCCTACAATTTTTCCGAAACCCAAAACGCAATACCGATCAAAACGACCATCATGTGATTGCTCCCGTTGATGGAAAAGTCGTGGTGATTGAAGAAGTTGAAGAAACAGAATACTTCAAAGAAAAACGGTTACAAGTTAGTATTTTCATGTCGCCTATCAATGTCCATGTAACCCGCTATCCAATCAGCGGATCTATACTATTTAGTAAATATCACCCCGGTAAATATTTGGTTGCTTGGCACCCAAAAGCGAGTACCGATAACGAACGTACTACCATTGTTGTAGAAAATCAAACTTATGGTAAAGTATTGTATCGTCAAATTGCAGGTGCATTAGCGCGACGTATCGTAAATTACGCTAAAGAAGGTCAAACAGTTGAACAAGGTTCCGATGCTGGTTTTATTAAATTTGGATCTAGAGTTGATTTATTTTTACCTTTGGATACAAATATTAAAGTCAAACTAAATCAAAAAGTGAAAGGTGGTGAGTGTATCATCGCCAAAGCATAGTATGAATTCAGAGGCCTTAGAAATAGAATTTAGAGAAGCTGTTGATAGCATCAACAGTCATGACCAGCCATTTCCTGCTGACACCCTCTTAAAACTCTATGCTTACTACAAAAAATCTACAAACGACTACAATCGACCAAGTAGTAGCAAGGCCATCATAAATGCATTTAAAACCAATGCACTCTTTCAGGTTGAGGACCTTACCCAAGACCAAGCAAAACAACGCTACATCGACCTAGCAAACAACTACTTGTTATACAGGAAATAAGCTTATTTTAAGTTTTTAAGACTTGCATTAAGTGTGTCAATTTTAGCAATAGCATCCGCTTCTTTTTTCTTTTCACTTGCCACCACTTGCTCAGGAGCTCCCGAAACAAAACGCTCATTAGACAACTTCTTTTGAACCGACTTCAAAAACCCTTCGGTGTACTTAAGCTCGTCTTCTAATTTTAAAATTTCAGCGTCCACATCGATCGTGTCATTCGCTGGAATAAAATATTCATTCGATTTCACTCTAAAAGATAATGCATTTTCTACCGTTTCATTGGTATAAGTCAGCTTAGATATATTACCTAATTTTGAAATAATCGCATCAAAATCTTTCGTTTGGGATTCCTTATTTAAAACCAAAAATTCAATGGTGTTTTTAAATGCAATATTTTTTTCTTTTCGAATGGTACGGATTCCTGAAACCACATCTGAAGCAAAATCAAATCCTTCTAATATTATGGGATCATAAGGCATGATTTCTGGCCAGGACGCAACAATTAGGGCTTGTTCAGGCGTCCTTTTGGTTAAAAACTGCCAAATTTCCTCCGTAAGAAATGGCATAAAAGGGTGTAATATTTTTAGATTTGATTCTAATATTTCAACAACAGCCGCGTAAGTTTTTTTGTCAATGGGTGCTTCATAAGCTGGCTTGACCATCTCTAACAACCAAGAGCAGAAATCATCCCAAATTAACTTATAAGTCGTCATCAACGCATCACTTAATCGATACTTACTAAAATGATCTTCAATTTCTACTAATGTTTTTTGAAATTTAGCTTGATACCACTCAATGGCTGTGCTTGCATGTGCTGGCTGAGCAATGTCTGCAACCTCCCACCCTTCAATGAGTCGGAAAGCATTCCATATTTTATTTCCAAATGCTTTTCCTTGTTGACATAATGCTTCATCAAACATCAGGTCATTGCCCGCTGCAGAACTCAATAACAATCCCACTCGAACGCCATCGGCACCAAAGTTTTCGATAAGTTTTAAAGCATCTGGAGAATTCCCCAAAGATTTGCTCATTTTACGGCGTTGTTTATCACGCACAAGCCCCGTAAAGTAAACATTGGTAAAAGGCTTTTGATCTTTATATTCGTGGCCAGCAACAATCATACGCGCGACCCAGAAAAATAAAATATCTGGCCCCGTAACTAAGTCATTGGTTGGATAGTAATACTTGATGTCTTCATTTTCTGGATTTCGGATCCCATCAAACACGGACATAGGCCATAGCCAAGACGAAAACCAAGTATCTAAAACATCCTTATCTTGTTTTAAATTTTGAATACTTAATTGGGTGTTTCCAGATTTGACTTTTGCTAATTCTAACGCTTTTTCAATAGATTCGGCGACTACAAAGTCATCTTTACCATCACCATAAAAATACGCTGGTATCTGTTGACCCCAAAATAATTGTCTTGAAATATTCCAATCACGAATATTTTCCATCCAGTGGCGATAGGTGTTTTCAAACTTTTTTGGAAATAAGTTGATGGTTTGATCTTCTAAAACTGCTTTGATTGCTGGTTTTGCGAGCGTTTCCATTTTTAAAAACCACTGATCAGAAAGTCGAGGTTCAATCACTTCTTTTGTACGTTCCGAAGTTCCAACTTTATGAACATGTGGTTCGGTTTTAATGAGATACCCTTTGGATTCTAACTCTGTAGCAATTTCTTTTCGAACGACAAATCGATCTTTTCCTTCATAATGGAGTCCAAAACTATTGAGTGTTGCATCGGCATTAAAAATATCGATGACTTCTAGCTGGTATTTTTCTCCAAGGGCCTTATCGTTAATATCGTGAGCTGGCGTCACTTTTAGACAGCCTGTTCCAAATTCAATATCGACATACTCATCTTCAATAATCGGAATCACCCGACCACATAAGGGTACAATCGCTTTTTTTCCTTTTAGATGTGTATAACGTTCATCGTTTGGATTGATACATATTGCAGCATCTCCTAAAATGGTTTCAGGGCGTGTGGTTGCAATTGTGATGACCTCATCACTATCTTGAATCTTATAATTTAAATAATATAAATTCCCTTGTCGTTCTTCATAAATCACTTCTTCGTCAGACAAGGTTGTTTGGGCTTGAGGATCCCAATTGACCATTCTAAACCCTCTGTAAATCATTCCTTTATTAAATAAATCAATAAAGACTTTAATCACAGATTCACTCATATCATCATCCATGGTGAATTTTGTACGATCCCAATCACAAGAACACCCTAGTTTTTTTAATTGCTCGAGAATAACGCCGCCATATTCGTCGGTCCAATCCCAAGCGTGTTTCATAAACGCTTCTCGAGAAAGGTCATTTTTATCAATCCCTTGTTCTTTAAGTTTGGCTACAACCTTGGCTTCTGTCGCAATAGAAGCATGGTCCGTTCCAGGGACCCAACAGGCATTTTTTCCCTGCAAACGTGCCCGACGTACTAACACATCTTGAATCGTATTATTCAGCATATGACCCATATGTAAAATACCGGTGACGTTTGGTGGTGGGATGACAATCGTATAGGGCTCTCTAGAATCGGGAGTCGAATGAAAATACTTATTGGTCATCCAATAGTCATACCACTTGTTTTCAACAGCTGCTGCATCATATTTGGAAGGAATTGACATACTTTAGAATAGTTTTTGAATGTTAATTTACAAAAGTACTTATATTTTATTTTCTTTAGAATTAATAATTGAATTTATATGAGTGCATTTTTGCAGTTTGAATAAAAAGTGACTAAATTTACATTAACAAACATCACAATATGAAAAAGATTTTTACACTAGCATTAATTTTCCTCTTTAATTTAGGGATATATGCACAAGACAAAATAGCTAAAATTGAATTTGAATCGGAAACAATTGATTATGGAACCATTGAAAAAGGATCCGATGGCGTACGTGTCTTCAAATTTAAAAACACAGGGAATGCGCCCTTAATTGTTTCTGCAGTTAAATCAAGTTGTGGTTGTACTGTGCCTAAAAAACCTACAGCGCCTATTTTACCTGGAGAAAACGGTGAGATTGAAGTCAAGTACGATACTAAAAGAGTGAATCCAATTCGAAAAACGATTACCGTTACTTCTAATGCAGATACGCCTACAGTTGCTTTAAAAATCAAAGGAACGGTCATTGATTCTAGCAAGTCTAGTGTCATTGGAGATAAAGACAAAAGTGTTATAGAGCAATAAGCTCAAAACCTTCACTCCTAAACTAAAGCACCTTAATTGGTGCTTTTTTTATGTAATAAATCTTGGAGTCTAAATTGAAATTTCATGAGAACACCGTTGCGTTCTATAATCATTTTGATGCGCTTCCCATCCGCCCCATAAAATTGTTCAATCGCTTTTTGTAGTGTCAATGAACTTAATTTTTGAGAATTGATGGAAATCACAACATCGTCAATTTTAAGGCCTGCAATCGCAGCTGGGGAAGATGGTCTTATTTCTGAAATAACTAATTCTGGGACAACTTCAATCCCGTAGGAAGGTGAGTATTTAATAGTCTTTGAACTTTGAGAAGACGAGTTGCCAGACGTCTTATCGGGGACCCATGATGTCTTTTTAACCAATTGAACCCCTGAATATTGCATCACAATTCCACTTTTATTATACTTAAAAGGATCGTTGAAGTCGCTATTTTTCTTAAATGCGACCCATTGTGACTTATAATTAAAAACCCAGTTGAAATGATGCAAGGCCTCCCCCATTAAACTCCCATTTCGTAACGTATATATCCTTTCTTTGTGGACCGATGAAGATTCTGGGAATGCAACATTTACATTTCTTAACTTAAAATCTGACAGTCGAAACGACTCTAGTTCCGCTCGTTTCCCGAAAATGGCTCCACTAAGACCTTTGCCTAAAAAATCGTCAAAGGAGTTTTCTGGAATTGAGATTGATTGCGTTGAATCTTCAAACAGCCATATCGCATCACTTCCTCCGGTATCAATTAATAGATTCACGGGGATTTCCTGACCTTCTATGGACACAGCAGCTTCAATGATTGGTTTTTTATTGTAGAACCTCAAGGGTAACTGCCGCCATTTATTTGAAAATTTTGGAGTATAAAACTTGGGATCATGAAGTTTAATAAACTTTTGACTGTAATTGACTTCAACCACAAAATCTTTAAAAACATCATATCCTATAATCCCATGAATTTCAAACCCTAAACTAGGAGCGAAGTTAATGGAGGCGTCGGTAATTGCGAACAAATCATGGCTTTTATGTATCGCATCTCCAATTATAATTGTATTATTGGTGGATCGCAAAACTTCAATCGTCGCATTGGTTCCTAAGCCTTGAATTTGGTTTAATTCTGTTTGGTGGATAGATAGCTGGTCTTTTAAGTTGAAAAAATTAAAGATAATTGGTCTTGAAACGCCCGTATCTAATAAAAATGACAAAGGGACACCATTAATTGTTACAGGGAGGACAATAAGATTATTTACTAATCGAAAATGTATCTTAGTGCTTTTTACGTTTTGAAGTTCAAAATTTTGTTGAGGAAATACGCTTAAATTTAAACAAATAAAAATAAGCATACAATGGGATTTGTATAGGCTCATGTTGTAGGCAATTTGGGTTATATTACAATATACGACTGATTTTTTTAAATAAATTGATAAAGCACTTTATTTTGTACAAACTTTAAGATAAATTTGTAAGCAATAGATACATCAAAACAATGCCAAAAATCTCTCAGAAAGGGGCCAAAATGCCACAATCGCCTATTAGAAAATTAGTGCCTTTCGCTGAACATGCAAAAAAAGAAGGGGTCAAAGTCTATCATTTGAATATTGGACAACCTGACGTTAAAACACCCGAAATCGCACTAAATGCTGTAAAAAATAACACTTTAGAGGTCTTGACTTACAGTCGATCGGAAGGATCAGAAACGTATCGCACAAAATTGGCCGCCTATTATAAAAAAAATGACATCCATGTCAGTTTCGATAATATCATTATCACCACTGGGGGAAGTGAAGCCCTCTTTTTTACGTTTGGGAGTATTATGGACCCCGAGGACGAAGTGATTATCCCAGAACCATTTTATGCGAATTACAACGGGTTTTCAACGGCTCAAGGGGTGAATGTTGTGCCAGTTGTTTCTAGCATAGATTCAAATTTTGCCTTACCGCCTATTGCCGACTTTGAAGCATTGATTACACCAAAAACAAAAGCAATTTTAATTTGTAACCCAGGGAATCCTACAGGCTATTTATACAGTAAAGCTGAAATTAAACAACTCGCTATCCTTGTTAAAAAACATGATTTATTTTTGATTGCAGACGAAGTTTATCGCGAATTCACCTATGATGGTCACGAACATTACTCCATCATGCAAGAAGAAGGACTCGAATCGAATGCCATCATAATTGACTCTGTCTCGAAGCGATACAGCATGTGTGGCGCTCGAATTGGGTGTATTGTGACCAAAAATAAATTGGTACTTGATACCGCTCTTAAATTTGCACAAGCACGCTTATCGCCTCCTAGTTATGCACTGATTGCCAGTGAGGCCGCATTAGAAACTCCAGATAGTTATTTTGATGACGTTATTTCTGAATATGTTGAACGAAGAAATGTTTTAGTTGAAGAACTTGAAAAAATTGAAGGGGTTAAAGTTGCCAAACCTAAGGGTGCTTTTTACTGTATCGTAGAATTACCTGTATCAGATTCTGATGTATTTGCACAGTGGTTATTAGAAGACTTTAGACTAAATAATGAAACCATTATGGTCGCTCCTGCGGCAGGTTTTTATTCAACAAAAGGCCTCGGAAAAAACCAAGTGCGCATTGCGTACGTACTCAAAAAAGAAGACCTTAGAACCTCCGTCGCTATTTTGAAAGCTGCACTCATTCAGTATAACTCCTAATGGATATTAAAAAAAACATATCGCTTCAGTCTTTCAATACGTTTGGAATGAATGTGAATGCTCAAGAATTTGTATCGATTGACTCTCTGAAAGGTTTAATAGACGTTTTAAACACAAATCCATCTCACTTATTTATACTTGGAGGTGGGAGTAATATGTTACTCACCAAAGATATTGATGCCTTAGTACTGCATATAAATCTCAAAGGGATTTCGGTGATTTCAACATCTAACGAACGAGTAAAAGTTCAGGTTAGCGCAGGTGAAAGCTGGCACGAATTTGTGAGTTGGTGTCTGAGCAAAGATTTTGGAGGGCTCGAAAATTTATCGTTAATCCCTGGAAATGTAGGGACGGCTCCTATTCAAAATATTGGAGCCTATGGCGTAGAGCTAAAAGATAGATTTGTAAGCTGTGAAGCCATAAATATCCAAACAAAAGAACTCAAAATTTTCTCCAAAGATGAATGCGAATTTGGCTACCGAAATTCAATTTTCAAACATGCATTAAAAGGAGAATACATAATCACTTCAGTAGTGTTTGAGTTAAGTACCGAGAACCACTCTATTAAAATAAATTACGGTGCTATTGAATCTGAACTTCAAAAAAATGGCATAAATAATCCATCCATTCAAGAGGTGTCAAAAGCAGTGATTTCGATTAGGAACACTAAACTTCCCGACCCTAAAATTCTTGGAAATAGTGGTAGTTTTTTTAAAAATCCAATGATTTCTTATTCTAAATTTGAAGTTTTAAAATCTCAATTTCCACTAATTCCGCACTATAAAGTATCTGAAGTAGACGTTAAAGTTCCTGCAGGATGGTTGATTGAAACGACTGGATTTAAAGGAAAGACTTTTGGCAATTATGGGGTGCACAACAAACAAGCCTTAGTTTTGGTCAACTATGGAGGTGCTTCTGGAGAAAACATTTTAAACCTCTCTATTCAAATTCAAAAAGCAGTGAAACTTATTTTTGATATTGATTTAGAATCAGAAGTCAATATCCTGTAAAAGCGCACTTTAGTGCGCCGTTATTTATTTATAATAGATAAATTTAACCTGATTTTTTACTTAGTCTACAAACAAGACCCGCAACAATAGCGCCTGCTATCGGTGCCAACCAAAATAGCCATAATTGACTAGAATAATCGCCCTGAGCAAACAATACTTGGCCTGTAGATCGTGCTGGGTTTACAGAGGTATTTGAAATAGGAATGCTAATCAAATGAATTAAGGTGAGGGCTAACCCAATAGAAATTGGCGCAAATTTTCTGGTCGCCTTTCGACCCGTACTCCCAAGAATGATAATGACAAAAAAAGCGGTGGTTACAAATTCAGTGATAAGGACAGAACTCATCGAATAGCCACCTGGAGACAGGTCTCCATACCCATTGGCTGCAAAACTTCCAACAGAAACAAAGTCAGATTTTCCAGAAACAATTAAAAATAAAGTAGCGGCTGCAACAACACCTCCAAGAACTTGAGATATAATATAGCCTAATATATCTTTTGTTTCGAAACGACCACCCGCCCATAATCCAAGGGTAACGGCTGGATTAAAATGTGCTCCAGAAATTGCACCTACGGCAAATGCCATCGTCATAACAGTCAATCCAAACGCAAGAGCGACGCCAACAAATCCAATGCCTAACTCAGGATATCCTGCAGCAAAAATTGCACTCCCACATCCGCCAAAAACGAGCCAAAAGGTTCCGAAAAATTCTGCAAATAATTTTTTCATAATAATCAATTTTTTAGGTTTTCATATAGGACACAGAAATAAAAAAAAGTCACATAACGCTTATAAAATCTACTTTCACATATTATTGAAAAGTGTATCTTTGTAAAAAATTCATGATGACTCTATTTTTAATTACATTAGTGCTTTTAGGAATTGCTGTTGGAGGAATTTCCATAAAATTGTGGGCAAAAAAAGATGGTGAATTTGCAGGAACTTGTGCCAGTCAAAACCCCATGATTAATAAAGATGGAGAAGCCTGTGGTTTTTGCGGCAAAACTCCTGACGAATACAAAGATTGCTCTGAACCTGAACATGCGTAGTACATTTTCATTTTAAATAAAGGAAATTGTTATGGTTCAATTTAGTATATTTATCTTCACTAATAAGTCAAATCATTTTCATTGGAAGTAAACGACCTCATTCAAAAAGCAAAACAAAATGATCAAATTGCATTCAATACCTTACTGCATACGTTTTGGAATGATGTTTATGGATTTTTGATTAAACGCACTCAAAATGAAAATGATGCAGAGGACATTACTATTGAGACGTTTTCCAAAGCCTTTGAAAAGATTGAATCCTTTGATGAGAAATTTAAATTCAAAACATGGCTCATCACCATTGCAAAAAATACCCATTCTGATCGTTTAAGAAAACAAAAAACAACGCTCAGCAACCAAACATCTGAAGAAGATGAAAAACGAGTGTATAAAATTCAGGACGGATCCCCCTCACCAGAAGACAAACTCATCACAGAACAAAATTTGGCGGCTTTACTTAAAGATATCAAAAAGTTAAAACCGCACTATCAACAAGTGATTAATTTGCGCTATTTTCAAGAGTTGTCTTATGACGAAATTTCAAAGGAAATTCAAATCCCTTTAAATAATGTAAAAATCAAACTCTTAAGAGCCAAAAAGCTTTTAGCTGAAATTATATTAACAAAAAAATGAAACGTTTTTTTCAAAAACTAGGCCCAGGTCTTTTGTTTGCTGGCGCGGCTATCGGCGTTTCTCATCTGGTACAATCGACGCGGGCAGGTGCCGATTTTGGCTTTGGTTTGATTTGGGCTTTACTCCTCATTCATTTGGTAAAATATCCATTTTTTCAATATGGTCCACGCTATGCAAGTGCTACAGGCGAAAGCTTGCTAGAAGGCTATCAAAAATTAGGAGACGGCGTTTTGGTTTTATACGGCCTAATAACATTCTTAACTATGTTTACCATTCAAGCCGCTGTGACCATCGTAACAGCAGGAATAGCGACTTCATTGTTTGGAGATTTTATTAGCGTAAAAATCTGGACCATTGTAATTCTTAGCATTTGTTTTATCCTGTTAAACATTGGGAAATATCGTTTTTTGGATGTGATGATGAAAATTATAATTATCACTTTAACTTTTACCACTTTGGCGGCGACAGTAATGGCGATCAATACTTCAAACTACCCATTCACATTTACACAGACTCTCCCCAAAGGAAGTCTCGAAATTACATTTTTAATTGCGTTTATGGGCTGGATGCCAGCACCCTTAGATGTCTCGGTGTGGCATTCCTTATGGACCACCGAAAAGCAAAAAATAAGTATCGAAAAAAGAAATCCAAAAACAGCATTATTAGACTTTAACATCGGCTATTTAGGAACGATTATTTTAGGGGTTAGTTTTGTAGCATTAGGTGCTTTAATCATGTATCCGACGGGCGCAAGCTTTAGTAATAGCGCCGGAACATTTTCTGTACAACTTATTGAAATGTATACCCAAAGCTTGGGACAATGGGCTTATGTAATTATTGGAATTGCGGCGTTTACGACCCTGTTTAGCACCACCCTAACAGCTCTAGATGCGTCTCCGCGTTCAATGCATAAAACAACTGAGTTATTATTTAAAAAAACTTTCGAAAGAGGCTATTTAATTTGGAGTCTCATTCTAATTTCAGGAACACTTAGTATTTATTTTTTCTTCCTTTCAGATATGGGAACCCTCATTAAAACTGCTACGGTACTGTCATTTTTAACAGCACCCTTTTATGCAGTGGTAAACTATATTTTAATTTCAAGCAAACACACACCAACGGCGTGGCACCCCTCCAAATTGATGCATCTTATGAGCTGTTTTGGCATTGTATTTTTAATTGGTTTTAGCGTGTGGTATCTTACTCTTTTATGATTAATTTATAAGAATACTTTGTATCTTTGTAACATCAAAATGAACGCATGGCTGTAGAAATCCTTTCAGACCCAATTGTACGTCAACCTAAACCAAAATGGCTTCGTGTCAAACTGCCAACTGGCAAAAAATACACTGAACTAAGAGGGCTTGTTGATAAATATAACCTTAACACAATCTGTGCTTCAGGAAGCTGCCCTAATATGGGTGAATGCTGGGGTGAAGGCACGGCTACTTTTATGATTTTAGGTAATATTTGTACTCGATCTTGTGGGTTTTGCGGTGTTAAAACTGGACGTCCAGAAACTGTGGATTGGGATGAGCCTGAAAAAGTGGCCCGTTCCATTAAAATCATGGACATTAAACACGCCGTACTAACGAGTGTCGATAGAGATGACCTAAAAGACATGGGGAGTATTATGTGGGCTGAAACCGTTAAAGCGGTGAGACGCATGAATCCAAACATAACCATGGAGACATTAATCCCCGATTTTCAAGGGATTGAAAAACATATTGATAGGATTATTAACGTGGCGCCAGAAGTTGTTTCTCACAACATGGAAACCGTTAGACGCTTAACGCGAGAAGTTCGCATTCAAGCAAAATATGATAAAAGTTTAGGGGTTTTAAAATACCTAAAAGACCAAGGACAACGCCGAACCAAAACAGGACTCATGTTGGGACTCGGCGAAACGCGCGATGAAGTGATTGAAACACTTCACGACATAAGAAATGCAAATGTAGATGTAGTGACCATTGGTCAATACCTGCAACCGAGTAAAAAACATTTACCCGTAAAGCAATTCATCACCCCCGATCAATTCAAAGAATACGAAACAATTGGTTTAGAACTTGGCTTTCGCCATGTAGAAAGTAGTGCCTTAGTAAGATCTTCTTATAAAGCTCAAAAACACATCAACTAACCATGGTACGGGTTGCTATCAACGGCTTTGGGCGTATTGGTCGACGCGTATTTAGACTTTTATTAGAGCATCCGACCATTCAGGTGGTTGCTATAAATGATCTGGCAGACGCCAAAACCTTGGCACATCTACTCAAATACGATAGCATTCACGGCCGCTTAAAGCGATCTGTTTCTAGCAACGATACGTACCTTCTTTTTGATGGCACTGCGATTCCATTATTAAACGAAAACCATCCTAGAGACCTCAATTGGATTCCTTATGATGTAGATATCGTCATTGAAGCTACTGGGAAATTTAAAACAAAAAGCGACTTAGTTCATCATATTAATAATGGCGCCTCAAAAGTCATTTTGAGCGTCCCTCCTACGGATGACAGTCTAAAAACTATCGTTATAGGTGTGAATGACGATTTGTTAGATGAAACTGATTTAGTCATTTCGAACGCCTCCTGTACCACCAACAATGCGGCACCAATGCTCTCTATTATCAATGCGCTTTGTGGCATCAACCAGGCATATATTACAACGGTACATTCCTATACAACCGATCAAAGTTTACACGATCAACCGCATAAAGATTTAAGACGTGCCCGTGCGGCGGGTCAGTCCATTGTTCCCACAACGACGGGCGCGGCAAAAGCATTAACTAAGATTTTTCCAGAGTTGGCCAACTGTATCGGTGGCTGTGGCATTCGCGTTCCAGTGATTAATGGTTCGCTAACCGACATTACATTTAATGTAAAAAGGGAAACCTCTGTTGAGGCCATTAATCAAGCGTTTAAAGCGGCTGCTGAGACATCGCTTAAAGGGATTGTCGAATATACTGAAGACCCTATTGTATCCATTGATATTGTCGGTAATACGCATTCCTGTATTTTTGATGCCGAAATGACATCCGTGATTGGTACGATGGTGAAAATTATTGGATGGTACGATAATGAGACTGGTTATTCAAGTCGTATTGTCGATTTGATTTATAGGTTGAAGGTTAATTAAATCTGAAATGAAAATTAGATTTAGTTCCTCACACTTCCATTTTTATCCAATTCAAGAAAAGGATTAAAGGCAATTTCCCATAAATTTCCATCTAAATCTGAGATATAGCTACTGTAACCGCCCCAAGTTACCTTTTGAGGTTCCTTAATGATATTAACTCCATTTGTTCTTAATTTTTCAATCAAGGAATTAACTGCTTTTTCAGATCTTACATTGTAGGAAATCGTAAATCCTTTAAAACCATTTCCATCAGAGTTGACCGTTGCGTCATTCGCAAGTTCATTTCTTTCGTAAATAGCAAGTTGAATTCCATTGAGAGTGAAGAATGAAATGTATTCATGACTCGATTTAGATTTTTTCCAACCAAATTTTGACTCATAAAAATCAGTTGATTTATTTAAATCCGAAACCCCTAAAGTTATCATTGTCAATCGTTGTTCCATGATTGGTTGTGTGTTTTGCACAGCTAATTTAGAAAATAAAAGTTAAATAGAAAATCTGTAGAGGATTTGGTCGATTAATTTTATACGGAGTTATTGCTGAGACTATTCTTCATCTGCATTAAATACAAATCAAAGTTTTTAGCCCAATAATTTTTTTCTATTTTATCTAACTCAAAACCCATTTTTCCATAAAATTGAAAGGCATACTGACTCGTTCTGACTCTAATGATTTCAATCTTTGGGTTTTCATTGATATGATTAATTCTGAACTGTATTAATTTTTTACCGATGCCCCTTCCTTGCCATTTAGGGTCTATGATATCCCAAGAAATACAGGCCACCTTTTCTTCAAAAGAATAATTGATCCCTCCTACTCCTATAATTTTAGAGTTTTCTATGTAAACAAAATAATCCTCTAATTGATTTTTAAGATAATTCTCCAAATCGCTTTGTTCAGTGGCATCAAAATAGTTAGGCGTGTTTAGTCGAAATAATTCGAAGACTCTTGATTTATCTTTTGTGGTGTATTTTCTGATCATGTTGTTTGAGTATTCTAAAAACTTCCAACATATGTCACTACCAAATGCTCAAATTCCGAGGCTTTATCAATTTTAAGTTGAATCGGTAAGTAAAATATAGAATCATTGGCATCCTTATTTAATCTTGAAAAATCTTTTTCGGTAGTCACAACGATGGATTTGGAATGAATGAGCTCCAATTCAGATTTAGAAAACTCATGGTGATCTTTATAGTTTAAATGCTCAAAATCAAGCCCCATTGTAGTCAAATAGGACACTAACGGAGCTGGGTTTGCAATCCCAGTCACCAATGTAAAATGAGTCCCTTTTAAATCCATTAGCTCTCGATTTGAATTTGAAGAGATAATCGCATCACCATACTCAATACTACTAAAAAATACCAATTGAGTGGATTCTAGTTTCAAACGATTGGTAATCTCCGTTTTTAGCTCATTGCTCAAATCTATTGGGCATTTGGTCACCACAATGACGTCTGCTCGTTTAGCACCCGATTTAGGTTCTCTCAAATTACCAGTAGGGAGTACAAAATCATCACAATACAGTTGATCGAACGCGGTTAACAGAATATTAAGGCCTGCTGTGACTTTTCGATGCTGAAAGGCGTCATCGAGTAAAACAACCTCTAACAAAGGGTCTTTTTCTATTAGACGATTTAATCCATGTTGGCGATCGGCATCAACCGAAACCGTAATATTTTTAAATTTATTATAGATTTGGAATGGCTCATCGCCAAGATCTTTGGAAGTGGATTGGGGTCCGGCAATCAAAAACCCTTTAGAGTCTCGACCATACCCACGACTTAGAGTGGCGATTTGAAACTTGGGAGTTAAGACTGATATTAAATATTCAATCATCGGCGTTTTTCCTGTCCCGCCCGTCGATAAATTGCCGACACAAATCAATGGAAACTCATAGGATTTGGATGAGAAAATCGACCAATCATAGAATTTATTTCTAAAAAATACCGCCACATAATAAAGGGGTACAAAGGGATATAATATTTTTCTAAAAAGCTTCACCGCAACGAAAGTAATTATTTTATCTTTGAAGTTAAACAAAAACTTATGATAGTTCAGGATGTGATCACGCATTTAGAGGCCTTAGCCCCGCTTGCATACGCAGAAGAGTTTGACAACGTAGGACTTTTAGTCGGCGATAAAACAACCAAAGTAACAGGGATTTTGGTCACATTAGATACGCTTGAAGCGGTCGTGGATGAAGCCATTGAAACCCACTGTAATTTGATTGTGAGTTTTCATCCCATTATTTTCAAAGGGCTTAAAAAAATCACTGGAAACTCTTATGTTGAGCGTGTTTTAATAAAGGCCATCGAACATAAAATCGCGATTTATGCCATTCATACAGCTCTTGATAATGTTTTTGAAGGTTCTAACGCAGGTCTTTGTGAAATTTTGGAACTTCAACACAAAGTGATCTTAATTCCGCAAGCCGGCACCATCAAACAATTAACCACTTATGTGCCAGAAAACGACGCGGAAACAATAAGAACCGCTTTATTTGAAAGTGGTGCAGGAAGTCTTGGGAATTATGACCACTGTAGTTTTAATAGTTCTGGAACTGGAACGTATAAAGGAAATGAGAATTCGAACCCTGTCATCGGGGAGAAAAACACATTACAAAACGTTAGCGAAACAAAAATTACGGTCAGTTTTGAAAAACATCTGGAGAAAAGGATTTTGAAAGCACTCTTGAATAACCACCCTTATGAAGAGGTTGCTTATGAAATTATCCCCCTTGAAAATAAAAATCAACATATTGGTATGGGAATGATTGGGCAGTTAGAACAACCGATGAATGAAGTTTCTTTCTTAGAATTTGTAAAAATCCGTCTAAATTGTTCCGTGATACGCCATTCGAAATTATTAGACAGCCCAATTCAAAAAGTGGCGGTTTTAGGAGGGTCCGGAAGCTTTGCCATAGAAGCTGCTAAAGCTGCTGGTGCTGATGCGTTTATCTCCTCAGATTTAAAATATCATGATTTTTTCAGAGCAGAAAATGACCTATTATTGGCCGATATAGGCCACTATGAAAGCGAAGCGCACATAAAAAATATTTTAGTTGCTTATCTTAAGAAAAAAATTACTAATTTTGCAGTCCTTTTATCAAAGACAAACACAAATCCCGTAAAGTATATATAAGCATGGCTAAAAAGAAAGAACTAACCGTAGAAGAACGCTTAAGAGCGCTTTATGATTTACAATTAATCGACTCAAGAGTTGACGAAATTAGAAATGTAAGAGGAGAGCTTCCTTTAGAAGTTAGAGATTTAGAAGATGATGTTGAAGGATTCAAAAATAGAGTTCAGAAACTGGAGGATAGCCTCGCTGAAATTGACAATCAAATAAAATCTAAAAAGATTCTTATTGAAGAAGCGACTGGCTTAATTAAAAAATATACTGAACAACAAAAAAATGTGCGTAACAATCGCGAGTTTAATTCATTAACTAAAGAAGTTGAATTTCAAGAACTAGAAATTCAGTTGGCGGACAAACACATCAAAGAATTTAGCGCTCAAATCGAACAAAAAAATGTAGTGATTACTTCTACAAAAGAACGTTTGGAAGAACGCGAAGTACATTTGAAGCACAAAAAGGCGGATCTTGATGCCATTCTTGCTGAAACTGAAAAAGAAGAAACACTTTTACTAGCAAAATCTGAAGATTATAAAAAGAATATAGAGGAGCGTCTTGTAAAAGCATACAGTAAAATACGCACGAACGTTAAAAATGGTTTAGCCATTGTACCGATCGAAAGAGGTGCTTCTGGAGGGTCTTATTTTACGATTCCACCACAAGTACAAATGGAAATTGCATCTCGTAAAAAAATTATCACTGATGAACACAGTGGTCGAATTTTAGTAGATGCGGCTTTGGCTGAAGAACAAAAAGAAAAAATGGAAAAATTGTTTACTAAACTGTAATTTTTTCACTTCGAAAATTTCAAAGCCTTCATTTTTAATGAGGGCTTTTTTATTTAATATAATTTTCACACTATTATAAAATAGCCTTTGTAATTTTAACTAATAAAAATTACGCCCATGAAACATCTTACTACTTTACTGATTTGCTTAACCATTAGCGTTACTAGCTGTCAAACAAACAAAAATAAGACTAGCTCGCAGCATACTCAAGTTACGACCCCTCCAATCGAAGTCCCATTAGAAAACGGAATGGCAAAAGCTTATTTTGCAAGTGGATGTTTCTGGTGTGTAGAGGCTGTCTATGAAAGTGTCAACGGCGTTTCTGAAGTCATCAATGGCTATGCAGGTGGCCACAGTGAGAATCCAACCTATCAAAAAAGTAATACCGGAAGAACAGGTCACGCTGAAGCGGTCGAAGTCATATATAATCCAACCATTGTGAGTTTTAAAACACTAGTGGACGTTTATTTTGGGTCCCAAAACATGACTCAAGTTAATGGACAAGGCCCAGACAGAGGCTCCCAATACCGATCGATTATTTTTTATCAAAATGAAGACCAAAAAACAATTATAGTTCAGAAAAAAGAAGCCCTTTCTTCGCAGCTAAATGTAACCGTTGCCGCAGAAGTCTATCCGTTCCAAAAATTCTGGATTGGCGAAGACTATCATCAAAATTATGAGCGCCTTCATCCGAACAACTCTTATATCCGAAATGTATCTATTCCCCGATTGCGAAAATTTCAAAATAAATTCCCACACTTACTTAAATCGACGCATTAATTTTAAAGCACCGATTCCATTTTATTTTAAATCAAAAATGTCTATTTTTGAGAGAATTCAAACTGCAAAATGTTGACAAGCTACACCCCAGGAATCGAATGTGCTAAAGAACAAGATCAAAAAGATCCCTTAGCACACTTCCGGAATAAATTTCATATTCCAAAAAACGCCGATGGAGAGGAGTGGTTATATTTTACAGGAAACTCATTGGGACTGCAACCAAAACAGACCAAAAATCACATACAGCAAGAGTTAGATGATTGGGCCAACTTGGGGGTAGAAGGCCATTTTGAAGCCAAAAACCCGTGGATGCCTTACCATGAATTTCTTACAGAAAGTATGGCGGAAATTGTGGGTGCAAAACCCATTGAAGTGGTCATTATGAACACGCTTACCACGAACCTTCATTTAATGATGGTTTCCTTTTATCAACCCACCAAAACTAAGTTTAAAATTGTCATTGAAAGTGATGCATTTCCATCGGATCGATATGCGGTTGAAACGCAATTACAATTTCATGGGTTTGATCCTGCTAAATCACTAATTGAATGGTTGCCTCGAAAAGGGGAAACACTTTTAAATATAGATGATTTAGAGTCTCTTTTAGAAACGCAGGGCGATGAAATTGCTTTATTATTAATAGGCGGCGTCAATTACTATACAGGGCAATCTTTAGATTTGAAGAAAATTGCGGAGCTGGGGCATCAAAAAGGATGTAAAGTTGGCATTGATTTGGCACATGGCGTCGGAAACATTCAACCGAACCTTCATGATTCTGGAGTCGATTTTGCAGCTTGGTGTACTTATAAATACATGAATTCTGGCCCTGGAAGTTTGGGGGGCATTTTTGTGCACGAACGCTATGCACATGACACCTCCTTAAAACGATTTGCAGGCTGGTGGAGTCAAAATAAAGCCACCCGTTTTGACATGCGTCAACCCTTAGACATCATTCCAGGCGCCGAAGGCTGGCAGCTAAGCAACCCCCCCATTTTATCAATGGCCGCAATTAAAGCGTCTCTGGAACTCTTTAATGAAGTCGGAATGGATGCTCTACGAAAAAAATCAATACAACTCACGGGCTATTTAGAATACCTCATCTTAGAATTAAAGAATGACCGCATTTCTATTATCACCCCAAAAGACCCTAATCAAAGAGGGTGTCAGCTATCGATCCAAGTAAAAAATGCTGATAAATCGTTACATGAAAAACTCACAGCCGCGCATGTGATCACAGATTGGCGAACCCCTGATGTGATTCGTTGCGCTCCAACCCCTTTTTACAACTCATTTGAAGATGTTTATAAAATGGTTGAACTCTTAAAACTAATCCTGAATGCCTAAACAAGAAAATATCTTAATTATTGGAGCGGGTCTCTGTGGATCTTTATTAGCGCTAAGACTTGGTCAGCGGGGGTATAAAGTGCGAGTCATAGAAATGCGCCCCGATTTACGAACGGTCGATATTAGTGCGGGACGCTCCATTAATTTGGCGTTTTCAAACCGTGGACTCAAAGCGATTAAACTCGTAGGGTTAGAATCAAAAGTGGCGTCCTTATGCATCCCAATGAACGGCCGAATGATACACGATACTGAAGGACATACATTTCTATCAAACTATAGTGGACGCGAAAATGAGTCTATTAATTCTATTTCTAGAGAATTGCTAACAGCACTCTTGCTGGACGAAGCAGAAGCACTTGACACTGTGACTATTGAGTTTGAAAAACGCTGTACTAAAGTCGATTTTGAAGCCAAAGTTGGCTGTTTTGAAGACTCCGTTTCAGGGGCTGCTTTTAGGGTCTCTGCCGACCTCATCTTTGGGACTGACGGCGCAGGTTCTTCCTTGAGAAAAAGTTATTTTAACGACCGTAAATTTTTATTTAGTTTTTCTCAAAATTACCTTACGCATGGTTATAAAGAATTAACCATTCAGCCTAAAGAAAATGGCGATTTTAAGGCCTATAAAAATGCGCTTCATATTTGGCCAAGAGGTGATTTTATGATCATAGCCTTGCCCAATTTGGATGGGAGTTTCACCGTAACCCTGTTTCTGAGTTATGAGACCGGCGAATACAATTTCAACAACCTAACAACGCCTGAAATTGTCACTGAATTTTTTCAGAAAGAATTCCCAGACGCGCTGAACTTAATGCCCAATTTGACAGATGAGTTTTTCGAAAACCCAACAGCCCCATTAGGAACGGTCAAGTGTTTTCCATGGCAGTATAAAGGTCACAGTCTGTTGTTGGGAGATTCTGCACACGCAATTGTTCCATTTTATGGGCAAGGCATGAATGCCTCGTTTGAAGATGTTGTAGAATTTGATCGGTTTTTAGACCTTCATAATGGCGATTGGGAAACAACCTTAAAAGCTTTTGAAGCACATCGAAAAGTAGATACCGATGCAATTGCAGATTTAGCAATTGATAACTTCCACGAAATGAAAGATCATATCGCCAACCCTCTATTTCAAGAGAAACGAAAAATAGAAATGGCTTTAGAAAGCGAATTTCCATATGAATATTATTCAAAATACTCCTTGGTAACCTTCAAAGAAACGATTGGCTATAACGAAGCCATGACCATTGGTCGTGCACAAGATAAAGCGATCTTAAGTCTGTTATCTGCCCGTAAAATTGATGCCTCTGAAAATTTAAATGAGCTTCTTAAAAAAGTACAAAAAGAAACAAGCGAAATTCTTAGGGAAGACACAATTGCAAAAACATTAGACTACTAATTCGGAATTATAAACTCATGAAATTAAACTTAGAACATAAAAATGCCCTTGTATGCGGAAGTACTCAGGGTATTGGAAAAGCCACTGCTTTCGCCTTAGCAACTGAAGGCGTAAAAGTCACTTTAGTGGCTAGAAATGAGACCAAATTAAAGGACGTCGTTGCTTCACTACCAAATACCGATCAACACAATTATATCGTTGCAGATTTTATGAACCCATTGGATTTAAAATTGAAGGTAGAAGATTACATCCTTAAGCATCATAGTTTCCATATTCTTGTCAATAACACGGGAGGCCCAAGAAGTGGTGCCATCATTGATGCAAGCCTTGAAGAATTTGAAAATGCCTTTACACAACATCTAAAATGTAACCATGTACTTGCTCAATTGCTAGTGCCCTTTATGAAACAGGAATCCTATGGCCGAATCATTAATATCATCTCGACTTCAGTAAAAGAACCCATTGAAGGTTTAGGGGTTAGTAATACCATTCGAAATGCGGTTGGAAATTGGAGTAAAACGCTTTCTTTTGAATTAGGGAGCTTTGGGATTACGGTTAATAATGTGTTGCCAGGGTTTACAGAAACAGAACGTCTGAATGAGATAATTAAAATTAAAGCCCATCAGGCACAAACGAGTCTAGAGCAAATGACAGCGATTATGAAAAACTACAGTCCTGCAAAACGGTTTGCAAAACCAGAAGAAACGGCCCATGCAATTGTGTTTTTGGCAAGTGAGGCTGCCAGCTACATAAACGGGGTAAACATACCAGTTGACGGCGGTCGCACAAAATCTTTGTAACTTTATAAATCTAATCCTAAAAAAAAACGATGAGCAAACTAGTATCTCCATTAAATATTAAAGCCTGGATTGAAGAAAATAGAGCGTTATTAAAACCCCCAGTTGGAAACAAATGTGTTTGGAATGATGGTGAATTTATTGTGATGGTCGTCGGAGGTCCCAACAACAGAAAGGATTATCATTATAACGAAACCCCTGAATTTTTCTATCAATTGGAGGGGGATATTATATTAAAAATAATAGACAAAGGAGTTCCTAAAGATGTTCATATAAAAGAAGGTGACATCTATTTATTACCTTCAAAAGTGCCGCATTCTCCACAACGTGGTCCCAATACGGTTGGGATCGTCATAGAATACCCACGTCCCGAAGGCGTTGAAGATGCTTTGGAATGGTATTGCGAAAATTGCAACCACCAACTGTTCAGAGCGCCCTTTGTGCTTCATAATATTGAAACGGATATGCCGGTTATATTTGACCACTATTATTCAAATGAAGAAACACGTACGTGTTCTAAATGTGGTTCCAAAATGGAAGCACCAAACAAAATTTAAGCATATGAAACGTAAACTTCGTATTAATGGACACTCGCATTTATTGCCTTATCCAGAAGAAATTCCTCAGTTTATGAAAGATAAGGAAATTTTTTGGGTGGATGACGAACGAAAACATATGCTTCAAAAAGGCTGGAGTCGGCCGGTCACCCATTCAAGTTTTTTCTTAGATGAAAAGCTGGAATGGATGGATGAAAATAAAATTGACCATGCGGTGGTTTTAAATTTATCTCAACTCTATGGAAACGGATTACGCTTAGAGGAAATGAAAAAAGCATTGCGTTTTCAAAATGATTTTAACGCCAAAGTACAACTCGATAATGCTTCAAAATTTACATGTGGATTTGTGGTACACCCCGGTTTTATTCAAGGTGCTTTATGGGAAATGGAACGCTGTGTCAAAGAATTAGATTTAAAAGTCCTCTGCCTACCCACCCACTTTATGGACAGTATTGGGCAATGGCGTAGTGTGTTTGATAAAGAAAATGACCCCATTTTTGAATTGGCAAATGAATATAACCTAGCGATTGAAGTACACCCTTATGATGGTGAAAAAATGATCAAACTAGAAAACACCTCATGGCGTTTTCATTTAATTTGGATGCTTGCACAATGTGGGGATGCGTATCACTTTTACACCTTAAACGGGATGCAAGAACGCTATCCTAACATCCGAACTTGTTTTGCACATGGCGGTCAAATGGCTCAAATGAATCTTGGACGTCGAATTCAAGGATTTGATGGTCGGCCAGATTTATTTGAAGGAAAAACACACCCTCGAAAAGCAGTAGGCCATGAAAACATCTATTTTGACACACTTGTTCATGACACAGATTCCTTAAATTTGATGTTGAAACGCCAAGGGAGCAGTCAAATTATTATGGGCTTAGACGACCCCTATCCTTTAGGTGAAATGGAAAGTGAAGCCCAATCCTCCTATCCTGGGAAACTATTAGACCTTGCCATTGATCGAAACTTGATTTCTCAAACCCAATACGATGAAATTTGGGAAGACAATACCCTAAGATGGTTGTTTGGGAATGACAAAGTAGAAGCAGAAAAACTGATTCATAAAATTTTATCCTAAATGCATTTTATTCCAGAAAAATTGGATGACTACGTCGTAAGACATTCTGAAGATGAACCCGCACTTTTAAAAGCACTTACCAGAGAAACGTATCAAAAAATACTGCAACCCCGAATGCTGAGTGGACATTATCAAGGTCGAGTCTTAAGTGTTTTATCTAAACTCATACGCCCAAAAGCGATATTAGAATTAGGGACATTTACGGGCTATTCTGCCCTTTGCTTGGCAGAAGGATTAGATAAAAAAGGCGTTTTACACACCATTGATATCAATGAAGAACTGGTAGCGTTTCAAAGAACCTATTTTGATAAATCTGGTTATGGATCTCAAATCATACAACATTTAGGTGCGGCTTTGGATATCATCCCAACTCTAGACACCTCATTTGATTTGGTGTTTATGGATGCCGACAAATCTAACTACATCAACTATTTTCATCAAATTATTGACAAACTAAACCCTGGTGGCGTGATTCTTTCTGATAATGTGTTATGGAGTGGAAAAGTCATTGAAGCAGTCGATCCATCAGACATTTCTACAAAAATCGTGTTAGAATACAATACGTTATTAAAAGAAGATCCACGTTTAGAAACCGTCTTGCTCCCTATCAGAGATGGCCTCACGGTAAGTATAAAAAAATAAGACTTATAAATTACGACGTACAGACCCTGTAAAGTCTTTAAGCCCGTCTTTTACTTTGTTAATCTCTTCATTTACATCTTTTGAGATAGAGGTGTCGATGCCATTTTTATCGGCGCTCTTTTGAATTTCACCTTTAATATCATTGGTCGCATCTTTGAGTGTTCGCATGCCTTTGCCAAGACCTTTAGCGATGCCAGGAATTTTATCTGCACCAAAGACCAGAATCACGATAAATAAGATAAACGTAATTTCTGTACCACTAATAAATAAAAAGCTAGTGTGAATCATACTACAAATATAACAAGTCTACTGATATTTCTTTTAAAAGCTTCATTAATTTTGAGATAAATTAGCACTATTGAAGGCTTCCAATTGCACCTCGAGAAATTCTAAAATCTCTACATCGCTTTTTTCTCTACAGCGTTCTTGAAAATCGGGAGCATCGGCGCAGAAATAATAAAACTCCATACGCTTCTCTTTTTCTAACTCGTGATTAATAAAAAATAGAGGGGCAATAACCTCTTTTATACGGCGGATGGTTTGCTTATCATAATCTAGTTTTGCCTGCTTTTTCAGCACCTTCGTCCGACCCGTAATCATATTTAAAAGTTTATAAAAATTAATACTTGGTGGTATCCTTAAAGGAATTAAGGGACCATTATCCGCTTCAAAAAGGCGTCGTTCGGTTAAATTCATACGTGGTCCTGTATAACCAGGAATCCCTAAGTCATAAAAATCGATGGGGCGTTTGGCGTCCGAATTACCAATATCAGAATTCAAATCCCCAGTTAACAGCGTTCCAATCAGGACTTCATCTAAGGCATTAATAGATTCAGATAGCGTCACGGTAATAGATTTAGTGCTGATATTTTGCGCACTTAATACGATTGTTTTTGGAATGTATTGAATGGATGAAAAATAGAGTGAATCTGACAATCCTACCTCAATAGTAAAAAACCCGTTTTGATCTGTAGTAGAATACCTATACGCCGATTTATTGATCACATGAATGCCCTCAAGGTCTCCATTGGCAATAATCTGACCTGAAAGTTCAATTTGTTGTGCCTGAATGGTTACTAAAGTCATGAAACTTAAGAGAAGTAAAGAAAAAAATAATTTCATTAAAAAAAGTAGACTTTAATTAGACACAGATTTAAATATATTAATAAATTTACAAAAACAGACGCTAAAAACACGTTAAACAAATTATAAGAAATGAAAAAACTCCTAATTGCAAGCACCTCAACAGTGCATGGAAGTGGCTATTTAGAATATCTAATGGACGCTTTAAAAATTCATTTCAATTCCGTTGAAACGATTCTCTTTGTGCCCTACGCGCGGCCTGGAGGGATGACTCATGAAGCCTATACCGAAATTGTCAAATTAGCGTTTTCTAAAATTGACAAAACCGTCATCGGTCTCCACGAATTTGACAACCCAAAAAAAGCCATCAAAACAGCTGAAGCCCTATTTATTGGCGGCGGAAATACGTTTGTTTTAGTGGATCAGCTCTACAAACAAGATTTAAATGATGAATTAAAAACCGCTATAGATTCGGGCATTCCTTATTTAGGAACAAGTGCCGGTAGTAACATCTGTGGCCTTACGATTGGGAGTTCCAATGACATGCCGATTGCCTATCCACCTAGCTTCCAAACACTGGGTGTTTTTCCATTTAATATCAATCCGCATTATTTAGATCCTGAACCAAACAGTACGCATATGGGAGAGACCCGCGAAACTCGAATTCAAGAATTTCACCACTTTAACTCGCAACCCGTCATGGGGCTAAGGGAAGGAAGTTATTTAGAAATTTTAGGGTCAAAAATTACATTAAAAGGGCCTTTATCCGCGCGTGTATTTGAAAAAAACAAGACGCCTTATGAGCTTCATTCAGGAGCAGATGTATCTAATTTGAATTAAATTATAAAGGTTTTATAAGATGAAATCCAGGTTTAATAAACCCGTCTTTTTCATAAAAATTTTGTGAAGGCACATTTTCTATATAAGCATTAAGTTCTATCATTTCACAGCCTTTGGATTTGACATAGTTTTGAATCCAAGTTAAAAACTGAGTCCCTAGCCCATTATTTCTGTACGATTCCTCAATAAATACATGATCCAATTCGACACTTCGACCTGAGTAATGTCTTGTACAAAACCACAGCCCAGAAACCCCAATTAAAACCCCATCATCATAGACGCCAACACACTCATAATTTTGAGTGACCATTTCTTTAAAACGTTCCAGCAAAACAGCATCAGTAATCGAAGGTTTGGACATTTTTAAAACCAGCGGAACAACGGTTTCTATCTGATTTTCAGGAATTATTTTAAATTCGAATGGCATAGACTTATCATTTATAATTCAAAAATACAACTATTATTTAGCATCTAAATCAGTTTTGAAAACTGAATTTTGTATAAATCTTCTTATCTTTGAAGGCGTTTTAACAGCGAACACATGAACAAGAAAGTTATTTTAATGATTTTAGATGGATGGGGGAAATCTCCTGATCCTAAAGTATCTGCTATTGATAATGCAAATACGGAATTTATCGATTCTTTATATACGAAATATAGCCATGCCAGCCTCCGTACAGATGGCTTACATGTGGGACTTCCCGAAGGCCAAATGGGCAACAGTGAAGTTGGTCATATTAATCTTGGAGCCGGACGGATAGTGTATCAAGATCTTGCTAAAATAAATTTAGCAGTCACTAATAACACGCTTAAGGATGAAGCTGTTTTAAAAGAGGCTTTACAATATGCTAAAACCAATCAAAAGGCAATTCACCTTTTGGGGTTGGTAAGTGACGGCGGTGTGCACTCGCATTTAAATCATTTATATGGTTTACTCGATATCATTGATGATCATGGGATTGAGAAATCGTATATTCATGCTTTTACCGATGGACGTGATGTAGACCCAAAATCGGGATATGGATTTATTTCGGAGCTAGAAACACGCCTAGAAACTTCCTCTGCACAACTTGCAACCATCACAGGGCGCTATTATGCGATGGATCGTGATCATCGTTGGGAGCGCATAAAAATTGCTTATGATGCATTGGTAAATAGTGAAGGGATTCACTCGAGTAATGCTACCGAATCCATTGAATCCAATTATAAAGAAGGCCTCACCGATGAGTTTTTAAAACCGATTATTATGGTGGATAAAAATCAAGCGCCTGTGGCTAAAATTGAAGAAGGAGATGTCGTCTTATTTTTTAACTTTAGAACCGATCGTGGTAGAGAACTTACCGAGGTACTAAGTCAAAATGACAAGCATGAGTTTAATATGCACAAGCTAGACTTGCATTACGTCACCTTGACAAATTACGATGATAACTTTAAAAATATTCAAGTTATTTTTAATAAAGATAACGTCTCAAACACGCTAGGAGAAGTGCTTGAGTCTCATGGAAAAACACAATTAAGAATTGCAGAAACAGAGAAATATCCACATGTGACTTTTTTCTTTTCTGGAGGACGTGAAAAGCCCTTTAAGGGCGAAGAGCGTATTATGAAAAACTCACCAAAAGTAGCCACCTATGACCTCCAACCCGAAATGAGTGCGTTTGAACTTAAGGATGCTCTTGTGGACTCACTAGAAAAAGAAACGCTTGATTTTGTGTGTTTAAATTTTGCCAATGGCGATATGGTTGGACATACAGGAGATATGGGTGCCGCTATCAAAGCTTGTGAAGCTGTAGATACTTGTGTAGAAGCCGTTATCAATACTGCTTTAAAACACAACTATACAACCTTATTAATTGCCGATCACGGGAATTGTGAAACCATGATCAATCCTGATGGCTCCCCCAATACAGCTCATACAACCAATCCCGTTCCAATTATTTTAATTGACCACGAATTAACAACAATAAAGGACGGCGTTCTTGGCGATATTGCCCCCACTATTTTAAAACTTATTGGGATTGAAAAACCCGAAGTGATGACCCAAAGTAGCCTTATCTAAATTATCAATAAATGGACTTAACCCAAACGCTGACTTTAGCAATTGATTTTGACGGGACAATCGTCGAAGATGCTTATCCAAAAATTGGAAAGCCAAAAACATTTGCTTTCGAAACCTTAAAAAATCTACAAAAAGACGGCCATCGTTTGATTCTTTGGACCTATCGTTATGGAAAAACGCTAGAAGAGGCTGTTGAATTTTGTAAAAAAAATGGCATTGAATTCTATGCGGTTAACAGTAGTTTTCCAAATGAAGACTACGACCCCAAAAAAAGTAGAAAAATAAATGCCGACCTTTTTATCGATGATAGAAACATTGGCGGCTTTTATGGATGGGGTGAAATTTATCAGTTTTTATCTGATAATGACAACCCTTTATCGCTCCCTAAGAAAAAAAGATTTTTTGGATTCTTTAAGTCTTAAAACTTTAGGATAACTCTAACAAAATCAAGGCTGTAAAATCGATCAAAAAACGCTTTAATTAAGTACCTTTGGGCATAATTTTCTAACTATGCTCACGCTTAAATCAAAAGAAGAAATTGAACTCATTCGCGAAAGCGCCCTTATTGTTTCTAAAACATTAGGAATGCTTGCCAGTGAAGTCAAACCTGGCGTTACAACGCTACATCTAGACGCACTTGCCGAAACCTTTATTAGAGATCATGGAGCCATTCCTGGATTTCTAGGCATGTACGATTTTCCAAATACACTTTGTATGAGCCCAAACGATCAAGTCGTGCATGGGATTCCAAACAACACCCCTTTAGAAGAAGGCGATATAATTTCGATTGATTGTGGTGCCTTAAAAAATGAATTTTATGGCGATCATGCTTACACCTTTGCTGTGGGTGAGATTGATGCTGAAACTCAAAAATTACTCGACGTTTCTAAAGCTTCTCTTTATGAAGGTATTCGAGCGTTTAAACATAATAATCGTGTTGGTGACGTTGGATTTGCCATTCAAAATTACTGCGAATCTAATGGTTACGGGGTTGTCAGAGAGCTCATCGGCCATGGTATTGGACGCGTGATGCATGAAGAACCCGAAATGCCGAATTATGGAAAACGAGGCCGTGGAAAAAAATTCCTTGAGGGGATGGTCGTTGCAATTGAACCGATGATTAATATGGGAACTCATCGAATCCATCATCACAATGATGGTTGGACCATTACCACAAAAGACCATAAACCCAGTGCCCATTTTGAACACAATGTTGCACTTGTTGATGGGCAACCCGAGTTGTTATCAACCTTTGCGTATGTGTATGAAGCACTTGGCATAAAAAGTAATGAAGAAGAAGGATTAAGAATCGATCCTTTAACACTATAATTAACCAATAAATGAGTCGCATCCAAGATATTGAATTACAACTAGATCCCCTTCGGAATGAACTAAAATCACACCCACTTTATAGTACACTTTCAAACCTAGAAGATGTCGCTGTGTTTATGGAAAAACATGTGTTTGCAGTCTGGGATTTTATGTCGTTACTAAAAGCACTCCAAAATCATTTGACGAATGTTCATGTTCCATGGACTCCAAAAGGAAAAGGCGCAACCGCTCGGTTTATCAATGAGATCGTGATGGCCGAAGAAAGTGATGTCAATGAATTGGGAGAAGCCATGAGCCACTACGAAATGTATATTGATGCGATGCATCAAGTAAAAGCAGACACGCATGCGATTGGGGCATTTGTTACGGCTATTGAAGCTGGTGACAGCATTGAGGCCGCTGCTAAAAAAATTAATTTAGAGACGCCTATTTTAGAGTTTATACAATTCACTATGGACGTCATTAATACCAACAAACCTCACTGTATTGCGTCCGCATTTACGTTTGGTAGAGAAGATGTGATTCCAGATATGTTTTTAGAAATTGTAAGTCAGTCTGAGACCAAAGAGGATGATAAAACCTATGGTAAATTACTCTACTATTTAAATCGTCATATCGAATTAGATGGCGACGAGCATGGCCCAATTTCATTAAAAATGGTACAAGAATTGTGTGGAGATGATTCTAATAAATGGAACGACGTTTTAGTAACCGCAAAAGGAGCCTTAGAGTGCCGTCTTAAATTATGGGATCATATTACGGACTCTATTTTAAAAATGAATATCTTAGAAGTGCAAAACGCTTAAATTTTGAAAACTCTTTTCAAGTTTGTCTTAAAGTTTATTCCACGTCCAATTCTCATTAAATTGAGTTATTTGGCACAACCCTTATTGGTTTTATTTTTAAAAGGAACGACTTATACAGATCCCATTGATGGGAAACGTTTTCGAAAATTTTTGCCTTATGGCTATGAAAAACAACGGGAAAATGTACTCTCTCCTTCTACCCTTTCACTCGAACGTCACCGGTTACTATGGTTGTATTTAAAAAATCAAACTGACTTTTTCAACACCCCAAAAAAGGTGCTCCATTTTGCGCCTGAACAAGCGTTCTATAAACGTTTCAAAAAACTAAAGCATTTGGACTATGTGACAACCGATTTGAATTCGCCCATTGCGATGGTCAAAGCCGATATTTGTAATCTGCCTTTTGATTCCGATAGTTTTGATGTGATTCTATGCAACCATGTCCTCGAACATATTTTAGAGGACACCAAGGCCATGCACGAACTTTATAGAGTGATGCGTCCTGGAGGGTTGGGAATCTTTCAAATCCCACAAGATCTAAATCGCGCCCTTACTTTTGAAGACCATACGATTACCGATGAAAAAGAACGTGCCAAAATTTTTGGACAATATGACCATGTGCGTATTTATGGACGTGATTACTTTGATAAGCTAAGGGAAATTGGTTTTAAAGTGGATGAAGTTGATTATACCGCGACCTTATCAAATCAAGAAATTGACGAATACCGATTGGCCAAAGGCGAAATTATTCCTGTGGTTTATAAATCCTAATTTAATGGAAACCCATTAAATACTTCGGTTTGCAGCTCGTTTGCATCGGTCACAAAAACAATAAGCACTTTTAGTTCTGTATGTGTTTTTAGAAACAATCTAACGCCTTCTACTCCCATCGCTTGAAGCGCCGTGGCATAGGCATCGGCAGTCATGCAATCACTAGTGACCACAGACACACTTAATATATTAGTACGACTTGGATAACCCGTTTTGGTATCAATGATATGGGTATAACGATTTCCATTGGAATCGATTTTAAACTTACGATACGTGCCCGAAGTTGCCATGGACTCATTTTGAAGCGCTAATGTATTGATGTAAGGTTGATCGCCACTTAAATCTGGATGTTGAATACCAACTTTCCATGCTGCTTTTTTAGAAGAATTAAAACCGCTCGCACGAATTTCGCCCCCTATTTCGATTAAATAATTTTGAATGTTTTGAGATTCTAAAAATTGACCAATCACGTCCACGCCATAGCCTTTGGCAATGGCATTAAAATCCAATCGTGTTGGAAGTGGTTTTGAGATACGACCATTATTCAATATAACTTTATCCAATCCCACGGATAGCATCAATTCATGAATTTTAAGACTGTCTAAGGATTCTATTTTACCTTCAGGCCCAAAATCCCATGCATTGACCACAGCGCCTATTGTAGGGTCGAATTTACCTTCTGTTGCAGTATAAATAGCTTTTGAAGCGTTGAAAACCGATTCAAAATGAGAATCTACTGTCACATCAATATTTGAATTAACTTTAGAGATGTCTGAGGTCGGGATATAAGTCGACATCGACTGATTGATTTCAAAAAACAAACTGTCAAATTCAGATTCTAAATTTTCACTACTATCATAAATTATAGAAAAGGTGGTGCCAAATATAGGCCCGGAAGCACGCAATTGTTTAGGTGAATTCGAACACGACACAAACGTAAAACAGATTATAAAAAGCAGGTTTTTAATCATTCTATTTTTAATTAAGATTCGTTTCAATGACTTGAATACCGTTGTATTCAATAAGGTATTCTTCGTTCAGATAAACGGGAAGGTCTTCTCCTTTGGGGTTCGAAATTCCTACACCTGCGTATAATACTTTGGCATCTTTTTCTTGTGCATGATTTTTAAAGGTTTCCATCCAAACCACATCATAATTATTTGGATTGTCTGGTAATTTAACCACCCGAACTATGACAAAAAAGTATTGACTGTTTTTATCAATACACACAAATTGAGGATGTTTTTTGAGTTTACTATTGATAGCGACAAACTCAAAACCTCGGGATTCTAGGTCTTTTCCGACATGGTTCATTGCCAGATTGTGCATCTCTTGTTTTGAAAGTGCTTTACTCATACTACAAAAATACAAAAAGCCCAACACAAGTGCTGGGCTTCATTAATAAAAAATTTAGGATTGATTACCCTCCAAAATCATCAAATCGAATGTGTTCATCTGGAATTCCAAAATCTTCACCCATTTTTTGAACCGCTTGGTTCATTAATGGTGGTCCACAGAAATAGAGTTCGATATCTTCTGGGGACTCATGATGACTTAAATAATTATCGATCACACAGTTATGAATAAATCCAATAAAACCATCGCCATCGGCATCAATATTTTCTTTGACTTTCCAATTATCCTCTTCCATTGGTTCAGAGAGTGCTAAATGAAATTTGAAGTTAGGGAAATCTCTTTCTAAAGCTTCAAAATGTTCTAAATAAAATAACTCACGTTTAGAACGCCCTCCGTACCAGTAAGATACTTTACGGCCTGTTTTAAGAGTTCTGAATAGATGGTATAAATGCGAACGCATGGGCGCCATTCCAGCACCTCCACCAACATATAGCATTTCTGACTCGCTTTCATTTATGAAGAATTCTCCGTAAGGTCCAGAAATGGTAACTTTGTCGCCTGGTTTTTGAGCAAAAATATACGACGATGCAACCCCTGGATTCACATCCATCCAACCGTTATTCGCACGGTCCCATGGTGGCGTTGCAATACGAACGTTTAACATCACCTCACGACCTTCCGCAGGATAGGATGCCATTGAATAAGCACGCTCTACGGTTTCATTGTTTTTCATGGTTAAGGGCCAAAGACCGAACTTATCCCATTCTGCTTGAAACTTATCGGGTGTTTCATGTTCTTCTGGATGCGCAGTAATATCAATATCTTTAAAATTGATTTCACATTCTGGAATTTCAATCTGGATATATCCACCTGCTTTATACCCCATATCTTCAGGGATTTCCACTACAAATTCTTTAATAAATGAGGCAACATTGTAATTACGCACCACAGTCGCTTCCCATTTTTTGATTCCAAACACTTCTTCTGGAATGGTGATTTCCATATCTTGCTTTACCTTCACCTGACACGATAAACGGGCGCCATGTTTTAGCTCTTTCCTTGAGAAATGCGGGGTTTCTGTTGGCAAGGCTTCACCACCTCCAGAGAGGACGTGACACTCACATTGAATACAGGTTCCTCCGCCTCCACAAGCAGAGGGTAAAAATATTTTGTTTCCACTTAATGTGGATAATAAAGTAGCACCTGAGGCTACTTCAATTTCTCGTTCACCATTGATTAGGATCTTTACAGGTCCTGAAGGTGATAGTTTTTGTTTTACAAAAAGGAGCACACTAATGAGTAGTAACGAGGTCACTAAAAATGCTACAACGGTAGCTAAAATGGTTCCGGTTGTTCCAGCGGCTAAAATCATATTAGTTAACTATTTGTGTTTGGTTTGATACTTCTTCTTTTTCAATTGCGATCGTTTCTACAACGACTTCTTTTGGTGCTTCTTTTACTTCTTCATCTCCACCTGTAAGCATGCCTCCAAAGCTCAAGAAACCAATGCCCATGAGTCCAGTGACAATAAATGTAATTCCTAAACCTCTTAAGGGGGCAGGCACGTTTGAATATCGAATTTTTTCGCGAATGGCTGCAATGGCCAAAATAGCTAAAAACCAACCTATTCCAGATGAAATTCCGTAATTAACAGCCAATCCTAAAGTTTCGATCTCACGCGATTGCATGAACAAAGACCCACCTAAGATGGCACAGTTTACCGCAATTAAGGGTAAGAAAATTCCTAATGAATTGTATAAGGATGGTGAAAATTTTTCAACCACAATTTCTACAAGTTGAACCATGGTTGCAATCGTTGCAATAAACATGATGAACGATAAGAAACTAAGGTCATACTCTGCAAATTCTGGACCTAACCAAACGAGTGCACCGGGTTGTAATAAATATTGGTCTAACAACCAGTTTAAAGGCACGGTGATGGCCAGTACAAAAATCACGGCGGCTCCTAATCCAACCGCTGTTGCTACTTTTTTAGAGACGGCTAAATATGAGCACATGCCCAAGAAAACCGCAAACACCATATTATCAATAAAAATGGACTTAAAAAATAATTCGATATGTTCTATCATTGTCTTTTATTTTAAATTCTTACTAGAGAAATTAATGTTCAATTAGTGATGTGTTTCTACTACGTTGTACCCAAATAATGAGTCCTACAATAATCAAAGCCATTGGAGGCATGAGCATAAACCCATTGTTTTCATAGCCAGTAGAGTAAAGTCCAGTTTTTTCGATTGGATCGCCAAGAACTGGAATTCCAAAAAGAGTTCCTGATCCTAAAAGTTCTCTAAAAAACCCAACAATAAGCAGGATCACTGCATATCCAAGAGCATTTCCAATCCCATCTAAAAAGGCTTTCCATGGGCCATTTCCAAGCGCAAAAGCTTCAAATCTTCCCATAATAATACAGTTGGTAATTATCAACCCTACAAATACAGAGAGCGTTTTACTGAGTTCATAAGCATAGGCTTTAAGTACTTGATCGACAATAATTACTAAGGACGCTACCACAATCAGTTGCACGATAATTCTAATTTTTGAAGGGATGATATTTCGCATTAACGAAATGACCACGTTTCCAATTCCTAAAACGAAAAGTACTGCAATCCCCATCACTAGAGACGCTTTGAGTTCGGCCGTGATCGCTAAAGCAGAACAAATCCCCAAAACTTGAATTGTAATTGGGTTATTATCGGCTAACGGATCCGTTATTAATTTGGCATCTTTTTTTGAAAGTAGTCCCATGTTAATTCAATTGAGTTTTTAAATTTTTAAAGTACGGTAAATACAATTTTAGATCGCTCTTTATCATTGCAGACACGCCGTCGCCTGTAATGGTCGCTCCGGCTAATGCATCTACTTCATAATCATCTTTCGTAAGATTCTTTGGGTCATTATTTCCTTTGGCAACCGTGATTCCTTTGAAGTCTCCAGAAGCAGTTAATAATTTTTCACCAACAAAATCGTCCATAAAGTAACGTTGTTTGATATTCGCTCCTAAACCCGGTGTTTCCCCTGCATGATCAAAAAAGGCGCCTTGAACCACCATATCTTCATCAAGTGCTACATACCCCCAGATCGCATCCCATAGTCCTTTTCCTCTAATGGGTACAATATAAAATGCTTGCCCATCTTTTTGACCTACAAACAACGGCAACTGTCTTGTACCCCCATTTTTGGCTTTGGCTTGTTCTTTTTTAACATCAATAAGGTAGGCTTCTGAATTCTCTTCAGAACTACCGTCCTTATTAATAATCAATTGTTTTGAGATGTATTTAGAAAATTCACCAGCAACTTTATCGGTTCCAATAAACTTAATGTCTGTCGCTCCATTTTCGTTGATCCCCATTGTGTACAAAATATTTTGTTGGGTTTCCATACGCTCATTCTCTTGAATGTTTGGTTTAAGAGTAGAGGCTGTAAACGCTAATAAGGATCCTACGATCACCACCATACCAATGGCAAAGAGAATCGTATATTTATTTGTGTCTGTATTCGTACTCATAATTATGTAGTTTTAACTTTAAGACGTTTCAATCGTTTTTTGACATTTCCTTGAACCACGTAATGATCAATGGTTGGTGCGAACACATTCATTAGAAGGATGGCTAAAAAGACCCCTTCTGGATAGGCTGGATTAAACACACGGATCATAATGGAGATAAATCCAATCAAAAACCCATAAATCCATTTCCCTTTATTGGTTTGTGCGGCAGTCACTGGATCGGTGGCCATAAAGACGGCTCCAAACAAGATACTTCCTATAATTAAGTGTTGCCAGAAAGGCACACTCATTAATCCGAAAAATTTACTAGAACTTGAAATCCATCCGGCATCCACGACGCCATTAAAAACAAGTCCCATTGTAAGGGCTCCAATAAGGGTACTTACAATAATTCTCCAGCTTCCTATTTTTGTAAATATCAAGAACAATGCGCCAAGAATAATTAATAATTTTGAGGTTTCTCCGATAGATCCGGGGATAATTCCAAAGAACATATCTGCATAGCTATAGACGACTTCTTGACTTTGAGCATAACTTCCTAAGATGGTTTCTCCTGAGATTGCATCAGCCGTCCCAGCACGTTCCACTGCGCCATGGACCCATACTTTATCGCCACTCATCCAAGTTGGATAGGCAAAGAACAAAAAGGCACGAATGGTAAGTGCAGGATTCAGAATATTCATTCCTGTTCCTCCAAAAACTTCTTTCCCGATAACGACTCCAAATGCAACTGCAACTGCAAGCATCCAAAGTGGTAAATCAATAGGAACAATAAGCGGAACCAACATTCCTGTCACCAGGTAGCCTTCTTCCACTTCATGACCTTTAATCACTGCAAACAGGAACTCAATGGCCAATCCAACGCCGTAAGACACCACCACTAGTGGCAGTACTTTCCACATTCCGACGACTAAATTACTCCATGTCCAAAACGATGCACCTAAAAACCCTTGAGCGGACTCAATAGTTCCTAAGGCCAAATGGTGTTGATAGCCTGCATTAAACATTCCGAAAATTAAACAAGGAACCATCGCCAAAATGACGGTATTCATGGTCCGTTTTAAATCATCAGCTGCTTTAATGTGGGTGCCATTGTGCGTGATTTCGTTTGGTAAATACAAAAAAGTATGCAGGGCATTAAAGGCTGGAGCCATTTTAGTGCCTTTGTACTTTTCTTTAAGGGTGTGTAAATTACTTTTTAAACTCATTTTTATCCTATTTCTTTAAGCATTAAGTCTAGTCCTTCTCTTATTATTTTTTGATGTGGTTGTTTAGAAACACATACAAATTCAGTCAATGCAAAATCTTCTGGAGCGATTTCATACATTCCGAGCGCTTCCATTTCATCAAGATCTTGATACATACACGCTTTTAAAATCTGCATTGGAAAAATATCCAATGGAAATACTTCTTCATAGGACCCTGTAATTACAAAGGCTCTATGTTCTCCGTTGGTATTGGTATTTAAATCGAATTTTTTATTAGGTGTTAACCAAGAAAATGTTAGTGCTCTTGAAGTTGACACTTTATCAAATACAGGTTTGGTCCATCCAAAAAACTCATAATCATCGCCTTCGGGAATGACCGTCACTACATTAGAGTAGTATCCTAAATAGCCGTCTGGTTTTATTTCTTTTCCACTTAAAACAGTGCCCGATATAATTCGAACATTGGCCTCTTTTTCGATTCCACGATCATACACCATGGTAGCGATCTCGCTTCCAATTTTGGTAACTAAATAACGAGGTTCTTTGATTCCAGATCCTGCAAGAGCTACGATTCTTTCGGCATTGAATTTACCTGTTAAAAGCAATTCGCCGATGATCACTAAATCTTGTGGAGAAACGGTCCAAACAACCTCCCCTTTATTGATCGGATCAATTTTGTTGATGAGTGTTCCAACATTCCCAGAAGGATGTGGCCCAGACACAGTGTGCGTTACAACATCTTCTAAATTGGTAAATGGTGAATGTGAATCTTTGGAAACACTCACGTGGATTTCTCCAGTTGTTAGTTTTGAAAGCGCAGTAACTGCCGCTTGTAATTCTGCTTGCTTCCCCGTTAGCACAAAATCATAATCTGCTGCTAGGGGTGCGGAGGCATAGGCCGAAACAAAAATTCCTTTCGGTGTCTTGTTTGGGTTTGCAATGACATCATAGGGACGCTGCATGATAAATGGCCAGCAACCAGAAGCAAGAAGCGTTGCTTTAATGTCTTCTGCTTTGGCACTTTTAACTTCAATTTTTTGATGCTCTAAAAACGTCTGCGTTTTTTCTGCTTGTATTTTAATTTCTAAAATACGACGTTTCTCTCCTCGGATGATTTCAACTAATTCCCCTGAAACAGGAGAAACAAACTGAATCGCTTCGTTGGATTTGTCATAAAAAATAGGCTCACCAGCTTTTACTTTCGCGCCAGCTTTGACTAATAGTTTGGGAGTAAGTCCGTGAAAATCTTCGGGTTTGATACTATAAAAGTTACTTTTGATGGCTTCACTTTTGGTTAAGGCAGCCTCTCCAACTAACTTTATATCTAAACCTTTTTTTATTCGGATGTTGTTTGACATAGGTATTCTTATTGGAATTGTGATCTAAAAAACGCTGCAAATTTACGAATTAAATGTTCGATTTACACAATAATTTAACACATTTTTTTCAATTAAAGCCATCAATTTATTTTAGGTATAAAATTTGTTTATATTTACCTTGTATTTTATCCTATTCGAATGCTTAAACATCTGTACATACTCTCATTTTTTTTGGGGTCATTGACTGGCTTTTCACAAGTTAAAGAAATGGAGCCTGAAGATTTTATTAAAACCATTACTTTCAAAAGTAATACCAATCAATCTGAACTCCCTATTTTAAGTCTTAATGAACGCTTGTATTTAGAATTTGACGCGCTTAATGCTGACGAAGAGGATTTTTATTATGTCATAGAGCATTATAATTTTGACTGGACCAAATCAACCTTAATGAAATCGGAATATCTTCAGGGGCTCGATAACTTACGGATTGTGAATTATGAAAACTCTTTCAATACCTATCAGATTTATTCAAATTACCGCCTTCAAATCCCAAACAAACAAACGCGACTAAAAGTGTCTGGTAATTATTTAATTAAAATTTTTGATGAATACGATGATCTTGTGTTTAGTAGAAAATTCATGGTGTATGAGAATCTAGCTAATGTGGGAGTCACTTTAAAAAGATCTAGAGATGTGGCGCACATCGACACCAAACAATCGGTTGATTTTGTCGTTAATACTTCTAATTTCCGGGTGATCAATCCAAAACAGACCATCAACACGGTGATCCTTCAAAACAACAATTTGAAGACGGCTATTTCTGGACTTAAACCGCAATATATTTTAGGAAATGAATTAATTTATCGCTACCAATCGGCCTCCACCTTTTGGGGTGGAAACGAATATTTATATTTTGAAAATAAAGATGTAAGGGGCTCCAATTTGGGCGTTCAATTTACAGATTTAGAAGAGATCTATCACAGTTATTTATATTTAGATGTCGATCGTTCAAAGAGTAGTTATACTTACAATCCAGATGTGAATGGGAATTTTAAAATTACGGTTTTAGATCGCGAAAACCCTTCAATTGAAGCCGATTATACCGAAGTTCATTTTTCTTTGTTTTACCCAAAATTAACCAATTCGTCCATCCATGTGTATGGCAATTATAATAACTATAGCCTAAGCGAAGCGAATCAGATGACGTACAACCCTCAAAGCAGATCCTATGAACTTACAATGAAACTCAAACAAGGGTTTTATAACTATAAATATGTGATTGTGAATGATTTGAACGAACTGGAAGAAGGTGCCATTAGCGGCAATTTTTACGAAACCGAAAACAATTACAAAGTACTCGTCTACTACAGAGATTTAGGCGCTCGATACGACCGAATTATAGGGGTTGGCGAGGGCAACTCCACAAAAATCAGCAATTAATCCATTTTAAAATTTCAAATAAAACCATCGCTTTTTGTGAATTAATTTTTTAATTTAAGTTAATTCACTATTCTTATACGCTATGATTGAACAAATAACCAAAGGCATAAAAATTTCGATTGAAACTGAATTTGAAGGGACCTTCTACAAAGATGACAGTATTCATTATGCGTTTAGTTATGAAATTACGATTGAGAACCAGAGCCATGAAACTGCTCAACTGTTGGCAAGACGGTGGGACATTAAAGATGCCCTCAATGATGTCGAAATTGTTTCTGGCGAAGGCGTTGTAGGTGAAAAGCCCATTTTAATCCCTGGAGATCGTCATACTTATAGTTCTGGATGTGTTTTAAAATCGCCATTTGGCGCTATGAAAGGGTCCTATTTAATGATCAATCATTCCAACTCAACTAAATTCAAAGTTACCATCCCAACGTTCAAGTTAAGTGCTTCATTTGCACAAAATTAAACTACATTTGCAACTTAAACACCGACTATAAAGTGTAATTTCACACTTTATTATACACACTAAATACACACACTAAAAAACTAATATCATGGGAAAAGGATTTTTTAAGGTTCCAGAAGCAATTAATGAGCCTGTCAAATCATACAAACCAGGTTCTGCGGAACGTGAAGAAGTACTATCAACTTATAAGACAATGCTGGCGGACTCCATCGAAGTTCCAATGTATATAAACGGAGAAGACGTGAAGTCAGGAACGACCGAGACTATGAGTCCTCCACATGATCACAAACACATACTTGGATCGTATCACACGGCTCAAAAAGTACATGTAGAAACAGCTATTTCAACAGCCTTAGAAGCGCGAAAGTCTTGGTCACAATTGCCTTGGGAACAACGTGCCGGAATTTTTCTAAGAGCGGCCGAATTAATCGCAGGCCCTTACCGTGCAAAAATAAACGCATCGACCATGATTGCGCAGTCCAAAACAGTGTATCAAGCTGAAATTGATGCTGCTTGTGAATTTATCGATTTTTTGAGGTTCAACGTTCAATTCATGACCGACATCTACAAAGATCAACCACAAAGTACGAATGCCGCATGGAACCGTATTGAATACCGTCCTTTGGAAGGGTTTACCTATGCAGTATCGCCTTTTAACTTTACGTCTATTGCCGGAAACCTTGCAGCCTGTATGGCGCTGATGGGTAATGTAGTGGTCTGGAAACCGAGTGATAGCCAAGTCTATTCTGCCAAAGTTATTATGGATGTTTTTGAAGAAGCCGGCGTGCCTCCAGGGGTCATTAATGTGGTTTTTGGAGATCCCGTCATGATTACGGATACGGTTTTGGCAAGTCCTGATTTTTCTGGACTTCACTTTACAGGCTCTACCCATATATTTAAGGAACTATGGAAACAAATCGGAAATAATATTCACAACTATAAAACCTATCCACGCATTGTTGGCGAAACGGGTGGTAAAGACTTTATTGTGGCGCATCCTTCGGCAAATGCCAAGCAAGTTGCAACCGGAATGCTACGAGGTGCTTTTGAATTTCAAGGGCAAAAATGTAGTGCCGCTTCAAGATCTTATATTCCACAAAATTTGTGGCCAGAAATTAAAGCCTTTATGATTGCAGAAATGAAAACATTTAAAATGGGATCTCCAGAGGATTTAAGTAATTTTATTACGGCGGTGATTCACGAAGGTTCTTTTGACAAACTTGCAGGTTTTATTGACCGTGCAAAACAAGATGCGGATGCGACCATCCTTGCTGGTGGGAACTACGACAAGAGTAAAGGTTATTTTATTGAACCAACCCTTATTGAAACCACCAACCCAAAGTATGCAACTATGAGCACCGAATTATTCGGCCCTGTGATGACAGTTTATGTGTATGAAGATGACGCTTTTGAGGCCACTTTAAAATTAGTGGATGAGACGAGCGAATATGCGCTTACAGGTGCAATCTTTTCAACAGACCGCTATGCTGCTAATGTGGCGACGAGAGCCTTAGAAAATGCGGCTGGAAACTTTTACATTAATGACAAACCTTCTGGCGCTGTTGTTGGTCAGCAACCTTTTGGAGGGGCTCGTGCGTCGGGAACCAATGACAAAGCGGGTTCTGCTCAGAATTTACTACGTTGGATTTCACCTCGAATGATCAAAGAGACGTTTGTAACGCCAACAGATTATCGCTACCCTTTTTTAGGCGATTCATAAAAATAGCAGTCACTTAAAAAGGTGGTCTAAAAAGTGATTTTTAGGCGACCTTTTTTTATGCTCAAACATGTGAAATATTGAACTTACAACTGCATGCATTTGGGTAAAAATTAACCTTTGTACTTAAGCGGTAGGTGGACGATTTTTTTGGTCTCAAAAAAGGGGTCTTCAAAATAATCACTTAAATCATAGAGTGATGCTTTTGAATAGATTTTTAATTCTTCTGTTAAATCCCCTCCTTTTAGATAGAGAATTCCGTTTTTGATCGGGTGCACACTTTTTTTAGCCACTCTATTTTTGATCCACCCCACAAAATCGGGCATGGTTGTGACCGCACGGCTAATAATAAAATCGTAGTGCCCTTTAATTGACTCGGCGCGTGCGTGGGTGGTTCGAATGTTTTCCAAACCCAAACTCTCTGCAACGCCATTCACGACTTTTAACTTTTTGTTAATACTGTCTACTAGATGAAATTTAACCTCCGGAAATAGGATCGCCAAAGGCACTCCAGGAAACCCACCTCCAGTCCCAATATCTAAAATTTTTGAACCCTCTTTAAACGTTACTAACTTTGCAATCGACAGAGAATGAAGTACATGATGACGATAGAGTGATTCAATATCTTTTCGTGAAATAACATTTATTTTCGAGTTCCAACCTTCATAAAGTCCCTGTAATGCTTCAAATTGTTTTAATTGAACATCTGATAAATTAGGGAAGTATTTTTGGATTAAATGCATGCTTTTGTCAATTTTTAGCAAAAATAGCCATAAATCTGTTAAATATTGTAAAACCTCACGGTCTAAACTTTTTTATTATTTATATTTGATTAATATTTTTCATCAGAGATAACAAACACAACTCATGACAAAGCCAACAATTACATTTTCACGAACAGATTCCGCGAAATTTTTCAAAACATTAAACAGCAGAGTCAACGCATATTTTAAAGACAACAAAATTAACCGCTCTGGAAACTGGCAACTTTGGGTCAAAACAATTGTAATGTTTTCGATTTTCTTAGTGCCTTATTTTTTAATCCTTACAATCGATATGCCAGGGTGGCTGCAACTTTTATTTACAATTGTAATGGGCGTTGGAATGGCGGGCGTTGGAATGAATGTAATGCACGATGGGAATCACGGATCATTTTCAAACAAAACATGGGTTAATAATATCATGGGGGGCAGTATTTATATTCTTGCTGGTAATGTTTATAATTGGAAAGTTCAACACAATGTATTGCACCATACCTATACAAACATTCCTGGTCATGACGAAGATTTAGACGCAGGTCGTGTTCTACGATTCACAAAACAGACCGAATGGAAACGACACCATAAATTTCAACACATCTACTCTATATTGTTGTATGGACTCTTGACGATCAACTGGGCTATTACCACTGATTTCCTACAAATGAAACGCTATATGAAACGTAAACTTTCATACGGAAAATTTCCAAATCCATTCTTAAACTGGAGTACGTTAGTGGTTTCTAAAGTGATCTATTTAAGCTTATGGATTGTACTTCCTATGTTAATTTTAGACATGTCATGGTACAAAGTTTTATTAGGATTTTTTGTCATGCACTACACAGCTGGACTCATTCTTAGTATGGTATTTCAATTGGCACATATCATGGAGGAAGCAGAAATGCCAATGCCAGAAGCGAGTGGCACTATGAAAAACACCTGGGCCATTCATCAACTTTTAACAACGGTGAATTTTTCTCCAAAAAACAAGTTAGTTAACTGGTTTACAGGCGGCTTGAATCATCAAGTTGAACATCATATTTTTCCAAATATTTCGCATATCCATTATGGTAAAATTGCTGAAATCGTAAAGAAAACCGCTTTGGAGTTTAACTTACCATACAACGAATTTGAAACGACACGAAAAGCCATTAAAGCCCATTTTAGATATTTAAAAGAAATGGGAGTCAAACCAGCAATACCAGCATAAAACCAATACATGAGCCAATTACTTTCTGAAAGAATTTTAAATATGGCCACATCAGCGACCTTAGCGATGGCGGCCAAAGCAAGAGAATTAAAAGCCGAAGGCAAAGATATTATAGGACTAAGTTTGGGAGAGCCAGACTTTAATACTCCCGATTTTATTAAAGACGCTGCCAAAACAGCCATTGATGAAAACTACAACTCCTACACACCAGTAGATGGGTATGCTGAATTGAAGCAAGCCATTATTACGAAGTTTAAGCGCGACAACAAGATTAGTTACGAACCTGCTCAAATTGTAGTTTCCACAGGGGCAAAGCAATGTTTAGCCAATGTCGCTTTGGTCCTACTCAATAAAGGAGATGAAGTTATTTTACCTTGCCCATATTGGGTAAGCTATGCCGATATTGTGAAGTTATCTGATGGCGTACCAGTCGAAGTGGTAACATCCATTGAGACGGACTTTAAAATGACTCCTCAACAATTAGAAGCCGCAATTACACCAAAAACAAAAATGATTTGGTTTAGTTCCCCTTGTAATCCAAGTGGCTCTGTTTACAGTAAATCTGAACTAAGAGCCCTTGCCGACGTGTTAAAAAATTATCCAAATATTTACATCGTTTCCGATGAAATATATGAGCATATTAATTTTGTTGGAGGTCATGCAAGCATGGCTGAATTTGAAGATATGTACGATAGAACCATTACTATTAACGGAGTGTCAAAAGCCTTTGCAATGACGGGATGGCGTATTGGGTTCTTAGGAGCGCCTGTAGCGATTGCCCGTGCTTGTAATAAAATGCAAGGACAAATTACAAGTGGCGCAAATTGTATTGCGCAACGTGCCGTTATTACAGCCTTAGAAGCCTCACCTACAAAGGTTCAGTATATGATTGATGAATTTAAGGTGCGTCGAGATTTGATTCTTGGTTTATTAAAAGATATCGACGGGTTTACTTGTAACACCCCTGAAGGTGCTTTTTATGTATTTCCTGATGTGACTGCCTTTTTTGGCAAAACATTTAACGGAACGCTTATTAAGAACGCGACTGACTTTTCGTTGTATCTATTGGAAGCTGCTTTGGTTGCGACCGTGACTGGCGATGCCTTTGGGAACCCTAACTGTATTCGTATATCGTATGCGGCTTCTCAAGATCAGATTGTTGAAGCTATTGAACGTATCAAAAAAGCGGTTAGTTAGATTTTAGTCTTATCGATTTCTCCAGAAGAAAGGGGTAAACAAAATAAGGACTGTAAATAATTCTAGTCGCCCGATTAGCATTAAGAAAGCAGCCCACCATTTGCCAGCAGTAGGCATCTCAAAAAAGTTATTGGAGGGTCCAAACTCACCGAGAGCGGGCCCTACATTTCCTAAGCTAGAGGCAGCCACTCCAATGGCCGATTCAAAGTCGAGTCCAAGAATTGCAAACCCCAAAGCCCCAACAATAAAGGACAACATATAGAGAATAAAAAAACCAAGGACATTAAATACAATTTCACCTGAAACCGATTTATTGTTATAGCGAACCGGTAAAACTGCACTCGGATGTAAACTGCGTTTAAATTCTAAAAAGCCGTTTTTCAAGAGGATCAGATGACGAACAAGTTTCACACCGCCTGATGTACTTCCTGCGGAGCCTCCTAGAAACATCAACCCAAAGAAAAACACAAGTAAAAATGGCGCCCATAATGTATAATCGGCAGAAACAAATCCAGTAGTAGTTACAATCGCCACTACTTGAAAAAGTGCATGTCTGAAAGACCCTTCGCCAATGCCCCAAACCAGAGGATGATCGAACACGGAAGCAGCATCCATATAGGAATAGTAATAGATAACACTTGCTGCTATCAATGTGAAAATTAGAATGAATTTAAAATAGAGTTTGAACTCTTCGTCCTGTACTATTTTACTTAATTTTCCTTTAAATGCAAAGTAACTCAATACAAAATTGGTACCTGCTAAAAACATAAACAAAATAATTATATACTGAATCAACGGTCTGTCATTCCAATGCGCTATACTGGCATTTTTAGTTGAAAAACCTCCTGTAGACAACGTACTCATCGAATGGTTTAGTGCATCAAAAAAGGACATCCCCGCTAAAGATAAAAACAGGGTTTCAGCCGCAGTATATCCAAAATAAATAAGCCATAATCGTTTGGCCGTATCGGTGATTCTAGGGTGTAATTTATCGGCACTTGGCCCGGGCGCTTCGGCAGCAAAAAGTTGCATCCCTCCGATGCCTAAAAGCGGCAAAATAGCAATTGCTAATACGATGATCCCCATCCCACCTATCCAATGCGTCAAACTTCTCCAAAACAAGACCCCTTCTGGTAGAGACTCAATATCATTTAATATAGTAGACCCAGTAGTGGTATAGCCCGAAATTGTTTCGAAAAACGCATTTGAAAAATCTGGAATGGCCCCAGTAAATAGATACGGAAGTGTCCCTGACATCGTCATGACAATCCAGCCAAAAGCGACGACCAAATAGCCTTCGCGCTTGTTCATTTCTTTGGTGTGGTTTTTAGTACAAAGCATGGACATCACTCCAAAAGCTAAGACCGAAATACCCGCTAAAAATAGATCAAAGGTTGCGCCATCTTTATAAAAAAAACTCAGCAGAGCCGCTAACAACATAAAACCTCCGTTGAACAATAATAAGAGTCCAAAAAAGTGAAATATGATTTTATAGTTAAGTTTCATCACAAGGTAAGATTAGTAAAAGTAACTCTCTACTTTTTTAATGGATTGTGGCAAACAACACACAACGACTCGATCACCGGAAACAATTTTAAAATCGCCTAAAGCAATAAATCCTTCTTCATCTCGGATGACTCCACCAATAATTGCAGAAAGGGGAAAAGCGATTTCCTTAATGAATTTATTGCATATTTTTGAGGTTGGTTTTACGACAAATTCAAGCAGCTCCGCTTCCATATTGCTCAACTTAGTCATTGCAACCACCTCGCCCCTACGGATGTATCTAAAAATACTATTGGCCGCAAGTAGTTTTTTGTTAATTAAGGTGTCTACTCCAATAGAATGAGACAATTTATAATAATCCATGTTTTCAACCAAAGCGATTGTTTTTTTGACCCCCTTAGATTTGGCAACTAAACAAGACATGATATTGGTTTCTGAATTTCCAGTCACGGAAATAAAAGCATCCATATCATTAATATTTTCTTCATCTAATAGCTCCACATTTCTTCCATCACCATTAATTACTAGGGTGTCAGGAAGCTGTTCAGCTAGATCAAAAGCTCTGTCTTTTAGTTTTTCAACAAGTTTAATGTTGAAGTTTTTGGAAAGATCACAAGCTGTTTTAAAACCAATTTTGCCTCCTCCTAAAATCATCACATCTTTAATTTCAGTTTTTTTCTTACCTGTGAGTCGACACAATTCCTCATCACCCCCTTTAGAAGTGATAAAAACGACGCGATCGCCTTCTTTGAAAACGGTATCTCCTCTAGGAATAATAGTTAAAGGAGAACCGATACGCTGAATTGCGATCGGAATAAAATGGATGTCAGATAACAATTGTGCTGCAACTTTAACTGATTTATTAATGATTTTGGCGTCTTTGGAAAGGGACAGTCCAAGCATGGTTAACGCACCTTCTTCAAACTCATAGGTGTCATTAAATACCGACTGACTCAATAATAACTCAATTTCAGCAGCTGCCAATGACTCCGGAGAAATAAGCTCATCTATACCAAATTTGGTAAAGCCAACTTCGTCCTTATGATTTATAAATTCGGGATTAGAAATTCTTGCTATGGTGCGTTTTGCGCCCAGCTGTTTGGCTAATACACAAGATGTAATATTAGACGTTTCAGAAGAGGTCACGGAAATAAATAGATCCGAATTTAGAATCCGAGCTTCTTTCAATACAGAAATAGAGGTGGCATCGCCTTTAATTACTTTTATATCCAGATGCGTGTCTGCGTAAACGAGACTTTCTTTATCTAGATCTATAAGCGTAATTTCTTGTGATTCGTAAGATAAAAGCTTCGCTAAATGAAACCCGACTTCTCCAGCGCCGGCTATAATAATTTTCATTAATTATCAATTAAAAAGATGCGCAAATATACGTTATTTTTAGGGATTTGATTACGAATTGTATTTCTTTGCATTGAAATATTAATGAATAGGTCTCACTACATATGTCTGAAAAAATAACGCCTTATAAAAATAGCGAACTTGGTAAAAAACAACAAATCGCTCAAATGTTTGATACCATTTCAAATGAATATGATGATTTAAATCGGGTCATCTCTTTTGGAATTGACATCAAATGGCGCAACAAAGTTGTACAAATTGTAGCGGAAAAAAATCCAGAAAACATTCTTGACATTGCGACGGGTACTGGCGATTTAGCCATTAATTTAACCCGAACAAAAGCGACCCAAATTATAGGGTTGGATATTAGTGAAGGCATGCTAGAAGTCGGTCGTAAAAAAATATTGAAAAAACAACTTCATAAAACCATAGACATGGTGGTTGGAGATTCTGAAAACCTTCCTTTTGATGCTGACACATTTGATGCTATTACAGTGGCCTTTGGAGTTCGAAATTTTGAAAACCTGGAAGTTGGCTTAGCGGAAATTCTAAGAGTTTTAAAGCCTGGCGGAATATTTGTGGTTTTAGAAACGTCAGTTCCAACGAAATTCCCTTTCAAACAAGGGTATTATCTGCATAATAAAATGGTCCTTCCGCTTGTTGGAAAACTATTCTCTAAAGATAAAGTCGCTTACAGTTATTTAAGTGAATCAGCTTCAAAATTCCCTTATGGAAATGCTTTCAACAATATTTTGGATAAAACAGGGTTTACTTCTTCAAAAGCCTTCCCACAAACATTTGGAGTGGCCACTATATATACTGCTACAAAATAACACCAATGAAGTACGTTTTATTAATCCTATTGACTTTAATGACCGTTCAGTTTACTGAAGCGCAATGGTTCAGTAAAGAAAAGGTGATAAACAATGAAAACTTTGATAAAAAGACGATTTCATATGGATATTACCTTGGGTTTAATTCCTACGATTTTAATTTAGACTACTTTCAAGACCATAAAGACATTCAAGTGACGACATCTACTGGGTTTAATGTCGGTCTTTTGGGGAACTTACGAATAAACGACTACATTGATATTCGTTTAGAGCCAGGCTTGGTGATTTCGAGTCGGATTTTAAACTATGACTCTAGTTATTTTAATGGAATTGGCTTTGAGGATAAAGATCTGACGCGTGAAATTCGTTCGACTTTTATTCATATTCCCTTACTAATCAAGTTATCTACAAAGCGACTCAATAATATTAAACCATTTATTGTTGGCGGGATTTCAACTGCCTTAAACCTATCGAGCCAACAAGACAACCCCGACGACAATAGCAATCGAATTTTTCGACTTAAAAAAAATAATTTGTATTATGAACTCGGGATTGGAATTGATCTTTTTTTAGAATGGTTCAAATTCACTCCTTCAATTCGAGGTGTATTTTCTATGAAAGATGAATTAGTAAAAGACATCGACCCAAACAGCCCTTGGACAAGTAATATTTCCCAAATGCAAACAAGAGGCTTGTTTATCAATTTTACGTTTCAATAAGGTTTCTCTTAAACTCACTCAGAATAATCGCCGTTGCATTGGCTACGTTTAAGCTTTCTGTCTGCTTAAGTTTTCCAAATCTTGGTATCGAAAGTCGTTTTGTAACTAAAGCCTCAAGCTCTTGAGAAATTCCGTTAGCTTCGTTTCCAAGAACAAGAACTCCGGAAGTTGGCAATTTTTCCTTGTATATAGAGGAACCATCCATAAAAGCTCCCATGCAATTAGGAGCTGAAAGCAACGCCTCTTTAAGGTCTGCATAACTGATATTCACACGCGAATGGGACCCCATACCGGATTGCACAACTTTTGGATTGTAGCAGTCTACCGTGGCTTCGCTACACACCAAATCTTGAATACCAAACCAATCGCATAAACGAATAATAGTCCCTAGATTTCCCGGGTCATTTACATCATCAAGGGCCACGACAAGACCAGACCAATGAATTGGTTTTTGTGCTGGAATTTTAAACGTGGCCAACACATTGTTGGGAGAACTAAATCCACTAATTTTTGAAAGTTCTTTTGAACTGACTTCTGTAAATTTTTGATTATGGGACACATATCGGTTATCTACTGCGAAAATTTCAACTAATTCATAGTCAGAGTTTAAAAACTCTTGTACGACTTTGACCCCTTCTACCACAAACAACTGGTGCTGCTGTCTAAACTTTTTTTGCTTAAGACTCGTGATTAACTTTATTTGGTTTTTAGTTAACATCTAAAAAATGTACTTTTGATTATTAATAATTTAGAATGTAAATCTAAATTTTATTTATTGATTGTTGAGACAAACACTAACAAAAATAATTTTATTAGTTCTAATAACCCATATATTCACAGGCTGTGATATGGTAAAACGAGTTGCGTCTACAGATCATCTATTAAAAGAAAATAACTTTTACATCAACGGGGAGATGAAGGGTTCTGAATTACTTACAAATTTATCATTTCAAAAAACAAATACAGCTTTAGCAGGCTATCCAATTGGCTTACATTTATATAATTTAGCACGCCCAAACAGAGATTCTATTTTTGAAGCTTGGTTAAAAAAGAACCCCAAACGAAAACAACGTTTAATTTCAAAATTATCAGAGAAACAACTCAATCAATTAAAAAACTCAGCATTAGGGTTTAATAGCTGGCTCAAAAAAATCGGCGAAGCTCCTGTGGTGTTGGATTCGATGAAAATAAAAAAAACAAAAAAAAACCTAGAGCGCTACTATTTTTCCAACGGATGGTTTGATCGAACTATTGACTATGACGTTGAAGTTCTTTCTGAAAAAAAGGCGAAGGTTGACTACAAAATTACCACTGGAGATGCGTATCATTTAGATAGTATTTCGAGTCGTATTGACAGTCCAATAATTGATACACTCTACAACAAGCTAGCCATTAGTTCACATCTAATTAAAGGAACACAATTTAAGACTTCAAATTTTGAAAAAGAGCGATCCCGACTCACCAATGCTTTTAGGAATTCGGGAGTCTTTCATTTTTCTCAAGATTATATTCGATTCGAAAACGATACTATTGGGACCCAAAAAAACGTAAACGTATCGGTTCAAATTCAAAACAGAATTATCAGAAATGAAGATTCAATAACACGGGTTCCATTTAAAATTTTCCGCATCAAAGACGTCAATATCTATACGGATGCAACGTTTGAAAACCGCTCAAAAAGTGTTCAAGACTCCATATCCTATGACAATTATAACCTCTACAGTTATAACGATATGAATTATTTACCAAAGGCGTTAACCAAAGCGGTACTTATTTCAAAAGGATCTATTTTTAGAGATATCGACCGCAGTCGAACGTACCGCTATTTGAATGAATTAAAAACATTTAAATATCCTAATATTGAATTTATTGAAAACGTTGCCGACACGACACTAACCGCTAATATTTACTTGACTCCAAAGAAAAAATATGGCTTAGGGTTTGATGTGAATTTATCTCAAAGCAACATTCAAAAGGTGGGCGTTTCTTTTAGTAGTGGTGTTGTAATTAGAAATATTTTTAAAGGCGCTGAAACGCTTCAAGTTTCTGTTTTAGGCGCTATTGGAGCCTCAAAAGACGGAGCGAAAACCGATGCTAAATTTTTTGATATTAATGAATTAGGAGCCGATATAAAGCTGAATCTCCCTCGTTTGTTTTTCCCATTTAACACCAAAAAAATCATCCCCAAATACATGTCGCCTAGTACGCAAATTAGTACTGGGTTTACAGGTCAAACAAATATTGGGTTAGACAAACAAACTATCAATGGGACCTTTGGATACCGCTGGTTACCTTCCGAAAAAGTAACCAATACATTGGATTTGGTAAACATGCAGTATGTAAGAAATTTGAATCCAAACAATTTTTTCAGTGTGTATCAAAACTCGTTCAATCGTTTAGACAACATAGCGACTCAAAGCTACGAGACTCCAACAGAATACCTAAACACCACTAGCAATGGGCAAACAGAACTTATCGTGTCTAGAGCTGATGATTTCATAAACTTGGTAACGACCGATGATTTATTTCAAAGCTCAAATCCAAATGATTATCAGACCGTTAGAAATATCAAAGAACGTAAAAACAGATTAATTCAAGATAACTTTATTTTGGCTAGCAACTTTAATTACTTAAGAAATAGTCGCGAAAATTCTTTGGATAGCGATTTTTCAATATTTAGATTTAAGTTGGAACTTGCAGGAAACCTACTCTACAGTGCATCTAAGTTATTAAATTTAAAAAGCAATTCTGAAAATGCTTTTGAAGTCAATGGTGTTCCGTTTTCTCAATATATTAAGACTGAAATTGATCACATTAGACTTTGGGATTTAGGCCGGAGTAATGTGCTTGCATTGCGAAGTTTTTTTGGAATTGCAATTCCAGTGGGTAATGCATCAAGCATTCCGTTCTCTAAAAGTTTTTTTGCAGGCGGTTCCAATGACAACAGAGCCTGGACCGCTTATGATTTAGGACCTGGAAGTTCGGGGAATAATAATGAATTTAACGAAGCGAATCTGAAAATTGCATTCAGCATAGAACATCGTTATAATTTATTTGGAAATCTTAATGGCGCCTTCTTTGTGGATGCTGGGAATATTTGGAATGCACTAGATGATGTGACCGACAAAAGGGCCACTTTTGATCGATTTCAATCGTTTGAAGATATTGCGATTGGAGCTGGTCTAGGATTGCGCTACGATTTTGATTATTTCATATTTAGATTAGATACAGGGTTTAAAGCCTATGATCCCGCCTATGGAGATCAAAATCGTTGGTTAAATGATTTCAATTTTAGTAATGCCGTTTACAATATTGGAATTAATTATCCATTTTAGAGAGTTCGCAATAACGATATCGTTTTCGTATAATAATCCATTAATCACGACCGATTTAGGGTCCAAAATTATATATAATCATTACTTTTACAGCGATTATAAAAACCAACAAAATGAGTCATAACATCAAACCAGGCGTTGCTACAGGACGTGAAGTTCAAGAAATTTTCAAACTTGCTAAAGAAAAAGGATTCGCCCTTCCAGCGGTGAATGTCATTGGCTCAAACACAATAAACGGAGTGCTTGAGACTGCTAAGGAATTAAATGCTCCAGTAATTATTCAGTTTTCAAATGGAGGCGGACAATTTAATGCAGGAAAAGGACTTTCTAACGAGGGTCAAAAAGCAGCAATTGCAGGGTCTATCGCAGGGGCAAAACACATTCACGAAATGGCGTTGGCTTATGGCGTGCCTGTGATTTTACACACCGATCACTGTTCAAAAAAATTATTACCTTGGATTGACGGATTGTTAGACGCAAGTGAGGTTCATTTTGCTCAAACTGGAAAGTCGTTATATAGCTCTCACATGATTGATTTATCTGAAGAGCCTATTGAAGAAAATATCGCTATTTGTAAAACCTATTTAGAACGCATGTCCAAAATGGGAATGACGCTAGAAATTGAATTAGGGATCACTGGTGGTGAAGAAGATGGTGTTGACAATAGTGATGTTGATGTTTCAAAATTATACACGCAACCTGAAGAGGTTGCTTATGCTTATGAAGAGCTTAGTAAAGTAAGTGATCAGTTTACAATTGCAGCTGCTTTTGGAAATGTTCATGGCGTTTACAAACCGGGTAACGTTAAATTGACGCCGAAAATTCTTAAGAATTCTCAAGAATTTGTCACTAAAAAATACACTGTTTCTGAAAACCATATTGATTTTGTATTTCATGGTGGATCGGGTTCAACAGTAGAAGAAATTAGAGAAGGAATTTCTTACGGAGTGATCAAAATGAATATCGATACAGATATGCAATATGCCTTTATGACTGGAATTCGTGATGATTTTAAAACCAATGAAGCGTATTTAGCCGCTCAAATTGGCAATCCTGACGGATCAGATGTTCCTAACAAAAAATACTATGATCCAAGACGTTGGTTACGTGAAGGTGAAAAAGCATTCATCTCAAGACTTAAAAAAGCATTTGAAGATTTAAATAATGTCGATACATTATAAAATTTGTGTAGATTTGTACTTTAATTTTACCTTTTAGACACTTATTACATGGCTTGGTTCAAAAGAAAAGACAAAGGAATACAAACACCTACAGAGGCGAAACGCGACACTCCTAAAGGACTTTGGTACAAATCTCCTACAGGAAAGGTTGTAGAAACAGAGGAACTCGAAAGGAATTACTACGTAAGTCCTGAAGATGGCTATCATGTTCGTGTGGGCAGCGATGAATACTTTAAAATGCTTTTTGATGACAATTTATACAAAGAGCTACATCCAAACATCACTTCCAAGGACCCTTTAAAATTTGTGGACAACAAAGCTTACACCGATCGTTTGAAGGCTGCGCAATCCAAAACAAATTTAAAAGATGCCGTACGAACTGCTGTTGGAAAATCCAAAGGAAAGGATCTTGTCATCGCCTGTATGGACTTCAGTTTTATTGGGGGCTCTATGGGTTCTGTTGTTGGAGAAAAAATTGCGCGTGCTGCCGATTATGCCATTGAAAACAACACCCCGTTCATGATCATCTCTAAATCTGGTGGTGCACGAATGATGGAAGCAGCCTTGTCGTTAATGCAACTCGCCAAAACTTCAGTGAAGTTAGCGCAATTAGCAGACGCTGGAATTCCTTACATCTCGCTCTGTACAGACCCCACAACTGGTGGTACGACGGCTTCATTTGCAATGTTAGGAGATATCAATATTAGCGAACCTGGAGCACTGATTGGATTTGCAGGGCCTCGAGTGGTTAGAGATACGACCGGTAAAGAATTACCGGAAGGGTTTCAAACGGCTGAATTCGTGAAAGAGCATGGTTTTTTAGATTTTATAACACATCGTAGTGAACTAAAAAATAAAATAAATTTGTACCTTGATCTCATCAAAAACGAACCATTAAGAAACTAATCCTAAATATGAAACCATTTAAATTCAAAACTTTTGGTTTCTAACTTTAAATAAATTAACCAATAAAACAAATACTATGAAAATTATTTCAAAAATTAGTGTGTTACTTTTAACAATGATAGCTGTCATCTCGTGTGACAAATTAGAAGAATTAGCAGACCTTGACATCACTCAAGGATTTACGACGACGATTAATGTTAGTATCTCTGAAGGAAGTCCTGAAACTTTGAACGAGGTAGCAACCTTCGATCTGGCATCGGACGATCTAATTAAAGAAAAATTAGACTTAATTAAAGATGTTAACATCAACTCATTAACCTTTAAAATCGACAACTTTATAGGAGCTGAAGGGGCTACAGTCTCAGAAGCTACTATGAGTTTTGGAGACACTACTATCACCCTTAACGACATCAACCTTGAGGAATCCGATAACAATAGTACCATATACTCTGTTGGCGATACTACACAATTAAATGCGATTGCTGACGAATTACAAGAAGCCACACTAATTACAGTGACCTTATCTGGAACTGTGGATAGCACTCCGGCAAACTTTGATATCGTCCTTACATTAGATACTACCGTAACCGTTAATGTATTGTAATAACAACCTTTGACAGCACAAAAAAAAGAGCCTTTTAGCTCTTTTTTTTGTGCTTAATTCTCAAATTTAGGCAGATTCTGCTTCAAAATAAAATAGAAAACTAGACCCATTAGATCCCTAAAAATCATTATATTTGCCAACTGGTTACGAACGACGTAATCAATCGCATAAAAATTATTTAAATAATATTGGAATGTATTTAACAAAAGAAGCTAAAGAAAAACTCTTTAAAAAACACGGAAAAGATGCCAAAGACACGGGATCTTCGGAAGGACAAATTGCCTTATTCACAGAAAGAATCAACCATTTAACTGAGCATTTAAAACAAAATCGTAAAGATTACAACACGGAACGCTCGTTAGTTAAACTCGTTGGAAAACGTCGCTCATTGTTAGATTATCTAATGAAGTCAGACATCTTAAGATATCGTGCAATCGTTAAAGAATTAGGATTAAGAAAATAATAGTACAGACCACGCTTTATGCGTGGTTTTTTTAAGTTTTAAAACTTTTACAGTTCATAAATAATAGAAGAAGCTAATTAGAGTTTTTCATTGGTCACACCACACAACGACAACAACACAACACCAATGTTTAATTAGAACAAAAAATTATGATACCAAAAGTATTTAAAGAGGTCATTGACCT
>CATEFX010000061.1 GCA_949499105.1 Formosa sp. Hel1_33_131 | reverse complement strand
TTTTAGACTATTTAGACCGATTAACAATAAAACCTGAAAATAGGAGAAAAATTACCGTGGCACTCAATAGTTACTGGGTTAATTTTCAACCACTCAAGAAATCTGCGACTAATATGGCTATTAAAACAAGAAATGAACCCCGTTCTCTTGAAAGAAAGGAACTCGTCAATCATATGAATAAGATAGGTAATATCAGCCGTTACAATAAAGTTCAAATTCTTAAAAATTATAATCGAGGTGAGGCAAATTTAAACACCCTCAAAACAACCACTGAAAATTTAAAAGGTGTAAAAAATGCACAGAAAAATTATTTCAGAAAATATGTAATTACAAATCTAGGTCTTAACAATAGTAATGAAAAGGTCAAGAAGATATTGAACAACTATAACAAGTATCCAAACTATATAAATAATCATATGTCTAAAGCTAATACACTAAAAGCCCTAGCTAATGAAAGGGTAAGACTGAAAAATACCGCTAAAATGTTACCCATGGATGAGAAACGTAATAAAAGAATCGAGAATATTAAAAATGCTAATGATGTTGCACAATTGAATAGTAATATTACACAGGGATATGTAAGTATTGTTCGTAAGGAGATATCAAATATGGTATTACAAAGTGGTGTCAAGGCTAATATAAATACCGGTCAAATTAACAGCTTACAGAAAGGTGAAGAAGTGAGGGCAAAGCTTATGAACGCAATTGAACGAAAAAAGAATCAAGAATTCACATCTGTTCAAAATGCAGTAAAAAATATGACACAAGAAAATCAAACATCACTTTTACAAGAATTTACTACACAGAATATACCGATTGATAAAATGTTAAAGAAGGTTGCAGAACTCAAACAGCAACGATCTATCGAGGCATACAAAAACAAAAGACGTAAACTTTATGATTATATGAAAACACAACTTAACATGAATGTCAACGATAAAAAAACCATAATGAATGAATTTAATAACACAGGTACACTTGCAAATATGTTGAATAAGGCTAGAATATTGAAAAATACTCGAGTCGCAGAAAAGATTGCTGGGGATAGGCTCAAAATTGAAAAAATCATTGAACCACTAGAACTCAATGAAGCTGATAGAAATCTGATACTTAAAAATTTCAACACTAAACCTGGTACTGTATTGTCATCTGAAACTAAAGCTAAAGCCCTGAAAAAGAGGAGGAATGATGAAAAAAGAGCTAATGAACGTGTACAATTATCAAATCACCTTCAATCCCTCAGTCTAAGTGAAACTAACACCGCTAAGATTTTAAACATATTTGATAGAACTCCAGAAAAGACACTAACTATGTCCAAACTAAACGCGACGGGTTTGCGCAAACAACGAAATCGTGAATCTCTTACCGATACGATGAAGACACTTATTTTAAGCAATGCCGTTAAAACCGAACTTCTTAAACGTTTCAGGAATAAACCAGAAGACTTGAACGAACTTATCGTTAAAGCTAGACAGGTAGACGCGAAAGCGAGAAAACAATTAGATTTACAAAAACAAACCCGAAATTACGTGGTATCTCTAAAATTAGGTAATAAAGATACCCCAATCCTTAAAAAAATTACAAATATGCTCAC
>CATEFX010000060.1 GCA_949499105.1 Formosa sp. Hel1_33_131 | reverse complement strand
GGCTATGTTTGTAGGGTTGCTTATATTTACAGAAAACATAGCCCCCTATGAATCCTACTCAACTTTTTTATGCGCTCGTATTGCAAGCCGTGCCTAACATTGGCGACATCACGGCGAAAAAACTAATTCACCACTGTGGAACCCCCGAAGCAGTTTTCAAAGAAACCAAAGCCAACCTTTCAAAAATAGAAGGGATTGGCACACATACCATCAAACATCTACACGAAACAAAGCATCTTAAAGCGGCCGAAAAAGAGCTTAGTTTTATGGAAAAACATAAGATTCAAGGGCTCTATTTTGAAGATACGCAGTATCCATTTAAATTAAAACACTGTATTGATGGCCCCATTGTATTGTTTCAAAAAGGGACTATTAAATGGGACCATACGCCCATTATTAGTATTGTTGGCACCCGAAAAATCACGACTTATGGCACCTCGCAATGTGAGAAAATCGTAGAAACGCTTGCCGCGTTCAATCCAATTATTGTATCGGGTTTTGCTTATGGAACCGATATTTTGGCCCATAAATCGGCTTTAAAACACCAGCTTCAAACCGTGGGGTGTATGGCGCAAGGCCTTCAAAACACCTATCCAAAACAACATCTCAAATTCCGACACTTGATCGAAGATCAAGGTGGGTTTGTGACTGATTTCTGGAGTACAGCTGTGATGGATCCTTCAAATTTTTTAAGACGGAATCGGCTTATCGCAGGATTGAGCGAAGCCACAATTGTCATTGAATCTGCCGAAAAAGGTGGAAGCTTGGTAACGGCTTCCATGGCCCTTGATTACAACAGAGAGGTGTTTGCACTTCCCGGTCGAAGTACCGACAGCCAAAGTCAAGGGTGTAATAATTTAATTAAAACAAAAAGTGCGCACTTGGTTTCTACGCCGGCCGACATTCCGTATATTTTAAATTAGTCGCTCGAAACAACCAAAAAAGTGGTGCAAAAAAAGTTGTTTGTTGAACTTGATACCGATGAAAAAATTATTTTCAACTATTTAAAAAAAGAAGGAAAATCTGTTTTAGATACGATTGCCATCGCTTGTGAATTCCCAACGTCCAAAGCGGCTTATTTATTATTAAATCTGGAACTGAAAGGGGTTACAAGACCACTTCCCGGAAAACAATTTGAGCTAATTTAATAGCCTAGTTTTTCACGAACACGCCCTAACACCGCATCTGCTACAGCCGCCGCTTTTTTGGCACCAACAGCAAGTGCTTGGTCTATTTCGTCTAAGTTGGACATATAATAAGTGTAACGCTCTCTTTGTTCTGAGAAGCGCTCACAAACCAATTCAAATAACGCTTGTTTGGCATGTCCATAGCCATAACCCCCGGCTTCGTAATTTTGTTTCATTTCTACCAATTGAGATTCTGAAGCCAACAGTTTGTAAATGGCAAAACAATTACAACTCGCCCAATCTTTAGGATCTTCTAGAGCAGTGCTATCGGTTTGAATGGACATGATTTGTTTTCGCAATGCCTTATCGGTTTGAAATATATCAATCACATTGCCTTTACTCTTGCTCATTTTTTGACCATCGAGCCCAGGAATTAACATGTTTTCTTTTTGAATTTTAGCCTCTGGAATCACAAAAACATCCCCCAGTTTCGCATGCACTCTGGAAGCAACATCACGGGTCATTTCGATATGCTGAAGTTGATCTTTTCCAACAGGAATAATGTCGGCATCGTACAGTAAGATATCTGCGGCCATTAACATTGGATACGTAAATAAACCCCCATTGACATCCTCTAACCGGTCTGCCTTGTCTTTAAAACTATGGGCTAATTCCAATCGAGAAAACGGAAAAAAGCAACTTAAATACCAAGATAATTCGGTGACCTGTGGCACATCGCTTTGACGGTAAAAGACTGTTTTTTCGATGTCTAAACCAAACGCCAACCAAGTAGCCGCCGTTGCATAGGTGTTTTGACGAAGTGTTTTCGCGTCTTTAATCTGAGTCAACGAATGCATATCGGCAATAAATAGATAAGAATCATTTTTTGGGTCATTACTCATTTCAATTGCAGGGACAATTGCCCCTAAAATATTTCCGAGGTGCGGAGTACCTGTACTCTGTACGCCTGTTAAAATTCTTGCCATTATTTATTTTATTTCCGAATGAATAGCAAAGGTACTTTTTTTGAGGCAATCACTCAATTTTTTTAAGAGTTTTGAATGTGAAGGCTCGGTTTCTATTGATACGCTTTAAGATCGAAGTCATAGGAAAGGGTTGGTGGGGGAAAAGAATTTTCAATGTTTTCCGTTCAAAATTCAATTTTTATGTTTCGCTACGTTATAGAATACGCAATGAGAATTAAAAACAACGCATACACGCACACTGCCGTGTAATTACAGAGTCTTAACATCTAACTTTAAAGTTGAATTGGTTAGTGAAGAATCAGATTTGAGGTCTAAGTCTGACATAAATGTAGCAAAAATTATTTAATAGCGGCTAAATAGATCCCCATTTTAATTGAAAACGTTCCCAAAAAATTACCCAGTTTTTATTTTTTAATCTGAATGAATAGCAAAGGTTCTTTTTTTAAGGCAATAGCTCATTTTTTTTAGTAGTTTTGAATGTGATTAAACTTATAAAATATCCGTTGTGGCTTTTGTACCGAATTTGGTTTTATGTGCTTGTAGCCCTGCCAATTATTCTTATGTTTCCCTTCTTGTTTTTGTCGGTATTAAAGCAAGAATGGTATCCCACATTTTTTAAGATTGCTCGAATTTGGGCCAAGTGTATCCTCATCGGAATGGGGTTCTATTGGACCGTAAAACAATCAACCCCCTTAGTTAAAGGGCAAAGCTATGTGTTTGTAGCCAATCACACTTCCATGGCCGATATCATGCTCATGCTTGTTGCCATAAAGGATCATCCCTTTGTGTTTATTGGGAAAAAAGAATTGGCCAAAATTCCCATTTTCGGATTTTTCTATAAACGGACTTGTATCTTGGTGGATAGAAGCAGCGCTAAAAGCCGTCAAGCCGTTTTTATGAGGGCCCAAAAACGGATCAAGCAAGGGTCCAGTATTTGTATTTTCCCAGAAGGAGGGGTGCCAGAAGAATCGATTGTTTTAGACCGTTTTAAAGCAGGGGCGTTTCGATTGGCGATCAATCACCAAGTGCCATTAGTGCCCATCACATTTTTTGACAACAAAAAACGGTTATCATACACTGTTTTTAGCGGAAGCCCTGGGAAAATGCGCGCACAAATACACCAGATCATCCTCACAGAAAATTTAACCATAGACGACACTAAGGATTTAAGTGAAGAGGTTTATAATTTAATTTCAAACAGCTTAGAATCTGACTTAAAGGCATAAAAAAATCCCGAAGCATCGGGATTTTTAATAAATTTTATTTTTTTTAAGCTTCAGCTTTCAAAACTACTTTGATTTTTGCTTCTAACTCATCCATTAACTCAGGATTGTCTTTGATCATTTGCTTCACAGCATCGCGACCTTGACCCAGTTTGGTGTCTTCATAGCTAAACCATGAGCCACTTTTCTTAACGATTTCATGTTCAACAGCCACATCTAAAATCTCTCCAACTTTAGAAACGCCTTTGCCATACATGATGTCAAATTCTGCTAAACGAAACGGCGGTGCCACTTTGTTTTTCACGACTTTTACACGAGTTTTGTTTCCTAACACATTGCCGTCACTATCTTTTATTTGAGTCGAACGACGAATGTCTAAACGGATAGATGCATAAAACTTTAAGGCGTTACCACCCGTAGTTGTTTCAGGATTCCCAAACATCACCCCAATTTTTTCACGTAATTGGTTAATAAAGATCATCGTACAGTTTGTTTTACTGATCGATCCCGTCAATTTTCGTAAAGCTTGAGACATCAAACGGGCATGAAGACCCATTTTAGAATCGCCCATTTCGCCTTCAATTTCACTTTTTGGCGTCAGTGCAGCCACAGAATCAATCACCACCATATCAATGGCGCCAGAACGCACTAAATTATCGGCAATTTCTAAGGCTTGCTCACCATTATCAGGCTGAGAAATAATAAGGTTATCAATATCAACGCCTAAGTTTTGAGCGTAAAAACGATCAAAAGCATGTTCAGCATCAATAAACGCTGCAATACCACCCGCTTTTTGAGCTTCGGCAATTGCGTGTAATGTCATGGTTGTTTTCCCGGAAGATTCAGGGCCATATATTTCAATCACACGACCTCTAGGGTAACCTCCAACGCCCAAGGCGATGTCTAATCCTAAAGATCCTGATGAGGTTACTTCGACATCCACCACAGGAGCATCACTCATTCTCATTACGGTGCCTTTTCCGTACGCTTTGTCAAGCTTGTCTAATGTTAGCTTGAGGGCTTTTAATTTTGCATCTTTTTCGCTGCTCATAGTTCTTTTGTATCTAATTCTTTCTTCCTGCTAAAATAGCATATCTTTTGTAAAGTTTTTAAAATTTAACGAACCTTTTTGTATTATTTATGAACCCTTTTTAGACCCATTTACAGCGTATGTTCTAAAAATTACTACATTTGTACTTCAATCATTATGAACTTAAAATTAGTATAGCATGCAACTGTACAATACCTTAAGCAATATTGAAAGAGCGGAATTCATCCAACAGGCAGGCAAAGATCGCTTGACCATCTCTTTCTATAAGTATTCAAAAATTGGCAACACCGAGTTGCTTAGAAACCATTTATTTCTTTTCTGGGATAGCATTGATGTTTTAGGGCGAATTTATATTGCGCACGAAGGGATCAACGCACAACTTTCTGTGCCTGCTGATAATTTTGAAGCCTTTAAAAATCATTTAGATACTATTATTTTTTTAGAAAACGTTCGGATTAATATCGCGATTGAGCACGATTTATTTTCGTTTTTAAAACTAAAAGTAAAGGTTCGTGATAAAATTGTTTCCGATGGTTTGAATGACAAAACATTTGATGCGTCAAATAGAGGGATCCATGTTAATGCATCAGAATTTAATGCACTTATTGAAGATGAAAATGCTGTGGTGGTAGACATGAGAAACCATTATGAAAGCGAAATTGGTCATTTTAAAAATGCCGTCACACCCGATGTAGATACTTTTAGAGAATCCTTAGATTTAATTGAAGAGGACCTTAAAGATTATAAAGAAACCAAAAAATTGGTGATGTATTGCACTGGCGGAATCCGATGCGAAAAAGCCAGTGCTTATTACAAGCATAAAGGGTTTAAAAACGTGTATCAATTGGAAGGTGGGATTATTAACTATGCCCGACAAGCAGCAAATCAAGGGGTTGAAAATAAATTTATTGGGAAAAATTTTGTGTTTGATCAAAGACGCGCCGAAAAAATTTCGGAGGATATCATTGCCAGTTGTCACCAGTGTGGAGAACCTGCGGATATTCATGTGAATTGCGCCAATGCAGCTTGCCATTTATTATTTATTCAATGCGATTCTTGTAAGGATGCGATGGAAAACTGCTGTTCTACAAATTGTATGGACGTTAGTCGATTGACACCCGAAGCACAAAAGGAATTGAGAAAAGGCCAAGGAAATAGTAATGATATTTTTAAAAAAGGACGCGCTGATCATTTACCATATAAAAAAGATCTCAGAAATATTTTTGAGACCTTAGCAAAGCCGAAACATTCTTAATTTAAGACGGCGCAATAGATTTTTTAAGTCCTCAAAATAATCTTATATTTACGTTTTCGATCAAAAAATTAATCCGCATTTGTAATGCCTGTGGCATTGACAAATTCAATATATATAAATTATGGGGTGTACAAGTTGCTCAACAGGGAAAGATGGCCAACCTAAAGGCTGTAAAAACAATGGAACATGTGGTACAGATAGTTGTAACAAACTCACTGTTTTTGACTGGCTTTCAAACATGACACTTCCGACTGGCGCAACCCCTTTTAATTGGGTGGAGGTTCGTTTTAAAAACGGCCGTAAAATATATTACAAAAACACTGAAAATTTAACCTTAAGTATTGGAGATGTGGTGGCGACTCAAGCGGCCTCTGGACATGATATTGGCATGGTAACCCTTTCTGGGGAATTGGTTAAAGTTCAAATGAAACGCAAAAAAATCTCTGAAAAACCTGAAGACGTTTTTAAGATTTATAGAAAAGCCTCCCAAAGAGATATTGATATTTGGGTTGAAGCGAGAGAGAAAGAAGAGCCGATGAAAGTCAAAGCAAGACAATTTGCGATTGATTTAAGGCTAAAGATGAAAATCTCTGATATTGAATTTCAGGGCGATGCGAGTAAAGCAACGTTTTATTACACAGCAGATGAACGCGTAGATTTTAGAGAACTCATAAAATTGTTTGCTCGAGAATTTAGAACACGAATCGAAATGAAACAAATAGGGTTGCGTCAGGAAGCGGCTCGACTTGGAGGGATTGGTTCTTGTGGTCGAGAATTGTGTTGCTCCACTTGGCTGACGGATTTTAGATCTGTAAACACCTCTGCTGCGCGCTATCAACAATTGTCATTAAACCCTTTAAAGTTAGCGGGTCAATGTGGAAAACTCAAATGTTGCTTGAATTATGAGTTAGACGCGTATTTAGATGCTTTAAAATCTTTTCCCAAAACAGAAGTTAAATTAAGAACAGAAAAAGGAACCGCTGTTTGTCAAAAAACAGATATTTTTAAAGGTCATATGTGGTATGCCTACGAAGGCGAATGGATGAATTGGCACATCCTTACCACAGATCAAGCCAATGAAATTATTGCAAAAAATGTTAAAAAGGAAAAGGTTGCAAGCTTAGAGGAGTATGCATCTGAACTAATCATAGATACTAAAGTAGATTTTGAAAACGTTGTTGGACAAGATAGTTTAACCCGATTTGATAAACCTAAGAATCAAAGCCGTTCCAAAAACAACAAGCGCAAGAAGAACAACAGAAACAACAAAAAACCAAGACCTCAGAATAATAATGCAAAGTAAACCTGTTTTATGGATCCTTCTTTTTGCTTTTGTAGCATCCTCATGCCGCCAAAACAAGTCGTTTGACCGCTATACGTCTATTGCTAATAGTTGGGGTCAACAACAATCTATTAGTTATGATTTTATTGCACCTGACACCATCAATCCGTATGATTTATTCATTAATTTAAGAACGACCCCAGACTATAAATTTAGTAATTTATTTTTAGTAGTTGAATTAAATTACCCGAATGGAAAAGTCACAAAAGACACCTTAGAGTATCAAATGGCGAAACCCAATGGTGAGCTTCTAGGGACAGGGTTTACTTCTATAAAAGAACACAAGCTTTGGCTTAAAGGGCATGAAGTACCTTTTGTGTTTTCAGAAAAAGGGTCTTATCAAATACACATCCAACAAGCTATGCGCCTCCTTGGTGAGCCAAATGGGGTTGCTCATCTTGAAGGAATTATTGATGTCGGTTTTAGTATCGAATCCTCAAATAAATAACTAGCGATTATGGCAAAAAAAAAGATATTACCTCCTAGTTTTTCAAAACCAATTCGTTGGTTTTGGATGTGTTTTTTAGTTCTACTCACGGCAATAGTTTTTATTTTTATTTTAGCGTCGCTTGGACTTTTCGGCTCCATGCCAGATCATACGGCACTTGAAAACCCCCGGACGAACTTAGCTACTGAAATTATATCATCGGACGGAAAAACCCTTGGGAAATTTTATTACGAAGACAACCGGACTCCTATAGCTTATAGTGAGCTTCCTAAGTATCTTGTTGAGGCGCTTATTGCGACAGAAGATGTGCGTTTTTATGAGCACGCAGGAATCGATGCAAGAGGGACATTGCGAGCAGTGGTCAAACTTGGTAAAGGCGGGGGAGCAAGCACCATTTCGCAACAATTAGCCAAACAACTTTTTCACGGCGAAGGCTCTCGAAACACTATCGGTAGAATCACCCAAAAAATTAAAGAATGGGTCATTGCCACACGTTTAGAACGCCAATACACCAAAGAAGAAATCATTGCTCAATATTTTAATATCTATGATTTTGGAAATAATGCTGACGGCATTCGATCCGCTTCCAGAATTTATTTTGGAAAAGAACCTAAAGACTTAGGTATTAACGAATCAGCGATGCTAGTAGGGATGTTTAAAAATTCGTCGCTTTACAACCCGCGACCAAAACGAAATCCAGAAGGCACTAGAAACCGCCGAAATGTGGTGTTAAATCAAATGGCTAAATACGATTTTATCGATGAAACGCTGAAAGATTCGCTTCAACAATTACCGTTAGGACTCAATTATTCCCCTGAATCACATCGAGAAGGGATCGCGACCTATTTTAGAGCCTACCTTAGAGGGTTTATGAAAGAATGGGTTAACAACCCTCAAAACACAAAACCGAATGGAGATACATATAATATCTATAAAGACGGTTTAAAAATTCACACCACGATCGATTCTCGGATGCAAACTTTTGCAGAAACCGCCTCCAAAGAACACATGGCCAATCTACAAGCGGAATTTTTTGTGCAGAATACGTCAAAACGAAATCGAACCGCCCCCTTTTTAGATTTAAAACCAAAGGAAATTACAGAGTTATTAAATAGTGGTATGCGACGTTCGGAACGTTGGCGAAAAATGAAGTACGATCTTAAAAAATCAGAGGAGGAAATCAAAACCTCCTTTAAAAAGCCAATTCCTATGAAAATATTTTCATGGACGGCAGATAACAATGAAATAGATACCATAATGACGCCCTTAGATTCGATGCGTTATTATAAAACTTTTTTAAGAACAGGAATGATGTCAATGGAACCTCAAACGGGCCATGTAAAGGCTTGGGTTGGCGGCATTAATTATAAGCACTTCCAATACGACATGGTCAAACAAGGAAAGCGACAAGTGGGCTCTACATTTAAGCCTTTTGTATATGCCGCAGCGATTGATCAACTGCATTTATCGCCATGTGATACCTTCCCAAAATCTCAAATTACTATTGAAGCGCTCAAACATGGAAACATGAAACCATGGGCTCCCAAAAATTCTGGCGGGAACTATGGAGGCTTCGAAACATTAAAATCTGCATTAGCAAATTCTAGAAACACCATCACCGCTCGACTGATGAATGAAATCGGGCCACAGCCCGTGATTAATCTAGCACATAGTTTAGGGGTCCAACAAAAAATCCCCGCAGTTCCATCAATTGCGCTTGGAACTCCCGATTTAAGTGTCTACGAAATGGTCGCCGCATACTCTAGTTTTGCAAATCAAGGTGTTTATACAAAACCAGTGATGGTTACGCACATCAAAGATAAAAGTGGCACCATACTGTATCAATATTCTCCTGAAACTAAAGATGTTCTCAGTAAAGAAGTAGCCTACGTGACTGTCAAACTAATGGAAGGCGTGACACAATTTGGCTCTGGTCAGCGATTGCGACATAGCGCCGCAAAAGACAAACCCGTTTATAAAGAAATTGTTACAGGCTATCCGTATGAATTTACAAATCCAATTGCTGGAAAAACAGGTACCACACAAAACCAAAGTGATGGTTGGTTTATGGGGATGGTTCCTAACTTGGTAACAGGTGTTTGGGTTGGTGGTGAAGACCGCGCGACGCACTTTAAAACAATTACGTATGGACAAGGGGCTTCGATGGCACTTCCTATTTGGGCTAATTTTATGCGAAGTTGTTATGAACTTGAGGACTTGAACATTTCAAAAGAAGAATTCTTAGCCCCTGAAGAACTGACCATTGAAGTTGACTGTGAAACCACCAACGAAGAAGGCGAGGTCATTCCAAAGGATAATACGACGATCACTCCAGATTTCGATTTCTAGCCAAACCGACCAATTAACAAGATTTTTTTTGTACTTTTTATCCTAAATTAAAACGATGATAAACAAACAAGTAGCGAATGTTAAAGAAGCGCTTAAAGGTGTTTCTAGCGAAATGACCCTCATGCTTGGTGGTTTTGGACTGTGTGGGATCCCTGAAAATACGATTTCTGAATTGGTCGATATGGGTGTTAAAGATCTCACCTGTATTTCTAACAATGCAGGAGTCGATGATTTTGGGCTTGGATTATTACTTCAAAAACATCAGATTAAAAAAATGATCGCCTCTTATGTTGGAGAAAATGACGAGTTTGAGCGTCAAATGCTTTCGGGTGAATTAGATGTCGAATTGATTCCGCAAGGAACCCTGGCCGAACGCTGTCGTGCTGCGCAAGCAGGATTCCCCGCTATTTATACGCCTGCTGGCTATGGAACGGAAGTAGCGGAAGGTAAAGAAACACGCGAGTTTGATGGTAAAATGTACGTTTTGGAAATGGCTTTTAAGGCCGATTTTTCTTTTGTGAAAGCATGGAAAGGGGATGCGGCAGGGAATTTAATATTTAAAGGCACGGCAAGAAATTTTAATCCCAATATGTGTGGGGCCGCAACCATTACGGTAGCTGAGGTCGAAGAATTAGTGCCTGTAGGTGCGCTTAACCCCAACCAAATTCATATTCCAGGCATCTTTGTACAACGCATTTTTGAAGGAAAAAATTACGAGAAGCGCATTGAAAAACGAACCGTTAGATAAACATTAGAATCATGCTAGACAAAACTGGAATTGCAAAACGAATTGCCAAGGAAGTCAAAAACGGCTACTACGTCAATCTTGGGATCGGAATTCCGACGCTGGTCGCTAATTTTGTTCGTGAAGACATAGAAGTCGAATTTCAAAGCGAAAACGGGGTTTTAGGAATGGGCCCATTCCCTTTGGACGGCGAAGAAGATGCAGACCTCATCAATGCGGGAAAACAAACCATTACAGCCCTGGAAGGCGCTAGCTATTTTGACTCCGCTACTAGCTTCTCTATGATCCGTGGTAAGCATGTAGATCTCACAATCTTAGGCGCCATGGAAGTTTCAGAAAATGGCGATATTGCCAACTGGAAAATCCCAGGTTATATGGTTAAAGGGATGGGAGGCGCTATGGACTTGGTGGCTAGTGCCGAAAATATTATTGTCGCCATGATGCACACCAATAAAAAAGGAGAATCGAAGCTTTTGAAACGTTGTTCGCTTCCGTTGACGGGGGTTGGATGTGTCAAAAAAATCGTCACCAACTTAGCGGTTTTGGAAGTCACCAAAGACGGTTTTAAACTCTTAGAACGTGCTCCGGGAATCTCTGTAGAAACGATTCAACAAGCAACCGAAGGTCATTTAACTATTGAAGGGACAGTTCCAGAAATGAAGTTATAATCCTTTCGGAATGGCGTCGATCAACGTTTTAGTATATCCCTTTTGAGGCGATTCATAAATAGCATCTGCCTCTCCAATCTCTTCTATTTTTCCTTGATTCATGACCATTAATTGATCGGACATAAATTTTACTACCGATAAATCATGGGAGATAAAAATATAGGTAAACCCATAATCGTCTTTAAGAGCATTCAATAAATTCAGTACTTGTGCTTGCACCGAAATATCTAAGGCAGATACCGATTCGTCACAAATAATTAAGGTTGGCTGTACGGCAATGGTTCTCGCTATTCCAATACGCTGCCGTTGTCCACCAGAAAACTCATGAGGATACCGGTCAAAATGAGACGCTTCTAAGCCCACTTTCTCCAAAATTTCTATGGTTTTTGCTTTGCGTTCTTCATCTGATGAGAATAATTTATGGACGTTCATGGGCTCCATGATGGCAGCACCAACAGTAAGACGCGGATTTAGGGATGCATACGGATCCTGAAAAATGATCTGAATGTCTTTACGTAATGACCGCAATGCTTTTTTAGAAAGATTGGTAATGTCGACCCCCTTGTATTTCAGGGTTCCAGCAGTGGCTTTGTCCAGTTGAAGAATTGCTTTTCCAAGAGTCGATTTACCACATCCAGATTCTCCGACAAGCCCAAGTGTTTCGCCAGGGTAGACCTTAAAGCTAACATCATCTACGGCTTTAAATGCTGTTTTTGTTCCAAAAAAAGAGGCTTTGGAAAAATATGTTTTTTCAAGATTTATCACTTCCAACAAAGGGGCTTGGCTATAAATTTCTTCGTGTTTTTTAGCGCGATCTAATTTTGAAACGATGCTTTTCGAAATCGTATTGGATAGAAAATCACTGATGGTAGGCAATTGTTTTAAGCGTGATTTTAAGGTTGGGCGTGCACCAATCAATGCTTTTGTATAGTCTTCTCCGGGGTTTTTAAAGACTGTTTTTGTAGCGCCTTTTTCTACAATAGATCCTTTATACATGACTAGGATCCGATCCGCAATTTCAGAAACTAAAGCCAAATCGTGACTGATGAAAATGACACTCATTTTGAATTCTTTTTGAAGTGTCTTTAACAGCGCAATGATATCCTTTTGAACAGTTACATCTAGAGCGGTGGTTGGCTCGTCTGCGATTAGAATATCCGGTTTACAGGCAATGGCCATGGCAATCATGACCCGCTGTTGTTGGCCACCAGATATCTCATGTGGATATTTTTTAAAGCTGCTTTCTGGTTCAGGAATTTTAACAGCATTAAACAAACGAATCACTTCTTCTTTTGCCGCTTTTTTTGTGATGTTAGTGTGTTGAAGTAAAATTTCTTCCACTTGTTTCCCGCAGTTCATTGACGGGTTTAGAGCACTCATAGGCTCTTGAAATATCATGGCTATTTTTTGCCCACGCAAACCTTCGAGTTGGGTCTGTGAATATTTAAGGATATCTTCAGAATTAAATAGAACCGCTCCCGAAGAAATCACACTATTTTTTGGTGGTAATAAGCCCATGATAGCGAGCGAAGCTACCGATTTTCCACTCCCAGATTCACCAACAATCCCAAGAATTTCATTTGGAAATACATCATAAGAGATGCCATGAAGCACTTCATTCAAAGTTGTATTGGATTGAAAAGCGACCCGAAGGTTTTGAACACTAAGAACAGGCGATTTATTCATTGCTTAAATATAAGCAATTTCAGCCGTTTCTAATAGGGCTTCTCCTCGGAGTCGAAGTATAATTTGTGCGACTGCTATGGTGTCTTTTTGGCAATAGATCACAATGCGCTCTATATCATTTTCTTCGTAGTATACTCGGAAAATTTCACTGCCGTCTATGTCATCTTTTGGGGAAGGGATTCCCAACACACTGGTTAATAATTTTAGAGACGTATAATGTTTAAAGTCTCCAAATTTCCATAATTCTAGGGTGTCCAAATGCGGGACTTCCCAGGGTTTTTTGCCGAATAAATTTAATTTTAAGGGGAGTTCAATTCCGTGGATGATCATTCGTCGAGCAATGTACGGGAAGTCAAATTCTTTTCCATTATGAGCGCAGAGTAAGTGTTTGGGTTTTGAGAAATGCGTTTCAATCAGTGATTTAAACTCTAAAAGAAGGGCGTGTTCCTCCCCATAAAAAGACGTGACTCTAAAGTGGCGTTCAGAATCTACAAAGGTAAAATAGCCGACGGAGATACAGACGATTTTCCCGAACTCGGCCCAAATCCCAGCACGTTCATAAAAGGCTTCAGGGCTGTAGTCTTCTTTGCGTTGGTATTTTGATTTCTGCTCCCAAAGTTGTTGTTTTTCTTTGGAGAGGTCAGAAAAATTTCCGGTTTCTGGAACCGTTTCAATATCTAAAAAAAGTAGATTTTCAAGGTTGAGTTTGTGGATCATGGGATAACATTTTATAGGCTTCTTCGATATAAACGCTGATATCACCATTGTAAGGGTCACGACCAAACGATTCTTTTGCATGGCCAAGACGCACGACAATAAGATCGTCTGTTGGCTCTACAATCACACATTGTCCTAGGTGGCCTTCCATCATAAAAAATGATTTGTCTTCTGTTTTTCGCAACCACCATCCGTACCCATATCTAGGAGTTTCCTTAAAACGTGGCTGAATAGATTTTGCAACAAAAGTGGAGTCTAAAATTTGTTGGCCATTCCATTTTCCATGGTTTTTATAGAGTTTTCCAAAGCGTGCAAAATCTTTAGCATTGGTAGCAATACAACAGTATGCTTTTACCATCGCATTGGTTTCGCTGTCTACCTGCCAAAGGGCTTCGTTCTCACTTTCTAGAGGGATCCAAAAACTCTCAGACAGGTAGTCGTATAGTTTTTTCCCAGTTGCTTTTTCAATCACCATCGCCAATAACTGAGTATCTCCACTAGCGTATTTGAAAGCCTGTCCAGGTTCAGTTTCGGTTGTTAGGCCAAGAGTAAGTTCTTCTAAGTTTTCTCCATAATACGCTTTTGTTGTGATAGAAAAAGGAGAGTAGTAAGATTCGTCCCAACTCGATCCTGATGCCATGGACGCAAGATCCCCAACAGTTACTTTGGCACCAAGTTCTTCTTTGTATTGTGGAAAAAAGTCACTTACTGGCTGGTCTAAACTTTTTATAAACCCTTCCATTATTGCTTTTCCTAAAAGACCACTCACATAGCTTTTTGCCATAGAAAATGAATTACTTCTCGAGTCTTCGTTGTAGCCATCATAATACGCCTCATACAAAAGACTGTCATTTTTAATAATTAAATATGCGACAGTTCCTTGTGTTTTGTGAAGGTCTAAAAGTTTCTGAGTGGCAGGAATTTTATTGTAGTTTTTGTGGAGTGGCCATGCCTTAGATTTTCCGGTTTTAACAGTCTTATTTTCAGAAAACGTATAGTCATCAAGAAATGCGGTCGTATGGCCATTAAAATAGATCGTTCGGACGGCTTTTATAATATAAGTTGTATCCGTAATATAAAGAGCGGCGATTAGTACCGCAATTAAGATAACGAGACGCGATATGAATTTTTTCATTTATGGGTGTTTTAGTTTCTATAAAAGTAAACATAAATACGACACCTTCAAATTTCTTATTTAAGTAAATAAAAGAGTCCAGCGGAATAGCTAGGAGCGGCATAAATAAGACTTCCAGAGAGGGCCCCTTCATAACCCAAACTAACGCCCAAGTTTTCTGTGAATTTCCAAGCGATTTCGCCACCAAGTCCAGCGAACTCCACATTGTTTGCAAAAATACTCCCATTGCTATTGGCGGCATTTAAGGAGCCATTTCTCAAGGATTCCACGATGTTAGAGCGCAGTAATAGAAGAAGTTTTTTTTGAAAAAAGCTCGTACCCACTTCGAATCCAGTTCTGATTTCATCTGAAAAATTCTCGGTCCTATTGTTAAATCCAAGATAGGCTTTGGCGTAGAAAGAGCGTGTGGAAATTTTAAAAGAGGTTCCAGCATTGAATCTAATTTCTTGGTTAAATTCTCCATCCCCTGTTTGATAGCTGCCATCGCTTCCCGCGTTGTTATTTCCCGATGGAATTCCTAACGTAAGAACCGCAGAAAAGGCGTGCTTGGATTTTTTAAATAAGCGATATTCTATCCCTAAATTCATGTCTCCAAAACTACTGAATTCTTCTCCGTTCGTTAGTTTTTCATCTGTGATCAGAGACACTTCATTATTTTGATATGACTTCACATAAAAAGGGATGTATGTAATGACATTCCAATTTTCTGAAAGCCCATATTTTGCATACAGATTTAAATTAAAAGTACCCCGAGTGAGGTTGGGGTCAATTTTTCCAGTAGGGGTATAATGTTGATCGGCAATTAGCAACCAACTGCCAAGCTTGAAATACCCATCTCCTTTTTTTTCTAACCATTGAGCATGGCTCATAAATTGACACGAAAACACGAAAAGTAGGCTTAATAGAATTGTTTTTTTCATAATAGGGGGGTTTATTTTATTTGACCTTCACCAACCTTCACTCCAAATGGTTTGCACCAATATAAGACGTAGTTATAATCATAAATACCAATCGTAGGTAGGTCGTAAAAATGAGCGCCATCAAAAGTAGTGACGGGGCCTATTTCAAAAGCATCTGCCGTAGAATTTGGATTATTCCCAAGGTATATATAGAGTCCTGGTAGACTTGTGTCGGCTTCGTAATCCTCTCCAAGGGAAAGTTTCACCCCCCCAGCATCAAGAGGTTCTAAAGTGTAGCTTCCTTTCAATAGATACGAACTAGTTGAGGTAATTGTTCCTTCAAATTTCACAGGTTCTACAGCGGTTGACATTGACACCGTAATTTTATTGGTGTTTGTAATTGTTAAGTTTTCTTCTTTGGTAATTAGACTGGCTGTGATGATTGCCACACCCATGCTAATTCCAGTAACTAAGCCTGTTTCTGAAACTGTTAAAATAGTAGGATTTTCAGTACTCCAATTTACGACAGGATTTTCAATCTCTTTACCAACATAATTGAAATACTTAGTTTCAAGTTGATAATCAGTGCCTTCTTCTAGAGTTGATAAAGGATTTGAAATGAATATTTCAGGATCTACGCGATCATTTTTATAGTCTGTTTCCACGCAGGAAAAGAACAGTAGGAAAGCTGTCGCAAATAGGAGTGCTTGTTTCATAATAGATAATTTGGGTGTATAAATTTAAGGAAAAAACCATCAAAAACGACACCAACCATTAAATATTAGTTGAAAAAACGAAATTAGCCAATAAGCTTCACAATATCTTTCGCAAAATAACTGGCAATAATATCGGCGCCAGCCCGCTTAAACGCCATGGTGGTTTCTAGCACTGCTTGATCATGATCTAGCCATCCTTTTTCACTCGCGGCTTTAATCATCGCATATTCGCCACTGACTTGATAGGCTGCTACTGGTACATCAAACTCATTTTTAATTTCTCGAAGAATGTCTAGGTAAGCCAAGCCGGGTTTGACCATCACAATATCGGCACCTTCATCGATGTCCATTTCGGTTTCCCTGAGGGCTTCAAAACGGTTCGCATAATCCATTTGATAGGTTTTTTTATCTTTTGGGATGTGGTCCGAATCTACGGGAGCAGAATCTAAGGCATCTCTAAAAGGGCCATAAAATGAAGAGGCATACTTGGCACTGTAACTCATGATACCTGCATCGACATACCCATCATCTTCAAAGGCTTCACGAATACTTAAAATTCGACCATCCATCATATCACTTGGAGCCACAAAATCGGCCCCAGCTTCAATATGAGACAAACTCATTCCGGTCAAAATTTCCACCGTATCATCATTTTGAATAATCCCATCAGAAACAATACCGTCGTGTCCATAAATTGAATACGGATCCAGAGCGACGTCGGTCATCACGAGCATTTCGGGGCATGCGTTTTTGATGGTTTTCACAGCGCGTTGCATCAATCCGTGAGAGTTTAAGGCTTCGGTTCCTTTGTTGTCTTTAAGAGAATCCGCGACTTTGACAAAGACCAGCACCGATTTTAAACCTAGACTCCAAAGCAATTTCACCTCGGTTTCAAGAGTGTCTAAACTATACCGAAAGTAGTTGGGCATGGAAGGGATTTCAGACTTAACTCCCTTGCCTTCGACCACAAACAAAGGGACTAAAAAATCATGAGGTGTGAGGATGGTTTCTCGTACTAAACTACGGATCGATTCATTGGATCGCAGCCGTCTATTTCTTTTGATAGGATACATATTAAACCCAGTTTTTAGGGGTTTTTAACACCCGCATTAATTGTTCTTCTCTACTGTTCGGCTCTGGATGGTGGTCATACACCCATTGGACATGAGGAGGCAAGCTCATCAAAATACTTTCAATCCTTCCATTTGTTTTTAATCCAAATAGGGTCCCTTTGTCATGGACTAAATTAAACTCGACATAGCGTCCTCTTCTAATCTCTTGCCAGTTTCGTTCTTCAGGCGTATAGGGTAAATGGATTCTTTTTTCTAAGATTGGCACATAGGCTTCTAAAAAGCTATTGCCCACTTCACTCACAAAATCAAACCATTGTGCCATACTCATGGCATCGGACGCTTTGCAGTAATCAAAAAAGAGGCCGCCAATGCCTCGCGCTTCGTCGCGATGACTGTTGTAAAAGTATTCATCACAGCGGTTTTTGTAAGTTTCATAAAAATCGGGACTGTGCTTGTCACAGGCGGTTTTACAGGTTTGATGAAAATGAATGGCGTCCTCATCAAACAAATAATAGGGGGTTAAATCTTGTCCACCTCCAAACCATTGGTCAATGATGTCACCATGTTCATTATACATTTCAAAATAACGCCAATTGGCATGTACCGTTGGAGCCATTGGGTTTTTTGGGTGCAAGACTAAACTCAGTCCACAGGCAAAAAAATCAACCTCACCAACTTTAAAATACGCTTGCATAGAGGCCGGTAATTTACCATGTACACCTGAAATATTAACTCCACCTTTTTCAAAAACAGTTCCATTTTCGATCACGCGAGTACGGCCGCCACCCCCTTCAGGGCGTTTCCAAATATCTTCTTTGAAAGCGGCAGTTCCATCCATCATTTCAAGTTTTGAAGTGATGGTGTCTTGTAACTCATGAATATATTTAAAAAATAGGTCTTTCATTTATACTTTATATTCTTTTACAGCATCAATAAATGCTTTGGCATGATCTACAGGAATGTTTGGAAGAATTCCATGTCCAAGATTTACAATGTATTTATCTTTTCCAAATTCATTAATCATTTGATGGACCATCTTTTTGATTTCCGCAGGAGGGGATAATAATCGTGAGGGATCAAAATTTCCTTGAAGTGTCACATTTCCACCGGTTAAATAACGCGCATTTCGAGCGGAACACGTCCAGTCAATTCCAAGGGCTGAGGCATTGGATTTTGCCATATCGCCCAGTGCAAACCAACAGCCCTTTCCAAAAGCAATGACGGGCGCATCGTCTTTTAGAGCTTCAATGATTTGATTGATATACTGCCATGAAAATTCTTGATAATCGGTCGGAGACAACATGCCGCCCCAAGAGTCAAATATTTGAACGGCATTGACTCCCGCCTTGACTTTTTCTTTAAGGTAGGCAATGGTGGTATCTGTAATTTTTTGTAATAACTGATGCGCTGCCATTGGATTGGTAAAACAAAACTCTTTGGCTTTGTCAAAGTTTTTGCTGCCTTGCCCTTGTACACAGTAACATAATATGGTCCACGGCGATCCTGCAAAACCAATCAAAGGAATGTCGTCATTTAATAATTCTTTGGTTGCTTTAATGGCTTGATAGACATAGTCTAATTCGACAGTCACATCAGGAACAATCACATTATCCACATCTTTTTGGGTGCGCACCGGATTTGGTAAATAAGGCCCAAAATTGGGCTTCATTTCCACCTCAATATTCATCGCTTGTGGGATGACTAAGATGTCGCAAAACAAAATAGCAGCATCCATTCCATAGCGTCGGATGGGCTGAACCGTTATTTCGCTCGCCAATTCAGGGGTGCGACAGCGTGTAAAAAAGTCATATTTTTCGCGAATTGCGATAAATTCTGGTAAATAACGTCCTGCTTGACGCATCATCCAAACAGGAGGACGTTCAACCGTTTCTCCTCTAAGTGCTTTTAAAAATAAATCGTTTTTGATCATAACGTTTAAATATAATTTTGATTAACGAGCTCGATGACACTTTCTACAGTTGGGATTTTTGCCACTCGGACATCTTGAAAATGGGTTCTTGCGACTTTGGCAGTGCTTTCGCCGATACAATACGCAATACAAGTAGGTTCGTTTTTTTGTAAAAAACTCTGAATTGTGGAAGGGCTGTAAAACAGGACTCCTTCTATAGATTTTTCCAATTTTGGTGCTTCAAGCTTGGTGCTATAGGCCTCAATTTCTTTAACTTTGATATTGCTGTCCTCCAAAATAGAAGGTAAGTCATCCATCCGAATGTCACTACAAAAGTAGGTCACTTCTGAACCTTCAATAAAATCTACTAGATGATTTGCCAAGGCTTTGGCATTTTTCTCTGAATGTTTGACAGGGCCAATTTTCTGCTCGATCAGGCGTTTGGTACGTCTGCCCACACAGTAAATAGTTTCAAAATTTAAATCTTCAACAGGACAATTATTTAAAATGGCTTCTACACCATTTTTGCTCGTAATGACTACATTTTTATGAGCTGCTTTTAAAACCACGGGTTTGATACGGTTGGCAGCTGTTTTGATAAAGTCTGAACTCTCAACGTTGAGAGTGTTATTAAATAAGTCTTTTTGTCCTGGACTCAATAATTTAGAAGAAAAAATAGTGGTGGGTCCATCTTCTTTTGCTGTGGTTCCTATGAGGGTTTTTCCACCACGACTCAAAATAAACGCTACACAATCATCGACTAGCGTGTAGTGTTCTCCCAGTTTAGCGGTACGTTTAGCCTCAATTTTTTTAGTGCCATCGGGACTTAAAACAATCCCATGGAAATGAATTTCCTCTTCTTTTATATAGGCGAGTGCACCAATTGGGGCACTACATCCGCCTTCTAATTTATTTAAAAATTCGCGCTCGATCTTGGTAGACATCTCCGTCTCTTCATGGTTAAGAGGGGCACACGCTTCAAGAGCTTCTATGTTGGTTTTAAGACTTGCAATCATCACCGCGCCTTGTGCTGGTGCTGGCACCATCCATTCCAAATTCACAGAATCTTCTGGGGTTAAGTCCAGTCGTCCCAAGCCCGCAGCGGCAAAAATGGCGCCATTCCAATCGCTGTTTTCTAATTTTTCGAGGCGTGTATTTACATTACCTCTTAAACCGACAGTACTATGTGTTGGGTATCTGTTGAGCCACTGTGCTTTGCGTCGTAGGCTTCCGGTTGCAATTACGGCATCCTTCTGTGCCAAAAACTCTTCATTGGATTTAAACACCAACGTATCTCTGATATTACCTCGTTTTAAAACAGCTGCTTGCACGACACCTTCTGGTAAAACAGTGGGAACATCTTTTAAAGAATGGACGGCAATATCAATTTCTTCATTGATCAAAGCGATGTCTAAAGTTCGAGTAAAAACGCCTGTAATCCCCAGTTCATAGATGGGCTTATTTAAGACCAGATCTCCTGTAGATTTTACAGGAACCAACACCGTTTTGTGTCCTAAATGTTCTAGCTGAGACTGCACTGTTTTGGCTTGCCAGAGTGCAAGGTCGCTATCACGCGTACCGATTCGAATAATTTTAGACATGTTTTTTGGAATCTAATTGGAACACCTTTTTTATGAGTTCGAGACTGTCATTTTTTGAGATCGTTTCGTCCTTCAGATGGTGAGCAAAGTGGTTGGTTATTTTTTGAACTAAATTGGCACTAATTAATGCAGCTTGCGCTTCATTAAATTCATTTATTTTTTTTCGTTGCGAATCAACTTCAGCAGTCGCAAAGACTTGTAATTTTTCTTTTAGGGCTTTGATGGTTGGTGCAAACTTTCGATTGTCTACCCATTCGTCAAATTCTGTTTTTATTTCGGTAATAATCCCTTCAGCGACAGGGATGAACTGCTTTCTTCTTTCGAGAGTCTCATCGGTCATCTGAGACAAATGATCTAAATGAACCAAGGTGACCATAGGCAGTTCCTTTACGTTTTCATTCACATTTTTAGGGATGGATAAATCGAGAATCAACAACGGTTTTTTGTTTTGAATCAGATGCTTATCGATCGTTGGGTTTTGAGCGCCAGTTGCTACGATCAAAATATCCGTATTTCCAATTTCTTCTTGTAATTGACTGTAGTCTTTTACCAAGAGTTTGAATTTCCCAGCAATCTTATCTGCGCGATCACGGGTGCGATTTATCAAGGTAATATGTTCGTTTTTGGTATGTTTTATTAGATTTTCACAGGTGTTACGTCCAATTTTTCCAGTTCCAAAGAGTAAAATATTTTTTGAAGAAATCGCTTCGACTGTTTTTTTGATGTATTGTACAGAGGCAAATGAAACTGAAGTCGCTCCAGAAGATAATTCTGTTTCTGTTTTGATGCGTTTACTTGCTTGAATGACGGCATTGATCAATCGTTCTAAGTAAGCATTTAGTAGCTGGTATTTTTTAGAAAGTTTTGCACTTATCTTTAGTTGACTAATAATTTCAAAATCGCCTAAAATTTGACTATCCAATCCTGCACCAACTCTAAACATATGTTGTATTGCATCACTGTTTTTATAAACATAGGCTACACGTTGAAAATCTTCAACCGTCCCATGGGTGTTGTCACAAAGCAGCTTTATAAGTTCAAAAGGGTGTCGGGCAAAGCCGTATATTTCGGTGCGGTTACAGGTTGAGGTCGCGACGATACTTTCAATGCCGCTTGCTTTTGCCTGTAGCATCAAATTAGCTTTCGAATTTTGGTCTAAGCTAAATTCTCCACGTATTTTTGCATCTGCTTTTTTATAGCTGAGGCCAATGACATAGAAATAGGTTGTTTCAGATTTGTTAAATTGTTCCATTAATGTATTTGGAAAATATTTTGATACAAAAATAATGGCTTTGATTTGTAAAAAATAACGCTAGAAGAACTTTATATGTCGTTTAGAGGTTTCCACGTATTATTTCGTTATTTTTGTTTAAATTCTTATTTTTGCAGATGAAAACCAATAAAATCTTTAATTTTTATTTATAATGAATCTAAATAAAGACGAATCACATAGCGTACCGTCCCAGCCAAAAAACACCGCTCAAGGGTCTTTTTTAGAAACGGCGATTGAGTCGGGGTTTATTGTCATGACGTATCAAAATGAAACGTCAGAAGTTCAACTCCTTGAAAAGGAAATAGATAGCTCTTTTATTCAATTTCATTTTTGCTCGAAAGGCGAATGTAAGTTTGTGTTTAACAATGGAACTTACAGTCTTAATATTCCGGAAGAAAATTCATTATTACTGTATAATCCTCAAAGAGATTTACCTATATATTTAGAAGTCGACCCATCTTCTTGGGTGGTTTCAGTCCTCATCTCTATCAAAAAATTTCATGGATTATTTTCGCATGAAGCCGATTATATCACTTTTTTAAGTGAGGGCAATCAAGATAAAAAATACTATAAAGACGGCCACATTTCACCGTCTATGGCGATTGTTTTAAATCAATTGGTCAATTACAACCTTAACTCCACCATAAAATCGTTATACTTTAAAGGAAAGGCCTATGAGTTACTAAGCTTATATTTCAATAGGGGAGAAGAAGCAAATATAGAGCAATGTCCGTTTTTGGTTGATGACTCAAATGTTGTCAAAATCAAGCAAGCCAAAGATATTATGATTAATCGTATTTCTGAGCCCCCAACCTTAATAGAATTAGCGTCTGAGATTGATTTAAGTTTAAAGAAACTAAAAGAAGGATTTAAACAAATTTATGGCACTACGGTGTATGGCTTCTTATTTGATTATAAAATGGAGGTTTCTCGAAAATTATTAGAGTCAGGAGCACACAATGTGAATGAAGTTGGTCTTAAGGTTGGTTACAGCACGGCCAGTCATTTTATTTCAGCATTTAAAAAACAATACGGGACCACTCCCAAAAAATATATTCAATCTCTTAATTAACCAATTTGATATGAAAGGCGTTTTATTAGTCAATCTGGGATCTCCAGACAGTCCCAGTCCCAAAGATGTAAAAAAATATTTAGGCGAATTTTTGATGGACGAGCGCGTTATCGATGTTCCATTATGGGCCCGAACCCTGCTAGTGAAAGGAATCATCCTTAATACGCGTCCAAAAATCTCAGCAAAAGCATACCAAAAAATATGGTGGGAGGAAGGGTCTCCGTTAATCGTTTTGTCCGAGCGTTTGGAAACTAAATTAAAACAAGAAGTCAATTTGCCGACGGCCCTTGCGATGCGTTATGGCAGTATGACCATGAAAAAAGGGTTTCAAAAACTGGTCGATCAAGGTGTCGATGAGGTTTTAATTGTCCCTTTATACCCTCAATTTGCAATGGCCACTACCGAAACAATTTTGGTACTTGCAAAGGAATTAAGAGACGAACATTTTCCACAATTGAAATTGTCTGATTTACCACCGTTTTACAATAATCCAGACTATATTAAAGTTCTTTCCAATACGATTAAGGACTCTTTGAAAGGGAAAACCTACGAGCATTTATTGTTTTCTTACCATGGAATTCCAGAACGCCACATTCGAAAAAGTGACATTACGAAGTCGCATTGTAAGATTGATAAGTCGTGTTGTGTGACTCCATCCGAAGCACATGCGTATTGCTATAAACACCAATGTTTGGAAGTGACGCGTTTGGTTGGCGAAGCGTTGGGACTAGAAGATGCGGTTTACTCCACGTCGTTCCAATCGCGTTTAGGGTTTGATCCATGGTTGCAACCGTACACCGACCGAACCATTGAACGCTTAGGAAAAGAAGGCACAAAATCGATGGCCATCGCAACACCCGCCTTTGTGAGTGATTGTCTCGAAACACTTGAGGAAATCGCGATGGAAGGGGAGGAGATTTTTCATGAAGTTGGTGGAAAAGACTTTACAACGATTCCTTGTTTGAACGACGATCCAGCCTGGGTATCACTCCTTGCAAAGTGGGTTACTGAATGGGATTCTAAATAACAGAGACTGAATGACTACATCTACATCACACGATTTTGGGACTGAAACGATTGGTAAATTACTGATTAAACAGGCCGTTCCAGCTTCTATTGGAATTTTAGTCATGTCACTCAATATTTTAGTGGATACTATTTTTGTGGGACACTGGATTGGTTCACAGGCAATTGCGGCTATTAATGTGGTGTTGCCCGTTTCTTTTTTCATAGCTGCCTTAGGGATGTCTATTGGGATTGGAGGGAGTTCAATTATTTCGAGAGCACTCGGGTCCAAAGAAGTTCCAAAAGCCTTAAAAACCTTTGGGAATCAAATTACGATGACCCTACTCCTGACGGTTGTACTTGTGTTTTTTGGGTTGTATTACATTGACGGAATTATTCCTGTTTTTGGAGGCAAAGGCACTATTTTTGAACCGGCCAAAATCTACTACCGAATTGTCCTGTATGGCGTTCCTTTTTTGGCACTTTCTATGATGGGGAATACGGTTATTAGAGCCGAAGGAAAACCCAAATTTGCCATGTATGCGATGATGATTCCATCCGTATCCAACTTAGTATTAGATGTGTTGTTTATTAACGTGATGGATTTAGGCATGATGGGAGCCGCTTGGGCAACCACTGGATCTTATGTGCTTTGCTTTGTCTTCATTTTTTGGTTTTTCATTTCGAAGTATTCTGAAATGAAAATTACTTGGCCACACTTTAAGCTCCAAAAATCGATTGTTTCAGAAATTAGTAATTTAGGATTAGTGACCCTTTCACGACAAGCCATTGTGAGTGTGACGTATTTATTGATGAATAATATCTTATTTGATTTTGGAGGCGAAACCTCGGTCACAGCCTATGCAATCGTCTCTCGAATGTTAATGTTTGCATTGTTTCCCATTTTTGGAATTACCCAAGGTTTTGTGCCAATTGCCGGCTATAATTATGGTGCTCATAATTATGATCGCGTCAAACAAACCATTCGAATTGCGATTATTTACGCGATGGTAATGGCCTCTCTCATTTCTATAATTTTGATTGGATTTCCAGAACTGATCACTCGCATGTTCACCACCGATCCTTTGGTCATTGAAAAAACGCCAACAGCGATGCGATGGGTCTTTGCAGCCACGCCAATTATAGCGATTCAATTGATTGGATCGGCCTATTTTCAAGCCGTTGGTAAAGCGGTACCCGCCCTTTTACTAACCCTATCCCGACAAGGGTTTTTCTTTATCCCGCTTATCTTTATATTACCTTTATGGTATGGCGAACTAGGGGTATGGATGGCATTTCCGGTATCGGATGTTCTTTCTACCGTCCTAACGGCGTATATTTTATATAGAGAAGTGTCGACAAAATTAATATCAAAAACATAATTATGGACTCTTATAACTACATTAAATCGCTTCATTTGATTTTTGTTATCACATGGTTTGCAGGGCTGTTTTACATTCCGCGTATTTTCATATATCATATTGAAGCTTCACAAAAAGCAGCTCCAGAAAAAGAAATTTTAGGAACGCAACTAAAACTAATGGCCAAACGCTTGTGGTTTATTATTACATGGCCCTCCGCGATACTCGCTATTTTATTTGGTAGCTGGCTATTACTATTAGCGCCTTACTGGTTAGAGCAATCTTGGATGCACGCCAAGTTAGGTTTTGTGGTACTTTTAATCATGTATCATATCAAAACACACCTTATTTTTAAACAACTTCAAAAAGATCAAATCAAGTATACCTCCAATTTTATGCGGATCTGGAATGAAGGCGCCACCTTACTGCTTTTTGCGGTTGTGTTTTTAGTGTTGTTAAAAAGTACCCTCAACATGGCTTATGGAATGCTGGCCCTTGTTGGATTGGCGGTTTTATTAATGCTGGGAATCAAATTATACAAACGAACGCGTTCGGAATAATTAAGTAAACCGCGAGGATTTTTTTTCTATATTTAACAAAAGTCTATTTCTATGACAAAGCGTAAATTGTCTTTAAGGTCACGTATCTTTCTTTACATGATTATGTTGGTTGTACTGGCTTCTGTTCTTATTGCAGGGGTTACGATCTATCAGTATAATGAGCAGTCTCAGGATTATCATCGGATGCGTTTGGAGCGAAAGGAATCGCAACTTATTTCGAGCATCAATTATGTTTTAAAAGAAACAACTTGGGAAGTTAAAACAGAGAATTTACCCATGATTTTCAAAGATAAAATTTATGAGATTGCCAACATCCATAATGTGAATTTTAACCTGTATGATTTAGAAGGAGGTTTGATTAAAATGTCCAAGCCTAATTTCGAGAAAAACAATATTGAAGCCTGTTTGTCTGCCGATATTCTAAATCAAATTAACCGGAGTGTTTCCAAGCGTTTTGTCGAAAGAATAAACCAACTTGGTGGCGATTATCGCTCTTCCTTCATCATGTTTACAGATAATAGCGCCAAACCCCTAGGGGTACTGAATGTCCCTTATTTTGATGACGATTCTCTAAATTATGGAGAACTTAAGGCGTTTTTAATTCGATTGAGTTACGCCTATATCATTATGATTTTAGTGGCCATTGCGTTTGCGTATTTTGTATCTAAATATATTACCAAATCGCTTCAAACGATACGAGACAAAATGAAAGGGACTCGCTTAGAAAAGCGCAATCAAAAAATTGAGTTAGTTGGGGCGAGCTTGGAGGTTTCTGCATTGGTAGAATCCTATAATAGTATGATTGACGAGTTGGAGGAGAGTGCCAAAAAACTAGCCACTAATGAGCGTGAACAGGCGTGGAGAGAAATGGCAAAGCAAGTCGCCCATGAAATCAAAAACCCATTAACTCCAATGCGTTTGAGCGTCCAGAGTTTTCAACATAAATTTGACCCTCAAGACCCTGATATTCACAAAAAAGTAGATGAATACACAAAGACTTTGATCCAACAAATCGACACGATGAGCTCCATTGCGTCGGCCTTTTCTAATTTTGCTAAAATGCCGGCTCAAAAACTCGAATTTCTAAATGTGGTGGAAGTGGTCGATTTAGCGTTAGATATTTTTCCAGAAAGTGATATTGAATTTAGTTCTAAAGACGCCCAAATTACCGCTAAATTTGACCGCGCTCAATTAATTAGAATTATCACTAACCTAGTAAAAAACGCCATCCAATCGATTCCTGATGATCGTGCCCCGCAGATTAGTGTGTTTATCCACTCGAATCATTCCGATGTTATTATCGAGGTGAAAGACAATGGAAGCGGGATCAACGAAACCATTGAAGATAAAATATTTGAACCAAAGTTCACCACCAAAACGAGTGGGATGGGGCTTGGATTACCAATGATCAAAAACATTATTGAAACGTATAACGGAAGCATTAAGTTTTCTTCAATTAAAGATGAAGGAACCCAGTTTACGGTACGCTTTCCTAAACATTCACAAGATGCAATATAACAACATTATTAGCGATTTTAGTGATGGAATTACGACCATTACAATCAACAGGCCCACAAAATTAAATGCTTTAAACAAAGCGACTATTTTTGAACTGCATGCAGCGCTTAAAATGGCTGAGTCCGATTTTGATACCAAAGTGATTATCCTCACTGGAAGTGGCGAGAAGGCTTTTGTTGCGGGTGCCGATATTAGTGAGTTTGCTCATTTTGATGAAGAATTGGGTCGTTTGTTATCCAAAGAAGGCCATGATTTATTGTTTGATTTTGTAGAAAACCTTACAACGCCGGTTATTGCAGCCGTCAATGGTTTTGCGTTGGGTGGTGGTTTAGAATTAGCAATGTCTGCACACTTTCGATTAGCCAGTTCAAACGCCCGTATGGGGCTTCCAGAAGTGTCTTTAGGACTGATTCCTGGATACGGCGGCACACAACGCCTCGCTCAGTTAATCGGTAAGGGACGCGCCTTAGAATTGATCATGACCGCCAGTATGATCGATGCCGAAAAAGCTCTTGAGTATGGACTTGTGAATTACGTAGTATCTCAAGAAGAATTAGTGCCAAAGTGTATCGAATTAGCCCATAAAATCAAATCAAACTCTTCCTTAGCTATTAGTGCCGCTATTAAAGCGGTCAATGCGAATTATAGGGATGGGGTGAATGGTTTTGACGTCGAAATTTCTGAGTTCGGAACCTGTTTTGGAACTGAAGATTTTAAAGAAGGGACTACTGCTTTTTTAGAAAAACGAAACTCTAAGTTTCCGGGTAAATAAAAAAGCCCAAACATAAGTTTGAGCTTTAAATTTTATATAATTAAGTACGGACTAGTCAGCTAATACAATAATTTTATTAGCATTCATTTCAATCGCACCAGAGTCAATTGCATATAAATAGCTTTTGCCTTTTTGCTCAAATAAATCCTTATTTGTGTCATCGAGGGTGATGTCCCCTACAATTTTCACAAATCCTTTTTTAAGGATAGATACAACCGCAGCGTGATTGTTTAGCATTTCAAAATCACCATTCACACCTGGAACAGAGACGCTGTCTACTTCGCCCTTAAATACGGTTATTTCTGGAGTTATAATTTCTAAATACATAGTCTTGTTTTTAAGCTTCAGCTAACATTTTATCGCCAGCTTCAATTGCTTCTTCAATGGTTCCTTTAAGGTTAAAGGCTGCTTCTGGAAGACGATCTAGTTCACCATCCATAATCATGTTAAAGCCTTTGATCGTTTCTTTAATATCAACTAACACTCCTTTTAGGCCTGTAAATTGTTCTGCAACATGAAACGGTTGAGATAAGAAACGTTGTACACGACGTGCGCGTCCAACAGCCAATTTATCTTCTTCTGATAATTCTTCCATTCCAAGAATCGCAATGATATCTTGTAATTCTTTATAACGTTGTAACAACTCTTTAACGCGTTGTGCACAATCATAATGCTCATCTCCTAAAATATCAGCAGTCAAAATTCTTGATGTAGAATCTAAAGGATCTACCGCTGGGTAGATACCAAGTTCTGCAATTTTACGAGACAATACAGTGGTAGCATCTAAGTGAGCAAACGTGGTTGCTGGTGCAGGATCTGTTAAATCATCTGCAGGGACGTAAACCGCTTGTACAGAAGTAATGGATCCTTTCTTAGTTGAAGTAATACGTTCTTGCATTGCACCCATTTCGGTTGCTAATGTTGGTTGGTATCCTACGGCAGAAGGCATACGTCCTAGGAGTGCGGACACTTCTGAACCTGCTTGTGTAAATCGGAAAATATTATCCACAAAGAATAATACATCTTTTCCTTGACCATCTCCGGCACCATCACGGAAGTATTCCGCAATTGTTAATCCAGATAAGGCTACACGTGCACGTGCTCCTGGTGGTTCGTTCATTTGTCCAAATACAAACGTTGCTTTGGATTCTTTCATGATTGATTTATCAACCTTTTTAAGATCCCATCCGCCTTCTTCCATGGAGTGCATAAATTCATCTCCATATTTTATAATACCAGATTCGAGCATTTCACGAAGTAAATCATTTCCTTCACGAGTACGCTCTCCAACGCCGGCAAATACCGAAAGACCCCCATGGCCTTTGGCAATATTATTAATTAATTCTTGTATTAATACAGTTTTACCAACTCCAGCTCCACCAAATAATCCAATTTTACCTCCTTTTGCATACGGCTCAATTAGATCGATAACTTTGATTCCTGTAAATAAAACTTCAGTAGAAGTCGAAAGTTCTTCAAATTTAGGGGCTTGTCTGTGAATTGGCAATCCAGCAGCGCCTGCTTTTGGCAAGTCTCCCAAGCCATCAATCGCATCTCCAATTACATTGAATAAACGCCCATAAACGTCGTCTCCTACAGGCACCTGAATTGGTGCGCCAGTAGCATTGACTTCGGTCCCACGGCTCAATCCATCCGATGAATCCATCGCGATCGTACGCACAGAGTTTTCACCAATATGAGATTGTACTTCAAGAACCAATATAGACCCATCAGGTCTGTTGATTTCTAAGGAATCGTAAATTTTTGGAAGATCTGCTCCAGAATCGAATGCGACATCGATCACTGGACCTACAATTTGAGCAACTTTACCTGTAACTTTTGACATTACTTTTATAATTTTAATTTTTTATCTTGAATGATATGGAAAACACGCCGTTTTCGCGCTGCAAAGATATAGAATAAAATTAAAAAACCCAGAGCAATGCTCTGGGTTTTTTATAATTTTTATATTCAGGAAAAATTATTGCAACATTGGCGAATAATTTGTTGGATAAGTTCCTAAATCTACTAGGTTTTCAGAAGTTTCAAAATTTGAGCCATAAGCTTTATCTGCTGCTCTCAAATAGCAATTAGCTAAAGCTGCATAGCCTCTGGCTGTCATATGAACTCCGTCTAATCCAAAAGCTCCACCAGTTACTAAGTTCGATGTCAACACAAAATCACCTTCACCCCATCCAGAAGAACTTGCTTGTTCCAGAATAGTTTTCATATCAACCATTCCTAGTTCAGCTGCAGATCTAACAGTTTCAATAGAGATGTTATAAGCGTTTGTTGCTGTTTGTATATTAGTGATTTCTTGAGGTGTTAAAACCAACTCATCCCCCATAGGGACTGCCGTTCCTGTTCCTAAAGGAATCAAGGTCGAAGCAGTCAGTAGAATTAAATCATCTGAAGTTGCTTGCCTCAAGCTTACTAATGCAGGATTAATAGCAGTTAAATCTGTAAGGTATTCATCCATGATCACAAGCGCATTACCTTCACCTGCAGTAAAATTAATTTTTCTTTTTGCTATTTCAGCTTCAGCCAATTCTAGAGATGTTAAATCGGTTTGTGGTGGAAAGAAAAAACCAAGCTGAGCTGGATTTGCTGTAAGAAAGGCTAATGTAGCATCTAGTCCTGCGTTATAAGCACCATAAGCAGCAGCACTGTTCAAAGCACCCGCTGTGGCAGCATCTAAAGGAACTGGGTTATGAGGTACAGTTGTAAAGAACGGCACTTTAGTGACGTCAGGAACATTTGTGACCACTCCTTTAGCGCCATTTGCTGTTAACTGAGAAACCATTAGTCCAAAGATTTGACCAAATGCAGCAGGATCTGTAATATCGTTGCCTCCATAAGATGCAAAATCAGGGTTTCCAGTTTGATCGACTCCAGTGCCACCAGATAGGGCATAGCTTAAAACGTCATTTCCACCCATTAATGAGAGTGTGAAAAATGATGGGTTCTGAACTAATGCGTCTTCTAAAATAGTAGCATTTGAACTCGTAGCCATTCTTGCAAAATAAGGATTAGCCAATCCTAATGGAACTCCGGCAAGATTTCCATATCCAGGAGCCAATAAGTGAAAACTTTTTGCACCTGGAACGCCCATGTTATTAAAAGGGCCAGTAAGTATAATGCCAGTTTCTGTTGTTGGTGTTGCACCTAAACGCTCAGGTCCAGCTCCGTTAAAAAACAACCTTGGTTCTGCTATTTGAGTTCCACCTAATAGTAATCCTCCAACATTGTCACTTACCAAGGGCTGCGTGAACGTTCCACCTCCTATTTTAGCAAATTGCTTTGATAAAATATTTGGGTATGAATTTTCTTGACTTGCTTTAAATACGGCGCCGTCTGAATATCCAGCCGTAAATGAAGGCCCAATAGCGACATAATTAGACAAGTCTAAACTTCCTGCCGACAACGTTGTTGGGGCTGTCGTTTCAACGAGTACGCCATTGGCGTCAAGGACATCTTCTACGTCATTACAGGCCGTAAACCCAAGAACTACAGTACTAAGTAATAAATATTTAATATGTTTCATAATTTTGATTATTAGTTGTTAATAGTCCATGATAAGAAGTAAATCGATCCAATGTTTCCAGTTCCGAATGCCATATTGTATTCAGTTCCTAATAAATTGGTAGCACCGGCTTTGAACGTCGATTTCATACTTGGAACCGTATAGTTGATTTGTGCATCAACTGTATGAAATTCTTCTACAACACCATTTCCAAAAGACGCTTCCCAGAAATAATCATCACTAAATCTGTAAGAAACATTGAATCCAAAGTTTTCGAATAAGGCTGTATTTCCAAATGATGCTTTAAATTTATGTTCTGGTGTATTAAAGTTGGTGTTGAAATCAGGAAAGTTTTTATCTTCATCCAATTTAGCATAGGTATAACTACCGCTTAAATCGAAATCACTAAACACTTTTGTAGACAATCCAATAGAAGCTCCATAAGATTTAATCTCCGCTCGAGAGTTTGTATAGGCACTGTAAGCTTGGTAATCGCCATTAGCAATCGCAGCTATTGAAAGTCCACCGTCTCCAGCAACACCATATAAAGGAGCGACTACAATTTCTGTTGAGATAAAGTCTTTGTACGTATTGTGGTAAGCACTGAAATCAACAATCAAATTGTCAAATTTACCACGGTATCCTACTTCGAAAGCCGTTACTTGCTCTGGCTTTACGATGTCTGGATTTGCAACTACTAAATCAGCTGGATTTCCAGTGACACCTAACATTCCTACTGAACTCGCAGTATAAGAATTGTTGTAAGCAGCGGATCCTGTTTGCGTGATTGTACTAGGTTGTCCAAAACCGGCTTGGCCAGATGTAGAAACATCAAATACATTAGAATAACGCTCAAGATTATTTGGTGCAGATCCTACAAGTAAGGCACGCCCTGCATCAAGACCAATAAATAAATCTTGTGTGGTTGGGTTTCTAAATCCTGTTTGCCCAGATATTCTAATGTTATGATTTCTGTTGAGCGTTAAACCAGCAGATAATCTAGGTGAAAAGAAGCCATCGAAAAATTCTGATTTGTCATATCTTACAGATCCTGTTAATTTCAATTTTGAATCAGCACTCAATTCAAGCTCTTTTTGAATCTGTGTATAGACACCAAATTCAGAGTAGTTAATAGCACCATCGTAATCTGTATAAATAGTTCCAGAAGAATTTAAGCTGTATTGTCTAAAAGATCCACCAACTTGAATGTCCGCGAAATCTAATAAATGTCCAAAATTATAATTTCCATCGGCATGGTAGTATTTAGATGCATCTTGAAATTTAGATCCTGTAGTTAAGTCAGGGTCGTTTATGCTTGTATTGAATGCATTTTGAAATCCATCAGAACCTGGTAAAAAACGGCCGGTATCAGCAACAGCTCTTGCATTGGCATGCGCCTGTGCATCTGTAGCACCTCCTAAAGTAGACTGCACATACGTTCCAGCATATTCACCAAACCATGTTTTATCATCTTTCCATGCTCTGTTAATATTAATTCCTGTAAAGACCATGTCATAAGAATCCCCAGCATTATCTGAAACTACGTAACCTCTGGCATAAAAGTTGTCATTCTTAACTTCTAATTTATGTTGTTCCTGAAAAAAGTTATTAATCGCATATCGGTTAATCCCTTGGTATATTGTAGAACCAGTTCCTACTTTACCAACGTATGATATTTCAAAGTCATCTTCAAAAGGTCTGTAATAGAGGCCCCAATCTGACTTAACGCTTTCGGCATTATAATTTGTTAAATCTCTTTCGTTGTATCCTGTTCTACTCACAGCAACGTTTGGTACTAAAGCATTCGCCCCTGCGGGTAATACATCCAAAGCTTCTAATGCGACTGCAACTTCTTTGATTCCTGTAGAGACTTCATCGCCATAGACATTAATTCCATTGTAATTTAAGTTGGTTGCTCTTGTGCCACCAATCATATCACTGTCAACTTCGCTTGTTGCTGCCCAGTCTGTTCCTTTAAGCCATCCAAAGTTAACCTTCGCTGCAAATTTATTGCTAAACTTATGAGCCATTCGGATTCCAAAATCGGTGTAAGCATTGTCACCAGCAGATTCTTGAGAGGTAATTCCTCTTTTTAAGCTCGTACTGATTCCTTCTTGATCGAAAGGGTTTTTACTCGACATTACTAATACGCCGTTAAACGCATTGGCACCATAAAGTGCAGACGATGCTCCAGGGAGTAATTCGACGCTTTTTACATCGACTTCAATCATTCCAACTAAGTTTCCAATTGGAAAGTTTAGGGCTGGAGTTGAGTTGTCCATGCCATCCACGAGCTGCATAAAACGGTTGTTTGCAAAGGTTGCAAATCCACGCGTGTTTACAGATTTAAACGTTAAACTATTGGTGTTCACATCAACCCCTTTTAAGTTCTCTAACCCACCATAAAAATCGGCAGATGCAGAGGTCTTAATTTCTTTAATACCAAAACGCTCCACTGTTACAGGGGATTCAAAAATTCGTTCTGGAGTTCGGGACGCAGACACAATGACCTCATCAAGGAAACTTCCTTCATTTAAGATAATTGCGACGGTTTCATTATTTTTTGTAATTTCTTGAGAAAGTGTTTCAAATCCGACACTACTCACTTGGATCGAGAAAGGTGGGTTCTGACTAACGGTTAAAGTAAAGTTACCATCAAAGTCAGTAACGACTCCTGTAGAAGTTCCAACAACAATGATGTTGGCGCCTGGTAATGGTAATCCTCCGTCATCGTTGACAGTTCCTTTCACTGTTGTTTGCGCAAAAGATGCGACACAGAAAAGTAAGACAAAAGTCCTTAAAATTGTTTTCATAAATTAAATTGTTTGTTGATTCCGTTAATTTGTTTAACATCAAAAATAACCAATTAAACTTAATAATTTAACAAATCATTAAGTTTAAAATTATTTTATCATAATTTTAAGGAGTTGAAATGCGATTTACGCAAAGAAAACAAAGCTGAAACTTCTAAAAATAGATTACTCTACAGTAATAGATTGTCTTAATAAGGAAGTTAAGAATATAACCAATTCTATTAATTACAGATATAATTCCTTAATCTTAGATTTCACCATTTCTATAAAAACATCAAATCTTACCAAAACTTCACACTATACAGATTATCAACAAAAACTATATAATGAGGTTAAGAGATTGAAAGAAATTGAAGGTTATGGTTACAGGAGAATTAGTTATATATTATATGAGAAAGGGTTTAGATCAATTAGAACTGATTCCATTTTAAAAAATAACTACATCTACTC
>CATEFX010000059.1 GCA_949499105.1 Formosa sp. Hel1_33_131 | reverse complement strand
GCTAACTAAGGATAATTTAAAGCCTAAGTTATAATCACGCTGGGTACGTTTTATGCGGTTGTTTTCGTTGATGCTCATAATAAGTCGATTTTGTGTCAACTTATTTTAGGACGGGACACACGACACAAAAAAGCACCTAATTAATTAGGTGCTTTTTTTATATGAAGTGTTTGTATTAAGATCCACACATAAGGCAATCATCGCCTTCTGCTTCTTTCGCTTGTTCAATCAACGCTTTCATTTCTTCAGCAGACATGGGTTCTACGTCTACTGAGGCTGTTTCCTTAGAGAACTTTTCGGCGGTCTTAGCTGCTTTTTCGTGTTGCTTTTCTGTAACGGCTGTTTCTACCTCTGCGACTTCAACTGTTTCTGGCTGGGGTGCTTCTGCCTTTTTATTGTCTAAGGTAAATTTAATAGCATCGACTGCACTCTTCGTTCTTAAGTAGTACATTCCTGTTTTTAAACCACTTTTCCAAGCATAAAAATGCATAGACGTTAGCTTAGCCATCGTCGCACCTTCCATAAATAAATTTAAAGATTGTGATTGATCAATAAAATAGCCACGTTGACGCGACATGTCTATAATATCTTTCATACTCAATTCCCAAACGGTTTTATACAGTTCTTTGATGTCTTGAGGAATCACATCTACATGTTGAATGGACCCGTTTGCACGCATGATGTCTTGCTTCAAGCTTTCATTCCACAGTCCTAGTTCAACTAAATCTTCTAAGAGGTGTTTGTTGACGACAATGAATTCTCCAGACAGTACGCGACGTGTATAGATATTTGAAGTGTATGGCTCAAAACATTCGTTGTTACCAAGAATCTGAGAGGTACTTGCTGTGGGCATTGGTGCGACTAAAAGTGAGTTTCGGACGCCGTTTTCAAGGACTTGCTCACGCAGTTTTCCCCAATCCCATAGACCACTTAAATCTTCGTCTTTAAGTCCCCATAGGTTGTGCTGGAATTTCCCTTCACTAATTGGAGAGCCTTCATACGTTTGATAAGGACCCTCTTCGGTGGCTTCTTCCATAGAAGCGGTGACTGCAGCGTAATAAATGGTTTCAAAAATATCTTGATTCAATTGTTTTGCTTCATCACTTGTGAAGGGCATTCTCAATTTAATAAAAGCATCTGCCAGCCCCTGAACACCAATCCCGATAGGACGGTGTCTAATATTTGAATTTTCGGCTTCTTTTACTGGGTAGTAATTTCGGTCGATGACTTTGTTTAAGTTTCGGGTCACACGTTTGGTAATCTTAAATAATTCTTGGTGATCGAATTTGCCATCTTTAATAAACATTGGCAAAGCAATCGATGCAAGGTTACAAACAGCAACTTCATCTGGTGATGTGTATTCTATAATTTCAGTACAAAGGTTTGAGGAACGAATGGTTCCCAAATTTTTCTGATTCGATTTACGGTTTGCAGCATCTTTATAGAGCATGTATGGGGTTCCGGTCTCAATTTGAGATTCGGTAATTTTTTCCCATAGCTCTCTTGCTTTGATGGTTTTACGACCTTTCCCTTGTTCTTCATACCCTAAGTAAAGCGTCTCAAATTCTTCACTGTGAACGTCTGCCAATCCTGGACACTCATTCGGACACATGAGGGTCCAAGTCGAGTCTTCTTGAACACGCTCCATGAATAAATCTGGAATCCACATGGCATAGAATAAGTCTCTTGCACGCATTTCTTCTTTACCATGATTTTTCTTTAAATCAAGAAAATCAAAAATATCGGCATGCCACGGTTCTAAATAAATCGCAAAACTTCCTTTTCGTTTTCCACCACCTTGGTCTACATAACGAGCCGTGTCATTAAACACACGAAGCATTGGTACAATCCCATTACTTGTGCCGTTAGTTCCTGCAATATAACTTCCAGTCGCTCTAATATTGTGCATTGCCAGTCCTATTCCACCTGCAGATTGTGAGATTTTTGCCGTTTGTTTGAGGGTATCATAAATTCCATCAATACTATCATCCTTTACTGTTAATAGGAAACAAGATGACATTTGTGGTTTTGGGGTCCCGGCGTTAAATAAGGTGGGCGTTGCATGTGTAAAGAACTTTTTAGACATGAGCTCATAGGTCTCAATAGCCGAATCTAGATCGTTTAAATGAATTCCTATAGAAACCCGCATCAACATGTGTTGAGGGCGCTCTGCAATGATTCCATTTAATTTCAAAAGGTAGGAACGTTCTAAAGTTTTGAATCCAAAGTAATCATAGCCAAAATCGCGATTGTAAATAATCGTAGAATCGAGTTTGTCTTTGTTTTCTATGATGACGTTGTAAACTTCATCAGACAATAAGGGCGCATCCTTTCCTGTTCGTGGGTTTACATAAGTGTATAAATCGTGCATGACTTCGCTAAAAGTCTTTTTGGTATTTTTATGTAAGTTTGAGACTGAAATCCGAGCTGCAAGCCGAGCATAATCGGGGTGCGCAGTGGTCATTGTGGCTGCAACTTCTGCGGCAAGGTTGTCTAATTCACTAGTAGTAACCCCGTCATAAAGCCCTTCAATAACGCGCATCGCCACTTTTAAAGGATCGACTAATTCATTTAAACCATAGCAAAGTTTTCGAACTCTCGCTGTGATTTTGTCGAACATGATTTCTTCTTTTCTACCGTCTCTTTTTAATACAAACATTGTTTTTCTTTATTTTGCTTTTTTGATGCGCCTCAAAAAAGCGGTTAGTGGGTTAGCCTAGCAGGATTTGAATGTCTCAAATCCTTAGTTTTTGTGTGATTAAGACCTCCGTTTGGAGCCTCAAAAAATTAATTTATGATAAACGAATGTTTAAATCCGTTTTAAATTCTCCTTCTAGTTCGCTGACTAGAATTCGGAATCGAAACTGTACTTATTGGTGTCCTCTTCTTCCTTGTTAAGGACGCCTGCCTTTTGATATTCAGACACTCTTTTTTCAAAGAAATTAGTTTTTCCTTGAAGTGAAATCATGTCCATAAAATCAAATGGGTTTGATGTATTGTATTCTTTTTCGCAATCCAGCTCTTGTAATAAGCGATCGGTTACAAATTCTAAATACTGAGACATCAATTTTGAATTCATCCCAATCAAACTTGCCGGTAAGGATTCTGTAATAAATTCTCTTTCGATAGTTAATGCATCTAATAATATTTCTCTGATGCGCTCTTTAGGGACTTTATTAATAAGGTGTTTGTTGTGTAAGTGGACTGCAAAGTCAGCATGCACCCCTTCATCTCTTGAAATTAATTCATTCGAAAACGTCAATCCTGGCATTAAGCCACGCTTTTTTAACCAGAAAATAGAACAAAATGCACCTGAAAAGAAAATGCCTTCAACCGCTGCAAACGCGATCAATCGCTCAGCAAAACTTGGAGACTCTATCCATTTAAGTGCCCAATCTGCTTTTTTCTTGATGGCAGGGAAATTATCGATCGCATTGAATAATTTGTCTTTTTCAACTTCGTCTTTCACATAGGTATCAATCAAAAGCGAATAGGTTTCACTGTGAATGTTTTCCATCATGATTTGGAATCCATAGAAGAATTTTGCTTCGCTGTATTGAACTTCGTTGACAAAATTTTCTGCTAAATTTTCATTGACGATGCCATCACTTGCTGCGAAAAACGCTAGGATATGCTTAATAAAATAACGCTCATCGTCATTTAGTTTTGTAGCCCAGTCGGTTAAATCTTGATGTAAATCAATTTCTTCAGCCGTCCAAAAACTCGCTTCTGATTTTTTATACCACTCCCAAATATCATGGTGTTGGATTGGAAAAATGACAAATCGGTCCTTGTTTTCTTGTAAAATTGGTTCTACTTGCGACATCTAAATGAAAAATTAAATTTTGAATTAAAAAAAATACACTTTTAAGTGGTTAACAAAGATTTAAAATTGTAGCCTCAAATGAAAGTCATTTTTATAAACATTGTCTATGAGTTTTTAACAACGAGTAGCTTTTTTCCTACAATAAATTTTAAACACTTACAATATAACGCATTATTAAACAAGGACTTAACCCCCGCCTCTCTCTTAGGGTAAAATGAAGCATTAAGACTAATTAAAAACAAGAATTTTAATAAAATTGAAAAATCAACACAGAAAGTGATTTCGATTTGCAGTCTCTTTCGTAAGGATGCTGTGAATGAGATTTTACTTGTGTTTTACAGCAACTTGTTCTAATTCGGTATACCAATCGGCGCCAAACTTCCGAATTAAGGCCTCTTTTACAAATTTATAGACAGGGACTTGGAGTTCTTTGCCTAACGAACAGGCGTCATCACAAATTTCCCAATGGTCATAATTAACCGCAGAAAACTCTGTATAGTCTTTGACGCGAACAGGGTATAAGTGACAAGACACTGGTTTTTTCCAATCGACTTCACCTTGATTATACGCTTCTTCAATTGCACACAAGGCGGTTTGCTTTTCATCAAAAATAACATAGGCACAATCGGCACCATTAATTAAAGGCGTTTCAAGCTCGCCATCTTCGGTAACAACATGGGTGCCTTGCGCTTCGATCGCATCGATACTTATTTTTCTGAGATAAGGTTTTATAATCGGGTAGATCTCTTTTAAAATAGTCGCTTCGCTAGGTTCTAACGGAGCTCCAGCATCGCCATCTACACAACAAGCGCCTTTACAAGCACTCAAATTGCAGATAAAATCTTTCTCGATAATGTCCTCAGACACTATGGTTTTTCCTATTTGAAACATGCGACAAATATACTGTTAATTGTGAACATTTTAAACGCAAATAATCGCTCAAAATAAACTTGTGAATATCATTTTTTTTTTCACCTTTGCATAAATATAATTTGTAATCATGGCTTTCGATTTTAAAGAAATTTTAACGGCATTTATGGTCCTTTTTGCGGTGATAGACATCGTAGGGAACATTCCTATTATTATTGATTTGCGTAAAAAAGCAGGACATATTCAAAGCGAAAAGGCTTCGGTAATTGCGGGAATCATTATGATCCTATTTCTTTTTCTTGGAGATAGTATTCTCAAACTCGTTGGTATTGACGTGCATTCTTTTGCCGTCGCAGGGGCGTTTATTTTGTTTTTTATTGCGCTCGAGATGATCCTCGGAATCACCTTATATAAACAAGAAGAAGGCACGAACATGAATGCCTCTGTATTTCCATTAGCATTTCCATTGATTGCTGGTCCTGGAAGTCTGACAACGCTCCTCTCCTTAAAATCTGAATTTCAGACAGAAAACATCATTATTGCTGTGATTGTCAATGTGATTGTCATTTTTATAGTCCTTAAAACTTCCTCACGTATCGAGCGTATTATTGGTCAAAATGGAATTGATATTGTCCGAAAAGTCTTTGGAGTTGTACTCCTGGCAATCGCTGTGAAATTATTCACCTCTAATATTAAATTTTTATTATAAATATGCGATTCTTAACTTATTTATTATCGGTTTTAGCCCTTGGAATTATCGTGTTTAATTGCACTAAAATTAATTTTGATACGCCCTTTGAAAACGACAGCTATACGGCCATCATCACCGCAATAGCGGCAGGGTGTGCCATTCTAATTTTAACCATCCTTCGAGTGGTTAAAAAGATCGATCGCACAGTGAAAGAAAAATCTTAATTTGGTATTAGGGCTGCTTCTATATCCATCACTTTGATTAGCATTGGATCAATAGGACTCACGACTTTTGCCGCAGAATTATCTCCAAAAAGTTGTTTTGAAAATGCAGATTTCAACAGCATTTTAATAGGGCTTTTATAAACGTTTAAAGCCTTAGCGTCTAGTTTTGAAGCCTCTATAAAATACGTTACAAATTGCTGATAAAAGAAGTCTGAAATTTGAAACGTTCTCAAAAACTGAGATTGAGAAAACGATGCATAGTGTGTACGTTGCTTGTCTAAGTGTTCAAAAACAAAAAAGTCCATAAGACCTGCAACCCTTAAAAACGACACGAGTTCATTATTAAAATCGAGGTCTTTTGGTACATAAACGTCTGGAATAATTCCACCGCCTCCATAGACAACTTTTCCTTTTGGAGTCGTAAACTTAAGACTGTCTGCGGTCGTATCTGAATGTAGCGTATCTTCGCCACTAGTGTCTAAGCGCTGATAGTAGGAGTTGTAATACGCTTCTGAACCGTTTGCATAGGAACGCTGTATGGAACGGCCTGTAGGAGTGTAATACCGAGAAGTAGTTAGTCGAATGGCACTGCCGTCGCCTAAATCCATTTCTCGCTGAACTAATCCTTTTCCAAACGAACGGCGTCCAATAATAGTGCCTTTGTCATTGTCTTGGAGTGCCCCTGCAATAATTTCACTAGCAGACGCAGAATTTTCATTGATTAACACATACACGGGTGCTTGTTCGAAACGACCCACTCCTGTCGCATAGCTTTCATTGACCTGATTAGTCTTGTTTTTAGTAAATAAGATGAGTTTACCATCTTCTAAAAATTCATCGGCGATTTTTTCGGCGATTTGTAAAAAACCCCCAGGATTATCGCGGAGGTCTAACACTAAATTTGTAGCGCCTGATGCTATTAAATCCTCGACTGCGTCATCAAATTCTAAATACGTGCTTACAGCAAAACGATTAATTTTAATATACCCTAGCGTTGAACTCATCATATAAAATGACGCTACACTTTTGATAGGGACTTCCGCGCGAGTGATTTCGAAATCTAATAAACTATCGACACCTGCCCGCTTAATTTGTAATCGAACTTTTGAGTTTTTTTTCCCTCTTAATTTCTGAACTACTTTGTCTTGACTCCAAAATACACCATGAATCGTATCATTATCTGCCATTAAAATACGGTCGCCTGCCATAATTCCGGCACGAAAACTTGGCCCACCTTCAATAGGACGAATGACGGCAATCGTATCGTTATAACTATAGAAACTGACACCAATTCCAATAAAATCGCCTTTCATGTTTTCTGTGACCGATGCTAAATCTTGTTTTGGAATATAGGTTGAGTGTGGATCGAGATTTTGTAAAACCTGGTCGATTACACCTTCAACAATGCTGTCGGTATCAACGGGGTCCACATACTCATATTCTAAATAATCGATAAGACGGTTTAATTTTTGTTTGCTTGTATTGGTTCTTGTGTATGAACTGGAGGAATTGACACTTACTTTGTCCCCGATATAGATACCCAGCGCCAGCACGACCCCGATCAAAAATGGAAGATTTTTTGGATTTAATGACATGGAATCACAAGGTTAGTAATTCGACTTGGATACCGGCTTTTTCTAAAAATTTAACTCCAGAAAGGTCTTTGTAAGCTTCACAATAAACCACTCTGGTAATCCCTGCTTGGTGAATCAGTTTGCTACAACTCTGACATGGCGACAAAGTAATGTATAAGGTGGACCCTGTACACGATTGCGTGGAGGATGCAACTTTTAATATGGCATTTGCCTCGGCATGTAACACATACCATTTGGTATACCCTTCTTCGTCTTCACAAAAATTTTCAAAACCAGTAGGAGTTCCATTATATCCATCTGAGATAATCATTCGATCTTTGACAATGATCGCCCCAACTTGTTTGCGTTTACAGAACGATAATTTGCCCCATTCCAAAGCCATTTTTAGATAAGCTTTGTCGTATTTAAGTTGCTTTTGTGTCGACATAAATGGGTTGTGTTTAATTTTTTTAAGGCTCTAGAACGACTCGATGTTGAGTTACAATTATTAATTAAGAAAATAAGGGACTGTTGAATATCAGTGGGAGCATTAGCCCAATAACGACCGAAGAAATAACCATGACCCAATCTCTCAATGAAAATCTGAAAATGGTTTGTCCTAAGAATCCTAAAAACAAAATGCAAAAAACAATTACAAATTGTCCAACTTCAATTCCTAACGCAAATTCTAAAATTGACAACAGGGTACTTTCACTAGAGCTGACCAAGGATTCAAACGCATTGGCAAATCCTAAACCGTGAATGAATCCAAAAAATAAGACCAAACTAAATAGGATCACTGGATTGCCGTATTTGGAAGATTTACCCGCAGTAAACACATTGTAAATCGCCATAATAATGATCGTAAAAGGAATTAACCACTCGGTCACATTCGCTTTTAAATTTATAATATCATACACGCCTAACAACAAACTAAGGGTGTGCCCAAGCGTGAACGATGACACTAATAATAAGAGTCGTTTCCAATCTCTAAAAAAATAAGGAACGGTAAGTACGACTAAAAACAAAATATGGTCATAGCTTTTGAAGCTGACAATATGGTAAAGTCCTAATTCTAAAAATTTCAAAAAGCTGTCCAGCATAGGTTCGTTGTTATATTGACTTCAAAGTTAATAAAATTAATTAGTAATAGCGGCAGGCTGAATGAAAGTTAAGGGGTTTCAAAAATTTCAAGTCCGCAATCCAAAAAGGCTTTATAATCCGCTTCGTCTGGCGTGTAGCCAACAGGGTTGTTTAAAATCGTTTTAGCATCGGGACTCAATAACACATAGTAGGGCTGGGAGTTCGACTTGAAAAATTGGGTTTGAAAATGGGCCCATTTATGTCCATAATTCTTTAATACTCGAGCGCCACCGCCTAGGCGTTCCACGGTTAACTTTTGATTTTCAGGCAATTCTTTTTTATCATCGACATATAGAGAAATCAATACATAGTCGTTTTCAAAATAAGGTTTGATGGACGCTTTGGGCCAGATATGTTCTTCCATTTTACGGCAGTTTACACAGGCGTACCCTGTGAAATCGAGTAAAATTGGTTTGTTAACTTTTTTAGCATACGCGACCCCTTCTTTTAAATCTTTAAAACATTCAAAGTTATTTGGACAGTCATTTGGATATAAAAAACTATAACCCACAGGCGGCGCCAAACCACTTAATAATGTTAAGGGTGTGAATGTTTGCGTTTCTTTATTAACTTTAAAACCAGATCCTAAATAGATGACAAATGCCAAAACAAGCAACCCAGAACTGATTCTGAAAAAAGACAGTTTTTTTAAAGGTGAATCATGCGGGAATTTTATTTTCCCAAACACATAAAGGGTCAGTCCGGCAAACACAAGAATCCAGATTCCTAAAAAGACTTCAATTTTAAGGATTCCCCAATGTTTCACTAAATCGGCATTCGATAAAAATTTAAAGGCTAAGGCTAGTTCTAAGAACCCTAAAACTACTTTTGTAGTGTTGAGCCATCCGCCTGATTTCGGGAGGGCTTTTAACATGTTTGGAAACATCGCAAACAAAGCAAAAGGCAGGCCAAGAGCTGCTCCGAAACCACCCATTCCAGCGGTGAGCTGCCAAGCACCTCCATCTGCAGAAAGAGAGCCTGCAAGCAGGGATCCAAGAATAGGGCCGGTACATGAAAAGGACACGATCGATAAGGTCAGTGCCATAAAAAAGATCCCTAAAATTCCGCCAATACCTTCACCCCTACTAGTCGAGTTGGTCCAGGTTGATGGCAGGGTTAATTCGTAATACCCAAAGAATGAAAAAGCAAAAAATATAAATATGACAAAGAAAATGACATTCAACCAAACATTGGTTGAGATTTCATTTAAAATATCGGGGTTCACAGAGTCTAACAGATGAAATGGAATGCTTAATACCACATACACCAAGACAATGAAAAACCCATACAAAATGGCTTTAGAAACCCCGCCTTTTTCATTGGCATTCCCGCCTTTTTTGGTGAAAAAACTCACTGTTAAGGGGATCATTGGAAAGACACAAGGCGTTAAAAGAGCTAATAAACCGCCCAGAAATCCTAAACCAAAAATCTTCCACAATGAATTGTTGGAAGCCTTGATATCTTGAGATAAAGAACTTAATTGAGTGCTACACTTCTCGGTCGCTTTTGACAGAGATCCTGGCGCCATCCCATATAATATTTGATTGGCATTCTCAGAGAGCTCGGAGTCAGACATGGGCGTCCCGTCTACAATTACAAATCCTGTTTCGTCGGTATAGTCAAAGACAAATGGGTTGTCGGGTTTATAGGTGCATTTTGAATCATCACAAGTCATGAAATCAATATTCCCACGCATGGTAAAAGCCGATGATTTAACACGCACCCGCTGTTTAAAAACTGCTTTATCGTAAAACTTTGAAACCACCATTTCAAACACGGGATCGTGTTGAGTGACTTTATTTGCATCCGATTCCGTCACCGTTTCAATGCGTTCAAAACTAGCAGAGGATTCAAATGAAAAAAGGGTTGGCAAGGGGCCGCCTTCTTCAACAAATTGAGAATAAAGCGCCCAATGGGGATCCATTTTTGCAACAAAAACAAGGGTAAACTCTGTATCGGTGATTTTTTCAGAACCAAATTCCCATTTAACAGGATTTAAAATCTGAGAAGACGCAGAGAAACTGATTAAAAATAATAAAAGTAGCGTGAAATTTTTCATAGATTTAGTCACATATTAAGACTGCAAATTAATGAAAAATTAAATTGTAATACTATAAGTCACTATTTATGTTGATTTCACAAATAAAACCAAAAAAGCCCCGCTAAAATAGCAGGGCTCTCTTAAGATTTGTAAAGTTTAAATCACTTATTCTTTTGTGAGGTCTTTTGCATATTGAGTGACTCTAGAGATTTTCCCATCCATGTTAAAAAAGAACCATTCTACCAGTTCTTTTTCCCAGACAGTTCCATCTTTAGAAACTCTTTTTTCTCTTGAAAACACAGTCACTCCAGATTCTGGATCTGTATTTTGAATTTTCACAGGGACTATTGAATAGACCTTCCATGAAACTTCTGATAAATTATCAAAAACTTGAGCCCAAACTTCTTTTGTCATGACTGTTTTAGTTCCTTCTGCATCTAAAAGAATCGCATCGTCTGCAAACGCTTCGCTACAGGCTGCTCCATCCATATTGTTATAATCAACGAGTAACTTTTCGATCGCTTCAACTTCGCCTCTGTTTGAGAATACTAAAGGCCTTCCAGACCACTCTGAGGTACCATCTCCAATGAATTTTCCACCGTAATTTAATCCAAAATTACTTTCTTTTTCTCTGTAAACCCACTGTCCAAACGAGGAAACTTTGTTTTCCTTATTTGTGGTGAAAATTTCCATTAGGTTTAAGTTTTCTATTGAGCCGTCTTTAAAATTTCTATTTTCTACAGACCAAGTTAAAACCATTGTATCCTCAGAACCTTCCATTTTTACTGGAATAATCAAATATGGATCCATTGTAATGGTTTCCATCGAGCCTAAAAACTTTGTAGACCATCCCAACGCTTTTTCAGAAAATTCTTCTGTGTAGTTAGTCATCATGGCGGTCGCATCTTTGGCGCTGTAGTCTTTAGCGATTTTTAAAACGGTTGCCACGGATTCGTCACTTCCAATCATAAATGATTTTCCGTTGTTTTCACCTTCTCCTAAAAAGACGCCTCCAGATTGAGCGCTCAAAAATAAGCTAGAGCAAAAGGTAAGTGTGTAAAGTAATTTTTTCATGTTGATTTTATTAAATTGGTTATACTTGTGAATTGCAATTTAATAAAATCGAATGAATCTAAGAATCAATATGTGATAAAACTTTGTCTCTATACTTTGTATACAAGGATTGGGTGTTTTTAATAGAGACTTCTGGGGCTACGCCTTGATTGTCCTTAAAAAACTTATGTCCGATAGAATCAAATTTGTTTTCTAAATTTCGGTTGCTCCAAAACATCATTTCATAAAGGACAGGATATATATCAATTCCCTCGTTTGTGAGATAGTATATTTTTGTTTTTTGATCGTGAGGAAGTTTAACAACTTTAAGCAAACCGTGATTAATTAAAAGATCTAGGCGGTTGCTTAGGATATTAGAAGCAATTTTTTCTGGTGACTTCATGAATTCAGTAAATGTTTTTTTTCCTAAAAACAAGTCTCTAATAATAACAAGGGACCACTTGTCACCTACGATGTCGAGCACACTTACTAATGGGCATTGGGATCTGTTCGTTTTCATATTTATTAATTTAGGGGGATTCTACAAACTTACACTTTTTACTAAGAGACCTCCATAATTTAACAGATATTTAAGTCGGGATGACAGGATTTGAACCTGCGACCACACGACCCCCAGCCGTGTACGCTAACCGGACTGCGCCACATCCCGAATAAATAGTGACTAAATTTATTATTATTTTTTCAGTCAAAAAAATGATCGAATTTTTATTACGATTAAAAAGAAGTGTGTCCCTTTTAATTTTTTGCTTAATTTTACACCTATGAAAAAGATTACTATACTTATCCACTGTAAGGATCAATCGGGGATTATAGCAGCGGTCACCAACTTTATTGCTTCTAAAAATGGAAACATTGTGTATATCGACCAACATGTGGATCAGGAACAAGAAGTGTTTTTTATGCGTTTGGAGGGAGAGTTTGAAAAAGCTTCCTATGATAATTCAAATTTTGAGACCCTGTTTCAGCAAGAAATCGCGCTTAAGTTTAATATGAGTTGGGAACTTTACACGGCAATATATCGCCCAAAAATGGCTCTTTTTGTATCTAAATACGACCATTGTTTGTATGATATTTTAGGACGATACAAATCTGGAGAATTAGCATTAGATATCCCTATGATTGTGAGTAATCATTTAGATTTAAAACCAATTGCAGATAGTTTTGACATCCCGTTTTTTCATGTTCCTGTCACTAAGGACACGAAACCAGAAGCCGAAGCAAAGCATTTGGCGCTTCTGTCACAACACGACATCGACTTTATTGTATTGGCGCGTTACATGCAAATAATCCCAGAAGGGCTCATTGAAGCGTATCCGCATAAAATCATCAATATTCATCATTCGTTTCTTCCAGCATTTGTTGGGGCGAAGCCTTACCATTCTGCTTACAAGAGAGGGGTTAAAATTATTGGCGCCACTTCACACTATGTGACTAAAGAACTCGACGCAGGCCCTATTATCGAGCAAGATGTCACCAGGGTATCACACACCCATTCTATTACTGATTTGGTGTCAAAAGGACGCGATTTGGAAAAAATAGTGTTATCAACAGGGATCAAATTACATCTCGATCACAAAGTGATGGTATTTAATAATAAAACCGTTGTTTTTTCATAAAACCAATTAACTAAAACTTAATATCATGGAACAAAATAATCAACCCACAATACAAGTTACTGCGTCTGGAAAAGTCGTTGTCACCAATGCTAAAGATGTCGTTTTATTGGATGGCGAAGGAAATCCGATCGCAAAACGCAACCGATTTGCGTTGTGTAACTGCGGCAAAACACAAGACGGCCCTTTTTGTGACGGTGCGCATAAAGAGTAATCATTTTTGTTTAAACAAAAAAAAGCCTCCAAATGGAGGCTTTTTTATTTTTTGTGATCTAATAAAATTACTCCCCTTCTGCCAAGACGCGTTCGGTTACATAAAACATCTGAATCTTTCCGTCTACAAAAAGAGCATCATGAACCTGACTTAGCTTTACCGCTTCCCCTTCAACGGTTAAAGTTATGCTATGTCCAGAAGTCACCCACTGACGTAATTCTCCGTCCTTATTAGTGTATTCATTTTCGATTAGATAATTCGTACTCCATTTTGGATTGGTCGCCGCAAACCAGTTTGTTAAAAATTCGATGTGTGCGTCTGAACCTTCAATCACTTGACCTGTAGGGCTGTATATTTTAAAATCTTCCGAGGCATTTAAGCTGCGAATGGTTTCTAAATCTCTTTCATTGTGCGCTTTTATGTACGTTTCCCAAGATGCTAGGTTAGACATATCGCCACTATATAACGGGGTTTTCGAGCCATCTTTTTCAACTTCATACCCAATTGCTTCAGGTGTGATTTCTGGGCATGGTGTATTTGTACATGAAACTAAGACTACGGCCATTAGGGCGGCTAAAATTGATTTTTTCATTTTTAAATTGGTTTACGGTTAATTAAACTTGTTTAACAAAAGTAATATAAATTATCCTAAAAAAGGGTATTAGAAAAGTAGAACATCTATCATTCTGATTTATATTGAAAAACCAAATTGTTTTTATAATAGCCCTAGCTGCGATAAAAATGAATAATTATCAAAGAAATCTTGTTCTTGTAGGACTTTCCCATTTTTCATCGCAACAAGCGTGATTCCACTAATATCCACTTTGTTATTGGTTGCTGGAATTCCAAACAGTTCGCCATCGTGTGTTCCTTTAAAACGCCAGTGCTTCACAATTTTATCACCTTGTCCAAACGCGTCTATAATTTCAAATTGAGCATCCGAAAATCCCGTTAAATAGTTATTGAAATAGACTCTAAAAGCGTCGATTCCTTGAACGTTTCCTTGTGCCGTTACCACGATTGCTTGGGAATCAAAACGGACTGTATTGATAAGGCTTACATCTCTTTTCTCAAACACATCTTCCCATACAGAGACGTACATTTCTAAGCTTTTTTCAAGGTTTGCATTTGCTGTTTCAAGTGCTTGACACTCTTGACTTGGTTGCTGAGCACAGCTGACGATGACGAGTGAAAGGATTAAAAGTATGGATTGTTTCATTTTATGCGTTTTGATATTGGTTATAAATATATGTATTATTTATTGTTTTATGAAAGTAAAAAAGAGGCAGCTGCGCTTAGGGAGTCCCTATTTAAAAAGCCCGAACAGCACGCACATAGTGGCTAAAGCTCTTTTCGGGTTGGTTCTGACTATTGGCAATATTGAAGAAATACTGGCACCACGCATCATTGGAACCGGCCTCCGTAGAACTCCAGTAGTATCTGCTGTTATTATAAGAAAAAACAGCACCTCCTACACCATCTGCTGTTGCTGCGGTGTTTATGACTGCCTTATGTACATACATTTGGTTTAACTCATCCTTTGAGGGTAAGAACCAATCATTATACGTAATTCCGTTAACTGTAGTTGTATAGTCATTACAAACTTTAGCAGCACCTCCGGTGTAGCCAACTTGACTCGTCATCGCAGTTGTATTTGTTTGCCCTGTTCCTATAGAAGCTAATGTGCCGCCATTTTCAGTTGTTTCAATCTCTGGGTTTATCCACGCAATTAAATTGGAGTGGTCTTCTATAGCACAAACCAAGCCTGTATCTAAATCGCCGTCGCCATCTAAATCTGTAGGGGATGGTGCTATGTAAAAGACAATTCCACCATCTCTTACAGTCCCTAAATTAGCAATAGAGAAACCTGTCATTGTTCCTGAGGAACGTTTATTTCAAATAGAGATAATTGATAGATTTAGAAAAGGGATAGTATATTTATGCTATGAAAAAACTACTATTATTCGCCGCTTTATTGATCTTCTTTTTCTCTTGCTTTAGATAAAGCTGTAGCTACTAATCCAGCTGGGACAGTAACTAATCCAACTCCAATCATTAGCACAAAAAAGGTAAATATTTTACCCCCTAAAGTTATTGGATATACATCCCCGTATCCTACGGTTGTTAAAGTTACAATGGACCACCAAGCACTATGAAAGACCGATTTAAAAACTTCTGGTTGTGCTTCATTTTCAAAAAAGTAAATACCCGCAGATGTTATAAAGATTAACACAAGTGTAACCATAAAAAATAAAACTACTTCTTCTTTAACAATTTTAAATGCAAGCTTAAATCTGTTAAGAGCTTTATTGTACCTCATTAGCTTTAATGCTCTAAAAACTCTAAATATTCTAAATGCTCTTAGAAAACGTAAATCTAAAAATGTGTTTAAATAGAATGGAAGTATCGCAATTATATCTATTATTCCGTAGAAACTAAAAACATATTTAAGTGGCTTTTTAGAAACATAAACTCTTAATAAATACTCACCACTAAAAACAATTATACTAAAGGTTTCATACCCTTCAAGAAACTGCCTGACATTTTCTGGTAAATTTGGTAGAGTATCTAAAGAGAATGATACTAGCGACAAAAAAATTAGTGCCTGTATAAAGTAATCGAAGTATCGCCCTTTTTTAGTAGTGTTGTCTTCAATAATAAGCCAAAGTCGCTTTTTCATTTGTATTAGTTATTCGCCAAAGCTAAATTGACTGTAGTAGGAAAACACAGGATTATATTTCACATCAAATTTTTCTTGAGACATTACAATTAATTGTATAAAATTAATTAGAGCGAGTATTGGACTAATCCATAGGAGATTTAAAAATATATATAAAATTCCATAGCCTATTTGACCCAAATAAAATTTATGTAAACCAAACATACCAACTGGAAGGAATGGAAAAGAAAGTAAGATTGCAGTCTTTTTAATTTTTCTCTTTTTAGTTGCTAACTCAAGATTGGTTTTTACAAATGACTTGATGTCAGTGTTGAATTGTTCAAGTAACTCAATAAACTCATTTCTTTTATATTTTAAAAAATCACTGTTACCTTGAACTGTATAATAATTCTTACCCTTTAATATGGCATTTGCTCCAGCCAGCCCAAATTCTCTACCGAATTGTCTTGAAGCACCTTTTACAACTTCATTTAAAATATTCATTTACTAGTAAATTGGTTTATGTTTCAAATATAAGAAATAAATAGCTTAGTAGCTTTGGAACAACCCGTATTGAGAAAAGTGCTAAAAGTGAAAAGAACAGAAATATCTGTCAGTTTTTTAGTAAATTTGGACTGTTCTTTGAGATGTTTAAAAATTAAGTAAGAGATAGCTTTTAGAAGGGTTTCGAG
>CATEFX010000058.1 GCA_949499105.1 Formosa sp. Hel1_33_131 | reverse complement strand
GCTAACTAAGGATAATTTAAAGCCTAAGTTATAATCACGCTGGGTACGTTTTATGCGGTTGTTTTCGTTGATGCTCATAATAAGTCGATTTTGTGTCAACTTATTTTAGGACGGGACACGGACAAAAAAAAAGCCTCGAGATAGTCTCGAGGCTTTTTTTTTAGATTTAAAATAGATGTTATCCTAGAGATACACGTTTAAAACCAGTGATAGATACGTCACCATAGCTTTCAACATATTTAGCAACTCTTACCTTATCATCTTTGATAAAGTTTTGATCTAACAAACATTGTTCTTGATCTAAAGACGTATTGTCCGAAATGAAACGTTCCATTTTACCAGGTAAAATTTTGTCCCAAATTTGTTCTGGCTTCCCTTCAGCCTTCAATTCTGCTTTTGCAGCTTCTTCAGCTTGCGCTAAAGCATCCGCTGTTAATTGTGCCATTGAGATGTACTGAGGGATGTTTTTAAGGGTTTTCCCTAAACGTCCTAACTCGATGTTGTCTTTTTCGATCACCGCGATTCTAGCTTCAGTTTCAGAGGCAATAAATGCGGGATCAAAATCTTTATAAGAAAGCGTTGAAGCACCCATAGAGGCTACTTGCATTGCAACATCTTTTACCAAGACATCAGCATTATCAACTTTTGCAGACAATCCAACCACCGCCGCAATTTTATTAATATGTACATAAGAACCTACATAGGCAGCTTCAATTTTGTCAAACGCATTAATGTCCAGTTTTTCACCAATGACCCCTGTTTGCTCGATTAATTTTTCTGCAACAGTCATGCCTCCAAAATCAGCAGCTAAAAATGCTTCTTTAGAATCGTGATTCAAAGCAATGTCACCAAATTGGCTTGCTAATGCTAAAAAATTTTCGTTTTTACCAACAAAATCAGTTTCACATCCTAAAACGATGGCAACACCTACTGTGTTGTCCGCATTGATTTTTGCAACAGCAGCCCCTTCAGAAGAGTCGCGATCGGCTCTATTAGCAGCTACTTTTTGTCCTTTTTTACGAAGGTTATCTATTGCTTTATCAAAATCGCCTTCAGCTTCAACTAAGGCTTTTTTACAGTCCATCATTCCTGCGCCCGTAGCTTGTCTTAATTTGTTTACTTCTGCAGCTGTTATTTTTATCATGATTTAATAGTTTAAAAAAAGTCGTTAAAATTTTCCGTGAGAAGAACTTAACGACTTTATTATTGCTTAATTACTTATAATTGATTTGTTATTCTTTTTCTTCCTTTGTAGCTTCAACAACTGGTGCTTCAACAACTGGTGCTTCAGCTACCTTCGCTTCTTTTTTAGCTTTGACTGCTTTAGGAGCCGCTGCTTTTTTTGCTTTAGGCGCTTCTTTTGTTTCTACTTTTGCTTCTGTTGCTTCAGCTTTTGCTTCTGTTGCTTCAGCTTTTGCTTCTGTTGCTTCAGCTTTTGCTTCTTTAGAAGCTTCCGATGCTTTTGCAGCATCTTGGCTATCTTTTTCAGCTTTCCTTGCCGCTAAACCTTCAGCAATTGCATCAGTTACATTGGTAAGGATTTTTTCGATTGATTTCGAAGCATCATCATTTGCAGGGATCACATAATCCACTTGTCGTGGATCTGAGTTTGTATCTACCATTGCAAAGATTGGAATGTTTAATTTTTGTGCTTCTTTAATCGCGATGTGTTCACGTTTGATATCAATAACAAACAAGGCACCTGGAAGACGTGTCATATCAGAAATTGAACCTAAATTTTTCTCTAACTTAGCGCGTAAACGATCTACTTGTAAACGTTCTTTTTTAGAAAGCGTTAAAAACGTACCGTCTTTTTTCATACGATCAATCGTTGCCATTTTTTTAACGGCTTTACGGATCGTTACAAAGTTAGTTAACATTCCGCCAGGCCATCTTTCAGTAATGTATGGCATGTTGACGTTTCCTGCTTTTTCAGAGACGATGTCTTTAGCTTGTTTTTTAGTCGCAACAAATAAAATTTTACGACCTGAGACTGCTATTTTTGCTAAAGCTTCAGAAGCTTCTTCAAGTTTTGCAGCTGTTTTATATAGGTTAATGATATGAATACCATTACGCTCCATATAAATGTAAGGAGCCATGTTTGGATCCCATTTTCTAGTTAGGTGACCGAAGTGTACACCGCTATCTAATAATTCTTTTACTTCTACTAATGCCATTTTGTAATAGTTTACGTTCTGTTGAATTAGCAATGATCAAGTGACTTTTATTTTAGGCCTTAATCATTTAGATGCTAAACTAAGTCTTGGTAGTTGGCCCACCATAGACAACAATAACTGGTTTAAATTTAAAATATTAACGTTTAGAGAATTGGAATTTCTTACGCGCTTTCTTCTGTCCGAATTTTTTACGCTCCACCATTCTTGGATCTCTTGTTAATAAGCCTTCTGGTTTCAGAACTCCTCTGTTTTCTTCATCTAATTCGCACATGGCGCGAGACAAAGCTAAACGAATTGCTTCTGCTTGACCTGTAATACCACCACCAAATACATTTACTTTTACATCAAAAGCACCCTCGTTGTCAGTCAATGCTAACGGTTGGTTTACTTTGTATTGTAAAGTTGCAGATGGGAAGTAGTCATTAACATCTTTTTTGTTCACGGTTATTTTTCCTTTTCCTGGAGATAAATAAATACGTGCAACAGCCGTTTTTCTACGACCAATTTTGTGAATAACTTCCATTAGTTAATTTCGTTTAATTGCATTGTTTTTGGTTTTTGAGCTTCGTGAGTATGCGCAGCACCAACAACAACGTTTAGATTACGGAATAAAGCAGCACCTAATTTGTTCTTAGGGAGCATTCCTTTTACTGATTTTTCAACTAACCTTGCAGGATCTTTAGAAAATAATTCTGTTGCAGTTAGTGATCTTTGTCCACCTGGATAGCCTGTATGACGAATGTAAGATTTGTCATTCCATTTATTTCCAGATAATTTGATTTTCTCTGAATTGATAACAATAACGTTATCTCCACAATCAACGTGTGGCGTAAAGTTAGGTTTGTGCTTACCTCTTAAAAGTATTGCGACTCTAGAAGCTAAACGCCCTAACGTTTGTCCTTCAGCATCTATCAAAACCCACTCCTTATTTACAGTAGCTTTGTTGGCTGAAATTGTTTTGTAACTTAATGTATCCACACTAATTAGTTTTTACTTATTAAACATTCCTCCCTTAAAAAAGAGTTTGCAAATCTACAATTATAAATTGTTATTAACAAAATCTATTTTGTGTTTATTTTTAGTTTGATTCTTAAGTATTTTGCCCTCCAATTTAAGATGATAAGTTCTTTGTTCAAGTCGGTATGTGTAAATTTTAACAATTTTTTTCGGTTGTTTATAAATTACATTTTTAATATTTGTAGACCCAGCTATCCTAAATTCCACACAATGCAGCCTTTCAAATCTTTCTATTTCCTTTTATTTATTTCTTCATTTAATCTGATAGCTCAACAACTTCCGGATACCGCTTCAAAGAAATATAATACTTTTGAAATTAATCCGTCTTCCACTCTCGTGATTGACGGAAACCTCAATGATTCTGCCTGGAAGTCTGTTGAATGGGGAAGTGATTTTATCGAGGTTGAACCTGATGAAAACACGGCGGCTTCAGTTCAAACTCAATTTAAGGTACTTTACGATCAAAAATATCTTTATATTGCCTTAAAAGCGCTCGATCCGGAACCAGAAACCATCACAAAACGACTTTCTAGGCGTGATGGATTTGTAGGCGATCGAATTAATGTCCTTATTGATAGTTATCATGACCTAAGAACAGCTTTCTTGTTTACAGTTACTGCAGCCGGGGTTCGAGGCGATGAGTTTATCACGGATAATGGAGATGATATCGATGAAAGTTGGAATCCTATATGGAGTACCAAAGCGCTCATTGATGCCGACGGCTGGAGTGCCGAAATGAGGATTCCCTTAAGTCAATTGCGATTTAGCAATGACCAGAACCAAGTTTGGGGATTCAATGTGGTTCGAAATTATTTCAGGAAAAATGAACGTTCAGCTTGGAATAGAATCCCTTTGGAGTCTGCTGGATGGGTAAGTGAAGCCGGAGAATTGCACGGACTTAAAAACATAAAACCTCAAAAACAAATTGAAATCCAACCCTTTACAGTCGCCTTATTAGATCGTTACGAACCAGAAACGGGGAACCCTTATGAGGATGGTAATGATTTTAACATGAACGCGGGACTAGACGCCAAGATTGGCATTACAAATGATTTGACGCTCGACGTCACTATCAACCCCGATTTTGGACAAGTCGAAGCAGACCCTGCCGCAATCAACCTAGATGGTTTTGAAATATTTAACAGAGACCAACGTCCATTTTTTGTGGAAAATAAAAATATTTTTGACTATCAATTTGCGGGTAACCGAAACAATTTGTTTTTCTCTCGACGGATTGGAAGAACCCCGCAAGTCACTCCAGACAGTTCAGAGGGGTCTTTTTTAGACCAACCTCAAAACACCACCATTTTAGGAGCTGCAAAATTTAGTGGTAAAACTAAAAATGGCTGGTCTATAGGTCTTTTAGAAAGCATGACTTCGAAAGAATATGCAGATATTAGCGACGCTGGAGAAACTTCTAAAAGTCTAGCTGAGCCATTTACCAACTACTTGGTCGGTCGTGTTCAAAAAGATTTAAATGAAAAAAACACGTTTTTAGGCGGAATGTTTACCGCCACGAATCGACGTCTCACACCCGAAGTATCTGAATTAAGAACCTCAGCCTATTCTGGGGGGGTAGATTTTAAACATCAATGGAAAAATAGAGCCTATTATATGGAAGCGAACGTGGTCATGAGCCATGTGAAAGGGAGTAAAGAAGCGATCACAATCACACAAGAAAATTTAACGCATTTATTTAATAGAGAGGATGCAAGTCATCTAGAAGTAGACCCGAACCGAACCTCTCTAACAGGGACCGGAGGGCTCTTTGCTGTTGGGAAAACGGGCGGACAGCATTGGAACTATAACGGAGGATTTAAGTGGGTCTCTCCAGAATTAGAGTTAAATGATATTGGGTTTTTGAGAAGTGCAGATGAGATGATTCAATATCTGAATTTGAAGTATAGAACGGGAAAACCTGTCGGAATTTCTCGTAACATTAGTCTAAATTTTAATCAGTTTACAGCCTTCGATTTCGAAGGCAATTACAATCGGATACAATATGAGTTAAAAGGAGACATTAGTTTTACCAACAATTGGGGGATTGAATTTGGAGCGGCCCACAAACCTCGTATTTACTCGAATAGTGTTTTAAGAGGTGGCCCACGATGGCGTTTTTCGGAAGAAAATTTTCAATATTTTTTTGTGGGAACCGATCGGCGTAAAAAATTACAGGGGGTAATTGGACTGATTAATTCACGTGCCAAAGAAGATAATTTTTCGTTATTAAAATTTGAGTCCGAGCTAAATTACCAGCCAACCAATGCACTCAATATTTCTTTTGCTCCAGAATATAGTCTGTCAAAAAGCAAAACACAATATGTATCACAACCAGATAAAAGCACTCAATATGTATTAGGGACGATAGACAACCAAACCCTGTCGGCATCGATTCGAATAGACTATACGATTAACCCTAATTTATCGATTCAATACTATGGACAACCTTTTATTTCTAGGGGGCGTTATGGCGATTTTAAATACGTGACCAATGCGGATGCGGATCATTTAAACGATCGTTTTCAGTTGTATGACCCCGATCAGATTAGCTTGAACAACGACGACTATGAGGTTGATTATAATAAAGACGGTACGATTGATTATCGTTTTGAAAATCCAGATTTTTCATACGTTCAATTTAATTCCAATTTAGTGTTGCGATGGGAATACATTCCTGGATCCGAATTATTTTTGGTCTGGTCACAGGGAGTTACAGGAGATGTTTCAACATCAAACGGATTATTTGAAGGCTTTGAAGCTGGAGTTTTAGATCAGCGTCCACAAAATATTTTCCTAGTTAAAGCCACCTACCGATTTATTTTGTAAGTAAATAAATAAGGGTTCAAAAAGGGGTGTTTATTTCTAAAATTTACATTGCCAAAATAGATTTTAGAAGTATCTTTGCAGTTCAAATGTGAAGAAATTTCACCTTTATGTCGAATACTACATACACATCAATTACAGCAAGCGCATTTCTTTCCGATTTTAAAGCGGTGACTAAAATGGGCTTATCTATAAGCGTCGTTTTTTCATCTGTAGCGGGGTATTTATTAGCGGCAGAAACCATCCATTTCCCAACCTTACTTCTTTTAGCAATTGGCGGCTATTTTATGGTTGGAGCTTCCAATGTGTTTAACCAAATTATAGAACGCGATTTAGACGCACTCATGGATCGCACCAAAAACCGACCCATTCCTGCAGGTCGAATGTCCGTGAATTATGCCTTTGTATTAGCGATTGTATTAACCGTTGCTGGGCTGTCTATTTTATACAGTATCAACGAGCGTACGGCTATGTTTGGCGCTATTTCCATCTGTCTTTACACGAGTGCCTATACGCCCTTAAAAACAAAAACACCACTTTCAGTGTTTGTTGGAGCCATCCCTGGGGCCATTCCTTTTATGTTAGGATGGGTTGCGGCGACAGGAAAGTTTGGAATTGAACCGGGCGTTTTATTTATGTTGCAATTTTTTTGGCAATTCCCGCACTTTTGGGCCATTGGTTGGTTTTTACATGAGGACTATCAGAAAGCGGGATTTAATATGCTGCCAACAGGAAAACGCGACAAAGGCACCGCACTCCAGGCGATCATTTACATTGTCTGGACCATTCTTATATCTATCATACCCGTATTTGGTTTTACAGGGCAACTTCAATTATCCATTGTTGCCACACTTTTGGTGTTCGCTTGTGGCCTCTGGTTTTTGTATTATGGGTTTCAACTTTTTAAAAATCAAACCGATAAAGCAGCACGTCAACTGATGTTGGCGAGTGTTGTGTATATTACTTTAATTCAAATTATTTACATTTCAGATAAATTTATCAGACTATGGATTTAACTCAAGGGACACCCCAAGAAAAACAAAAACGTGCCAAAAAAATGATGTTATGGTTTGGGATTATTTCCTTAATCATGTCTTTTGCAGGACTTACAAGTGCATTTATTGTCAGTAGCTCAAGGGAAGATTGGCTGGTCGGATTTGTGCTTCCAAACGCATTTATTTACAGTACTTTAATTATTTTTTTGAGTAGTGTTTTTTTATATGCGGCAAAGCAAACCCTAAAAAAGAATCAAGCCACGACGACGACGTCTCTTTTAATTGGAGCCCTAGTTCTTGGAATCGTGTTTATTTATTCTCAGATTCAGGGCTTTAATCAAATCATAGATTCAGGGTATAATTTTACAGGACCAACAAGCAACATTACAATGTCCTATATATACATTATTGCAGTGGTCCATATCCTGCATGTGTTGGCAGGTATTGTCTGTTTAATAGTGGTCATTGTTAATCAATTAAATAAGAAATATTCAGCAGAAGACAGACTCGGATTTGACCTAGCCTCTAGCTTCTGGCATTTTGTAGATATTTTATGGATATATCTCTTTTTCTTTTTATATTTCTTTAACTAAATAAAATTCTTATTTTTGCACAACTCAAAAAAAATAAATCGCAGTTATGGATTCTACAGTAGTTAGCACCGGAACAGAAGGAAAAGCTTGGGGCGGAGGGAATCAACCTCTTAAATCAAGTTACGGAAAAATGATGATGTGGTTTTTCATCGTGTCCGATGCATTAACCTTTTCAGGCTTTTTAGCCGCCTACGGATTTTCAAGATTTAAGTTTATCGACTATTGGCCCATTGCCGATGAAGTCTTTACACACGTTCCATTTTTACATGGACAAGAACTTCCAATGATTTACGTGGCCTTTATGACCTTTGTTCTAATTATGTCATCCGTAACTATGGTATTGGCCGTAGATGCCGGACATGAAATGAAAAAAAACAAAGTCATTTGGTACATGTTCTTTACGATTATCGGAGGTGCTATTTTTGTAGGGTCTCAAGCATGGGAGTGGGCAACATTTATCCAAGGCGATTATGGCGCAGTGCAAACCAAAGGGGGTAACATCTTACAGTTTGGAGCGTATAAAACAATTGACGGAGAGGCTGTATTTAAGCGAGTCGCAGTCGAGGAGTTTGCAACGGCCTCTCATACAGATCGTACACAACACGAAACTAAAAACGGTATTTGGTTTGTTGGGGAAGGCGCTTTGCCTGCATTTTCTGTGATCGATGTATTTCATGGCCTAGAATCCCATCCTGATATTTTGGTCAGAACACAAACAATCAACGAAGAAGGAGAGAAAACGGTTCTATCAAGGGAAGCATCGTTGAAACAAGTTAAGAACAACGGAAGACGTTATGTTAAAGGCGCTAATTTGGAAGTCAATGAATACGGGACTCCTCTATTTGCAGATTTCTTTTTCTTTATTACTGGATTCCACGGATTTCACGTATTTTCAGGAGTTATCATCAATATTATTATCTTTTTTAATGTAATTATTGGGACGTACGAACGTCGTAAAAACTACGAAATGGTAGAAAAAGTTGGTCTTTACTGGCACTTTGTAGATTTAGTTTGGGTATTTGTATTTACTTTCTTCTACTTAGTTTAACCGCATATATTTTTTAAAATGGCAGAACACGCACATAAATTAGAAATTTTTAGAGGCTTAATCAAATTTAAGTCCAATACTCAAAAAATTTGGGGAGTCCTTTTGTTACTTTCTATTATCACACTCGTTGAAGTAGTGCTAGGAATTTACAAGCCAGCGTCTCTAATGACACCTGCAATGACGCCTTTTGAGGGCGAATTCGGCGCACTGTTAGGGAACATTCTATTTTCGGGATTCATATACATGAAAAGCCTCAATTTAATATTTATAGTGCTTACCATTGTGAAAGCCTATTATATCACTTGGGACTTTATGCACATGCGCGATGAAACAAAATCATTAAGAAGGCTCGTTGCGTGGACCGTTATTTTTCTAATTTGCTACCTCGTATTTATCTTACTTCAAGAAGGGGGTTATATAGAATCCGTTTATACCAATGGATTTGTGAAACGCGATTTTTAAAATATAGCTTAATATTAACACTAAAAAGACGGCTTTTAATGCCGTCTTTTTTATTTTTGTACTATGAAAATCACTAGTTTAAAAAAGCCATTTGTACTTTCGGTACTGTTTTTTTTACCCGTTTTGTTTTTATTGTTTTTATACCCCTCAAAACATAATTACAAAACCTTGGATGTCATTAAAAAAGAGATCCCTGAGCTTTCTAATTTTGTAACCAAAAACGGAGATCCTATACAATTAGAAAACCACCTCACAGTAGTAGGGTTTTTAGGAAAAACGCCTATGGAAGATGCTATTTTGGCACTTAATTTAAAAGAGCTCGTATATGATAAGTTCCGAGGTTTTAAACGGTTTCAAATTGTGATTTTAGTTCCTGAATCCGCTAAGAATCAGGTTGAATTATTACAGAAAGAACTCAATCAGTATGAGTTTTTGGAGTATTGGGAATTTGGGTTTGGAACCCCTTCAGATATTTTAGCAGCCTATCAATCCCTTAAAATTTCGACGGTTTTAGATTCAAACCTAAAAACATCGGATGTTTTTATTATCGATAAAGAACGCCATCAAAGAGGACGTTTGGACGATCGCGACAAAGACCAAATAAAAAACAGAGTCCCTATTTTCGGGATGAGTTCATACGATTGTTTGGAAGTCTCTATTCTTAAAAACAAAATGAGTGAAGACATGCGGGTTTTGTTTACAGAATACCGTCAAAAACGCAAAGGAAATTTTAATTCTACAAGTCGTAGAGCAGACGATTTAAAAGCAGATGAAAAAAACTAGTTATTCATACGTAGGGGTTTCATTTATCATTCTAATCTTTGGAATCATTGTGGTGCCAAAAATTATTGACCGTATTCAAAATAACGACGTCACACGTTCCGAAAGTCGTAGTAAAGACGTTCAAATGACGGTGTCAGACTCGACTCCTTTGTCCTATTTAGTTATTAATGGAGAAGCAAAAAAAGTCATGCCCTTCAGCTTTAAAAATCAAGACGGAGAACTGATTTCTAATGAAGAATATGCAGGTAAGGTGTATCTTGTTGAATTTTTCTTTTCAACCTGCCCTACCATTTGTCCAAAAATGAACAAAAACTTAGTAGATATACAAAACACTTTTCCAGACCGCCCAGATTTTGGAATTGCTTCCTTTACTATTAATCCAGATTATGATACTCAGGAGGTACTAAAAGCATATGCGAAGGATTACGGAGTCACCAACCCGAATTGGCATTTTATGACTGGCGATAGAGACGCCTTATATGATCTTGCAAATACAGGATTTAATCTTTATGCAGCTGAGGTTGAGGGTGCCGATGGTGGATTTGAACATTCTGGCAATTTTGCGCTTATTGATAAAGAAGGGTATATTCGCTCTAGAATGGACGCGTTTGGAAATCCAAAAATATACTACAAAGGCATTATAAGTCAATCTGAACAATTTGATGAAGAGGGCGAATCGGAAGATATAAGCGCACTTAAAGAAGATATTTTAAAATTATTAGAAGATGAAAAATAAACCAGAGTTAACCAAAAACAAGTATCAACTATGGATTAATGTTGTGTCCATAGCAATCCCAATAGTAGTTGCATTACTATTTATGGTTCGGATTCCTAATGTGGAGCCCCTTTCATTTTTACCACCCATCTATGCAACTATGAATGGAATAACGGCTATTTTATTAGTTGTTTCGTTAATTGCCATCAAGAATAAAAATAGAGTTTTACATGAAAACCTTATGAAAACAGCTGTTTTTTGTTCTTTGCTTTTTTTAGTGATGTATGTTGCTTATCATATGACTAGTGACCCCACAAAGTATCGTGGAGAAGGCGGGATGGTTTATCTTTATTACGCTATTTTGATTAGCCATATCATACTTTCGATCATCGTTATTCCTTTAGTTCTAATTAGTTATACAAGGGCTTATCTTGGGCAATATGAGTTGCACAAAAAAATGGTACGTTATGCGTTTCCCGTTTGGCTTTATGTTGCCATTACAGGAGTAGTAGTGTACCTTATGATTTCACCTTATTATGTTTAAATTGTGAAGCGAATTGTACTTTTTTTGATATTTGGAATCTGCGCTGTAAGAATAGATGCACAGTGCGCCATGTGTAGAGCCGTTTTGGAAAGTGAAGTTGGACAAACGACTGCGGAAGGCGTTAATAATGGAATTGTTTACCTAATGGTTATTCCATATATCCTTATTGGTGGTTTAGCGATCTTTTTGTATCGTTATTTGAAAGAAAAATAACTAAAGCTTAAATTTCATTAACTCGCTAATTGGAACCTCTAACACTTTAGAAATCTTATACAACGTCAATATTGTGATGTTTCGCTTTCCGTTTTCAATATTTGAATAACTTCCACTGTCCATATCACAACGTTTTGCAACGGTTTTTTGACGCAGATTTTTTTCTTGGCGGATTACTTTTAAATGATACCCTAAAGATTTTAAAATTATAATATTTTCATCTTGAAATTTTTCCACTGAATACAATAATTATTTATGATTAAAAATTGGTTTTAAAAAATAAAATTTAGTACAATTTAATACGATCTGTTCAATTAATAATACCATATTGAGGCAGAAGTTACTTATTTTATTTTAGAAATCCACATCACAAATGTGATAAATTATCTTTCTTGAACTATACTTCAAAATAGTGAATTTAATATCGTCACATTTAATAATATATTATATTTTCAGTATAAAAATTTCTTGTCATTTGAAACTAATCATTACAAAAATATTGACCAAAATAGACCTCTTTTTTTTTTAGTTTTTAGTGTAACAAATTGTAGTTTTATACGTCTTATTAATGATTGTATATATATTCAAAAACTTTAAATCAAGCCATGCTAGAAATTAAAAAGCTTCATAAGTCATATGCCATTGGAGATTCAAGCTTACATGTTCTGAAAGGAATTGACCTTTCTGTAGCACAAGGCGAAATGGTTGCTATTATGGGGTCTTCAGGCTCCGGTAAATCGACCTTACTTAATATCATAGGAATGTTAGACGAAGCCGATGAAGGCGACTATATATTAGACGATGTTCCTATTAAAAACCTCACAGAGAAGAAAGCTGCTATTTACAGAAATAAATTTTTAGGGTTTATTTTTCAATCCTTTAACCTTATTAATTATAAAAATGCCCTTGAAAATGTTGGTTTACCGTTGTATTACCAGGGCTTAAAACGTAAAGAACGTCAAGAAAAAGCACGTTTTCATTTAAAAAAAGTGGGCCTTTTGGATTGGGCAACCCATTTGCCAAGCGAACTATCTGGAGGTCAAAAACAACGTGTAGCTATTGCACGTGCCTTAGCATCCGATCCAAAATTATTATTAGCAGATGAGCCAACAGGTGCATTGGATACAACGACTTCCTATGATATAATGGCTTTTTTACAACAGTTAAATGATGAAGGCAAAACGATTCTTATCGTCACGCATGAAGAAGATATTGCTGCCATGTGTAAGCGAATCGTTCGGTTGCGTGACGGCGTGATAATGGAAGATAAAACAGTAACACAAGTTAGAGCAGAAACGCATGTTTGATATAGATCTTTGGCGCGAAATTTTTCAGAGCATCAATAAAAATCGAACTCGAAGTTTATTGTCTGGTTTTACAGTAACTTTTGCGATTCTGTTATTTACTGTTCTATTTGGGATTGCAAATGGACTGAACAATACTTTTGCCGAAGAATTTGTAGATGACGCTGCGAACGCCGTCTTTATACGCTCTGGAAAAACCACCAAGCCTTATAAAGGGTTACAAGCAGGGCGAAAAATTCAATTTAAAAACGAAGATTATCAATACATTAAAACCGATTTTGATGAGAATGTAGAATTTATCACTTCTCGAATTTACAAAAATGTGGCCGCTTCTTACAAAAACGAAAAAAATGATTATTCGTTACGAGCAGTACATCCAGATCACCAATATTTAGAAAAAACAAAAGTGTATCAAGGTCGCTATATCAATCAACGAGATATGGACCTTAAAACCAAAGTAGTCGTGATCGGAAAATTGGTAAAAGAAGATTTGTTTTTAAAAACAGATCCTCTAGGGAAGTATATAAACTTAAGTGGAATCCCTTATAAAGTAGTGGGTGTGTTTGCAGATGATGGTGGCGATAATGAAGAACGACTCCTATATATGCCGCTCACAACAGCACAGCAAGTTTATGGCAATAATGACTATGTGGACCAAATTAATCTGACTTATAATCCTAAATTAGATTTCAATCAAGCCATTGATTTTGGTTTGGATTTAGAAAAAAAACTTAAAGAACGCTTTCTTGTCGCGGCGAATGACCAACGTGCCGTACGAGTTTTTAATATGGCAATGCAAAATAAAGGGATCAATCAAATGACATCAATTTTAGGAATTCTTATCTTGGTCATTGGGATGGGCACGCTTATCGCTGGAATCGTAGGCATTAGTAATATCATGATATTTATCGTAAAAGAACGCACCAAAGAAATTGGAATTCGAAAAGCCTTGGGCGCATCGCCAAAATCTATTGTGTCTATTATTCTGATCGAATCTGTTTTAATAACAACCATTGCAGGCTATTTTGGTCTCCTGCTCGGCGTCGGAATTTTGGAGTGGGTAGGACCAAGTTTGAAAACGTATTTTATCACCAACCCATCTGTGAGTACTAGCCTTGTTATTTCGGCAACACTTACCTTAATAGGCGCAGGTACACTTGCAGGGTATTTACCAGCAAAAAAAGCATCAAAAATTAAACCGATAGTAGCACTAAGAGACGACTAAATGATTAAATTTTTATTTGATAGAGATACATGGCAAGAAGTCTATGATAGCATGAGCAAAAACAAATTGCGCACAGGCATCACCATGGTTGGTGTTTGGTGGGGAATTTTATTACTCATTGCACTTTTGGGGGCAGCTCGAGGGATGGAAAATTCATTTAACCGACTTTTTGGCGATTTTGCAACCAATAGTGTTTTTGTGTGGGGTCAGAGTACAAGTAAACCTTTCAAAGGATTTCAGGAGGGAAGAAGGGTCAACCTCAAATTATCACACGCCAAAAAAATAGAAGAAAATGTAGAAGGGATCGAATTTGTAGTTCCCCGAAATCGAAACCAAGCATTGATCGTCCGTAATTTTTTATCAGGTACCTACAATGTGAATGGCGATTACCCACTTCTAGATAAAGTGCAAAAAAAGAAACTATTAAAAGGCCGTTTTATCAATCAAAACGACATTGATAGCAATAAAAAAGTAGCTGTTATTTCAGAGGACATCTACAAACAGTTGTTTGAAAAAGAGGAAATTGCTATTGGCCAATACATTCAAATGAATAGTATCAATTTCACCGTAATTGGAGTGTCACAAACGGAAAATGCCAATATGGGCCCTAGTAGCGATATTCACATCCCTTTTACAACTTTTCAACAAATTTATAACCAAGGCGATACAATTGGGTGGTTAATGATTACAGGAAAACCTGACTATAATATCAAGCAAATTGAAGAAGATGCCAAATTGTTATTGCGAAATTTAAATAAAATCCATCCTGACGATAAACGAGCTTTTGGAAGTTTTAACCTAGGAAAAGAGTTTGCGAAAATTACAGGATTTCTAACAGGCATGCAGTTTCTTACATGGTTTGTTGGAATCTCAACCCTAATCGCTGGCGTCTTTGCCATTGGAAATATATTATTAATTACCGTTAAAGAACGTACCAAAGAAATTGGCGTTAGACGTGCCTTAGGCGCAACACCTTTTGAAATTAAACGTCAAATCGTAGTAGAAGCTGTCTTTTTAACCCTTGTTGCTGGACTGCTAGGGATTATTTCGGGAGGCTGGATTTTAATCGCTGTTGATCATGCGTGGGGACAAGGCGACGATGCCACTTTAGTCAATGCATCTGTTTCTATTGCAGTGGTTTTTATCGCCCTATTAATTTTAGTCGTTTTAGGAACTTTAATTGGACTCATCCCCGCCTTTAAAGCCACAAGTATCAAACCAATAGAAGCATTAAGAGAAGAATAAAAAAACCAAAACAATGAATAAAACAGTAAAAATTATTTCAGGAATCATCGTACTAATATTATTAGTATTTGTATTAAAATACTTTAAAGATTCCAATGCCAAAGAAGTTGTAGACTATAAGACTGAAATGCCTTTTTATAGTTCTCTCGACACTAAAACCGTGGCGACAGGTAAATTGAACCCTGAGGAAGAAATTGAACTAAAACCACAAATTTCAGGAATTGTGGATCAAATTTTTGTCGAAGAAGGCGATCTGGTTAGAAAAGGCGATTTAATTGCTAAAATTAGAGTGGTTCCAAACGAACAAGCTTTAGTCAGTGCCAAAAGTCGAATTACATCTCTTAAACTCTCCTTTGAGAATGCTAAAACCCTATTCAATCGAAATAAAACACTTTTTGAAAAAGGAGTGATCTCGAAACAAGATTTTGAAAACAGTGAATTAAGCCTCAACCAAGCAGAAGAGAACTACAGTCAATCCAAAAACGATTACCAAATTATTAAACGCGGATCATTGTCAGGAGGAAGCTCAGCAAACACAACCATTGCTGCTCAAATTTCTGGAACTATTCTTGAAATACCTGTTCGTGAAGGTGATCAAGTGATTCAAAGTAATAATTTCAATGCAGGAACAACCATTGCAACGATTGCCGATATGAGCAAAATGATTTTTGAAGGAAAGGTAGATGAATCTGAAGTCGGAAAATTAGAAGAAGGAAAAAACATCAAAGTGATTCTTGGGGCGATTAATGAAAAAGAATTTCCTGCTGTCCTCACCTTTGTTGCGCCAAAAGGAGTCGAGCAAAATGGAGCCGTTCAGTTTACTATTAAAGCAGATGTGGAAATAGAAGCGAGTACCAAAATTAGGGCAGGGTATAGTGCGAATGCCGAAATTGAAATTGAAAGTAAAGACAGTGTTTTGGTTATTAAGGAAGGACTCTTGCAGTTCAATCGAATTACCGAAAAACCTTTTGTAGAACTGTTAAATGACAATGGAAACTTTGAAATTAAGAAAGTTGAAATCGGATTATCTGATGGCATCAATGTAGAAATTACAGAAGGAGTCGAAGAAGGCGATAAAATTAAGGTTTGGAACAAAGCATCCGAAGAAAATAACGAGGATGAAGACGATGAATAATAAAACTCCCAAAACAATGAAACATATTTTTACGGTTCTTATACTTATAGGGACTTTAAGCAGCTTTGCTCAAAAACAATGGACCTTAAAAGAATGTGTCGAACATGCCTTAGAGCATAATATTTCGGTGAAGCAAAGCCAAAATAATTTACTTGTAAACGCGCAAGATATCACCGCCTCAAAAGGTCAGTTTTTGCCATCAGTGAATGGTAGTTTTGGTGAACGAATGAGTATTGGATCTGGATTTGACCCAGTTTCAAACCAAAGAATCAACAACCAAACCACACATTCATTTAATTATAATTTCAGTGTAAATCAAAATGTATTTAATGGTTTTAGAACCTTAAACCTATACAAGCAATCCCTCTTAAATCAAGAGATTAATAACTTAGAATTAGCGCGTATAAAAGACAATATTTCTTTAAACGTGGTCAACGGCTACTTAAATGTATTATTTAATATTGAAAACTTAGAGATCGCAAAAAATCAGTTTGACTTTAGCAAGCAACAATTGAGACAGGTTAAAAACTTAGTAGAAGCAGGTGTACAACCCAAAGCAAACCTATATACTTCAGAAGCCACTTTGGGCAGAGATGAACAACAAGTAACAATCGCCGAAAATAATTATAATTTATCATTACTCTCGTTGTCACAGTTATTACAAGTTCCTTTTAATGGATTTGAGGTTAAAGTTATTAGTCTAGACTCCCCATCAGAAGTCCTATTGTATAAAGATGTTACACCAATTATAAGCTATGCGTTCGAAAATAGAAATGAAATTGTAATCGCAGAAAAAAACATTGTAAATGCCGAATTAAACACCGAAATTTCTAAATCTGGGTATTTGCCTTCTGTAAGCTTTGGTTATGGTTTTGGCTCCGTTTGGAGTGAATCTTCAAACGATTTTTTAAAACAAGATTATTTCAGAGAGTTAGATTTGAATAAGGGACATAATTTTAATTTGAATGTAAATATTCCTATTTTTTCTCGATTTCAAAATAAAACAGCAGTTGCTAAATCAAGAATACAAGAAGAAAATAGTGCACTTAACTTACAACAAGCGAAGTTAGATTTAGAGTCCAATATTCAAAGAGCATTCACAGATGCACAAGCGGCTTTTAAGGCCTATGCCGCTGCGAAAAAATCATTAGTATCACAAGAGTTGGCGTTTAATAATTCTAAGGAACGTTATACTATTGGGAATATTACTGCTTTTGACTTGGAACAAGCCAGAGTGCAATTTATAAATGCGCAATCCTCATTAATAAATGCTAAATTTGATTTTATTTTCAAAACAAAAGTTTTGGACTTTTACATGGGTAAAGAAATCTTATAATTAGCTTTGACTTATATTTTAAATATTGAAACGTCCACGACGAATTGTTCAGTCTCTCTAGCGAAAGATGGTGCCGTCATTGGGCTCAAGGAAGATAACAATTTGTCGTATTCACATGCGGAGCGTCTCCATGTGTATATGGATGCACTCTTAAAAACGGCGAACGTTTCTAAGACGCAGTTAAGCGCCATAGCGATTAGCAAAGGCCCCGGATCTTATACGGGACTCCGAATCGGTGTTTCCGCCGCTAAAGGCTTGTGTTATGCGCTTAAAATCCCTTTAATTTCTATTCCAACCCTAGAAGCGCTTGCGCACCAGCTGGAGAATCCAAATGGAGCTGTAGTGGCCATGTTAGATGCTAGACGCCTAGAGGTTTATTCAGCGATTTATGATGGCAGTTTTAAAGAGACACGAACCACAGAGGCAGAAATAATCACCTCTGAGTCGTATCGTGAATTATTAGAATTATCTCCCGTTTATTTTATTGGAAATGGGGTCACCAAAACCAAAGAACTAATCGCGCATCCCAATGCTCATTTTATTGAAAATAAATTGCCTTCAGCCAAACAAATGTGTACACTTTCTTTTGAAAAATTCAAATCTAACGATTTTGAAGATGTTGCTTATTTTGAGCCTTTTTATTTGAAAGACTTTATCGCGATTCCATCCAAAAAATAAACAAGCTTTATCCCTTTTTCTGAATTTCAACAGCGTGTGGGTATGGAATTTCTATGCCAGCAGCATCGAGCGCTAATTTGCAGTTTTCGGTAATTCCGAAGTGTACTGCCCAATAATCTTCGACCGTACACCAGGGGCGAACCGCAAAATTCACAGAACTATCCGCAAGCTCGGAGACATCAACGGTTGGTAAGGGATCTTTTAATACTTTAGGATGCGAAGTCAGTACAGCCATCAATACATCTTTAGTTTGCTTGATGTTCTCATCGTAGCCAACGCCAATGGTTAAATCGACTCTTAGTTTTCCTTCAGCAGAGATATTTATAATATTACTATTCGCAAGGGTTCCATTTGGGATGATGACGCGTTTACCAGTAGGGGTTAGAATTTGAGTTGTAAAAATTTCAATATTTTTCACAACCCCTATTTCGCCTTGGACATCTACGACATTGCCCACTCTAAAAGGCTTGAACAAAATAATCAAAACACCGCCTGCAAAATTTGCTAAGGCACCTTGTAGAGCGAGCCCTATTCCTAACGATGCAGCAGCCATTACTGCCGCTAAGGCAGTGGTATCAACCCCAAGTTTAGAAATGACGGCGACCAACAATAGCGCCTTTAATCCCCAACCTATTAAGTTTCCGAGAAAGGTTTGGATAGTCTCTTCAACACGTCGTGTAGTAAGTATTTTTTTAGTTAAGCGAATCGTTAGCTTTATTGCAAATAAGCCGACGATTAACAGTCCTAAAGCATAAACAGCCTTAAATGAATAACTTACAATTTGGTCTTTTGGTAAATAGTCTACAACTAGATTTTTTAGTTTTGTTAGGTATTGTTCCATGATTTAAAAATAATTTTGGGGTTAATAAATAATTTAATACCAAATATATAAAATCTTAAATAGATTCACTAGTTTATAATTTCTCTCAAAAACATTGTAACTTTGATCCATGAAGTTATTTATTGTACCAACCCCGATAGGAAATCTAGAAGACATCACTTTACGAGCGATTAATGTCTTAAAATCGGTTGACTTAATTTTAGCAGAGGACACCCGAACTTCTGGAAAACTATTAAAACATTTTGAGATTGGGACGCAAATGCATTCGCATCATATGCATAATGAACATAAAACGGTTCAAGGGATTATTCAAAAATTAAAAATGGGCACCACCATCGCATTGATTAGTGATGCGGGAACCCCTGCGATTTCTGACCCTGGATTTTTACTTACAAGAGCTTGTGTCGAAAACGACATTCCTGTCGATTGTTTGCCTGGAGCCACCGCCTTTGTACCCGCCTTAGTAAACTCTGGTTTACCAAATGATAAGTTTGTGTTTGAAGGCTTTTTACCCGTCAAAAAGGGACGCCAAACGCGATTACTATTACTGGCCGAAGAACCTCGAACTATTATTTTATATGAAAGCCCTCATAAACTTCTTAAAACATTGGCACACCTCTGTGAATACTTTGGGGAAGATCGTCAAATTTCGGTCTCGCGTGAACTTACAAAACTATTTGAAGAGACCAAAAGAGGCACCGCAAAATCAGTTTTAGACTACTACACCAATAAGCCGCCCAAGGGCGAAATTGTGATTGTTGTTGCAGGAAAATCAAAAGCGTCTTAGCCCTAAATTTTTATATCATTTAGGGGTTTCTAATGAAGATTCACTAAAAACTTTGAATGCCCGCGAATTTCTAAACTGCAACTAGGAAATCATAGTGTAACTGATAACATTATTTAGTATTTTTGAAGGAATAAGAATTAAAACAAGTTATTATGTCCCATAAAACAACAACCCATTGGAAGGGTGGAATGTTATTTGAATCCGACAACCCAAGCGGAAAAACCGTGTTAATGGATACGGTTGTAAACGGTCAATCTGAACGATTTGGTTTATCGCCAAAAGCAATGATGTTATCCTCTTTAGCGGGGTGCTCTGGGGTTGATATCGTCGAAATCTTAGAGAAAATGAAAGTTGTCGATTACAAACTATCTATCGATGCAGAAGGTTTTTTAACAGACGAACACCCGAGGTATTACCATAAAGTACATGTAGACTATCATTTTTATGGGAAGGATTTAAATCCCAAAAAAATTAATAAATCCGTTACGCTTTCTGTTGAAAAATATTGCGGGGTGATGGAAATGTTTCGACAGTTTGCAACGGTGACCACAGAAATTCATATTCATAATTCTTAACGATGCGTTGGACCCTCAAACCAAAACCAGATTCTAATAAAATTGCTAAACTAGCAGCCGAATTAGGGGTGGATTTTGCAATTTCAGAATTGTTATTGCAACGAGGGATTGACACTTTTGAGGCTGCTAAAACCTTTTTTCGTCCAAGCTGGTCAGATTTACATGACCCTTTTTTGATGAAAGACATGGACAAGGCGGTCGACCGAATTGAAGTGGCTTTAAAAAACAACGAACAAATTTTGGTGTTTGGCGATTATGATGTGGATGGCACCTCATCGGTTGCGTTAATGGCCTCTTACTTAGAAACTAAAAGCACCCAAATATCGACCTATATTCCCGATCGGTATGCGGAGGGTTATGGGGTGTCCTACAAAGGAATTGATTTTGCATCCGACAATGATTTTTCATTGATAATAGCGTTAGATTGTGGCGTAAAAGCCATTGAAAAAGTCGCGTATGCAAAAACCAAAGGCATCGATTTTATTATCTGTGACCACCACCGGCCTGGAAAAAATTTGCCGCCTGCCGTCGCTATTTTGGACCCAAAACGACCCGATTGCGCATACCCTTTTAAAGAACTTTGTGGCTGTGGTGTGGGGTTTAAACTCATTCAAGCATTAGCCTCTAAAGACGGTACATCCGTAGAATCGCTCGTTGAATATTTAGATTTAGTTGCTACCGCTATTGGTGCTGATATTGTGCCCATTGTTGGTGAAAATAGAGCTCTTGCTTATTTTGGTTTACAAATCATTAATACCAATCCACGACCCGGATTTAAAGCACTCATTCATCACATGAAAAAGGAAGTGCTTACGATCACAGATGTTGTTTTTAATATCGCACCTCGAATTAATGCTGCCGGACGCATGAAACATGGAAATTATGCCGTTTCCTTGATGAAAGAAACCAATTTTGAATCCGCTGAACTTGCGGCTAGTGAGATCGAACTTTTTAACACCAACCGTCGAGAAGCAGATAAATGCATTACTAAAGAAGCCCTTTTACAAATTGAAAATTCAGACGAAACCAAGGATGCCACTACGGTCGTTTATCAAGAAGATTGGCACAAAGGAGTCATCGGTATTGTGGCCTCTCGATTGATAGAAACCTATTACCGTCCTACCTTAGTCTTTACCAAGAGTGGCGATTACTTAGCAGCCTCTGCAAGATCAGTAAGCGGGTTTGACGTGTATAATGCATTGGAAAACTGTAGCCATCTTCTAGAACAATTTGGGGGTCATATGTATGCAGCTGGACTCACTATTAAAGAACAAAACTATCCGGCATTTAAAGCAGCGTTTGAAGCAGAGGTGTCAAAGACCTTAGCTGCGCATCTTAAAACACCCGAAATTAAAATAGACTCAGATATTAATTTTGAGGCCATCACTCCAAAATTTTATAGAATCCTAAAACAATTTGCCCCTTTTGGACCTCAAAATATGGCCCCTGTTTTTATGACGGATGCCGTTCTTGACACAGGTTATGGAAAATGTGTTGGCGAAGATCAAACACATCTACGGGTCACGTTGGCTCAAAATAGCGGTCCCAAAATGGTTGGAATTGGTTTTGGACTAGGAGAACACCTCCCAATTATAAAAAATAAAACGCCTTTTAAAGTCGTCTATTCAATAGATGAAAATGAATGGAATGGACGTGTTAGCTTGCAGTTGAAACTAAAAGGAGTTAAACCATAATATGGCAAAAAGAGATCCCTACGCAGCACTTCGATTTAAGGAATTTAATATTTTTTTACTACTGCGTTTCATTTTAGTTTTTGGGTGGTCTATGCAATTTATCATTATTGAGTGGCAAGTATATTCGCTCACCAAAGATCCTTTGTCTCTTGGGATTATTGGGCTTATGGAAATTATTCCTGCCTTTAGTATGGCGTTATTTGCAGGGCATATTGTAGATCAAAGTGAAAAACGAAATCTATTATTAAAGTGTATCGGTCTTTTTTCATTCATTAGTTTTGGCCTTTTTTTCTTAACCAGTCCAAATATTGAATCGACTTGGTCCACTAAAATGATTCTTTATACGATCTATGGTTTTGTATTTATGGGCGGTCTTTTGCGAGCTTTTTTTGGGCCTAGTATTTTTTCACTCGTCGCCTTAATCGTTCCTAAAAAAGTCTATCCAAACGCTGCTACTTGGAACAGTTCTACATGGCAAATGGCCTCTGTTTTAGGGCCTGCTACTGCAGGGTTTACGATTAATTGGATCGGAGTTCATTGGTCACTATGCATTGTTTTTGGGCTGGTTTTGTTATCCTTTATTCTTTTATTTGGGATCTCTAAAAAACCAATTTTAAACCCAAAAATCGGCGAACCAGTGATGCAAAGTTTAAAAGAAGGGGTTCGATTTGTATTTAAATCAAAAGCTATTTTAGGGGCCTTAAGTTTAGATATGATTGCGGTTTTATTTGGAGGTGCGGTGGCCTTATTGCCCGTTTTTGCTCAAGATATTTTGGAAGTGGGTTCTGAAGGATTTGGGGTGTTGCGTGCGGCACCTGCTGTGGGCGCCTTTTTAACAATGCTAATTACGGCCTACATTCCTATCAGTAAAAATGCGGGACTTAAACTCTTAGCAGCCATCTTTGGATTTGGGGTGTGTATTATTACTTTTGGAGTGTCGTCTATATTTTGGATTTCGGTAGTTGCCTTATTTTTTAGCGGCGTCACTGATGGGGTGTCGATGGTGATTAGACAAACCATTTTACAACTTAAGACTCCCGATCACATGCGCGGACGTGTGTCTTCAGTCAACTCTATGTTCGTCGGGTCTTCTAACGAGTTAGGCGCTTTTGAAAGCGGATTAACCGCAAAACTTATGGGTACTGTAGCCGCCGTTGTTTTTGGTGGTACGATGACCTTAATTACTGTCATCACGACCGGAATTGTATCCCCAACCTTTAGAAAATTAGATCTTCAAAAAGAGTTAGATGCTCATGAAGCTCAAGAAGAGTAATTTATAGTTTGTCAGAAGACTTTTTAGTTTTTCTTAAATTTAGACTGTAGATATATTTAAATCCTAGGATCGATTTTGAAACGTCAAAACGCTCTTTTTTTATGAGGACGTTTAAATCAGTTTGAGTTCTATAAAAAACGGCTATTTTCCCAAACCCTTTAAATTTTCGAGACACCGAGAAGGTAAACCGTCGTCGGTCAATTTTACCCCCATCAGCGCCATCAGAAAAGGTATTAAAAAACTCTCCTTTTAACTTTAATAGAACGCTAAGCGGTTTTAATTTATAGTCCACTCCAAATAACATTCGAAGTTGTTCTTTGGCGATATCGCCCTCATCTTCGGAGAACCCTAATTCATTTTTATTTTGATATCGAAGTCGGTAGGACACTCCAATTTTTTTAATATCGTGCTTGAAACTTGCATCTAATTGATATCTAAAATGAGATTCTACTCCTTGTTTTTTCCCAACATCATCATTTTTTTTAATAAACCGAACCCCACCACCAATTTCAAAATTCTTAGCAATTTCATAACCAGTTTCTATTTGAGTAAAATAGGTGCTGACCGTTGTAATATCATTTCGATACCGTAGGTGCTCTGAAATGGAAAAGGACATTTTTTTAGTCGCCTCTATGTCAATCTGAACGGCGCTCCATCCTTCTAAATCATTTGAGTTTTGAGCCATTATTAGATTTGAAGACGCTAATAAAAAGGCAAGGCAAGTGTATACACTGATTTTTTGTTTAGATAGTTTCATAGTTATAATTAGAGTTTATAATAGACGGTTACTTTAGCGACATCTTTTAAGAAATTCACTTTTCCAATTTCAAAACTTAAGATTTCAACGCCGAGCCTTTTTTCTAAATCAGCTTTGAGTTTGTCGTGATTTTCGGGACGGATGTTTTCAATAATTTCATAAATCACATCTTTTGAGAGGGTCTCTGTTCGTGCCCAATAACGCTCAAGAAAGTATAGAGCCAGAAGGATAATTGTATTGGCTGCAATAATTTCTGCATAGCTCATTTTTTTGTTTGAAAGGGCATTCATCACTGCGACACCAATGACCACAAAGAGATAGGTCATTTCTTTGACTTCTAGCGGAAGTGTTCTGTAACGGATAATCCCAAAAATCGCAAACAACCCCAATGCCATCCCGAGATCCAATTCATACTTTTTTAAGGTAAAGCATAAAAAGTAAACCACAATTCCAATAAGATAGAACGTGAACAGATATTCTTTCTTTGGATTGTGCTTGTAGTATACAAATTTTATAATTCCAGTGAGGAAAAATAAATTCAATAAAAACCGAATCATCATTTTGTAAAAATCGTCATCGAATAAAGGAATGCCTAGTAGCTCCATGTTAGTGGTTTAATTTGTTAATTTTTAAATTGAGTTCTTTAAATTTATTAGACTTTACATCCGAGAAAATGTTAGCAACGCCGATACAGTATTTGCTAAAGCTAACGGTTCTAATTCTGTTTAATTTGAGCGCGCTATAGATCGGGGTTCTTATGTTTTGTTTTTCTTGTTTAACTTCAATGACCGCTATATTATTGATTTTTTTTGTGGTCGAATCGGTTTTATATTCCAAGCCTGTATCTATTGTGACCCGTTCTGACCGCAGTTTGCTTACCAATGTAAATCGTTGGAAATAATTATATAGAACAGGCTCTAATTCCAGGTCTTTTTTAGTCGCTTTTTTAATAAATGCGTTGGATTTTTCTGATAAAGACGTTTCAAAATCATCAATTGAACAGCGAACTTTATTGGTCATCCCAGAGTTCTGTTTTTCTTTAATTTCCAAAAAACAAAGATCCGAGTCTACATATTTACGCATTCGTATTTTTTGACGCCTTGCTTTTCCATTATGGTGTTCTTTATAACAGGTCAAGTCTTTTGTGTCAAAGTAAAGGGTGGTGTAATTCATTAACCGCTTTTCGGCAATCTCTAAAATCTGATATTCATCATGTAATAGAGATAATATTTCTGACAATTTAGATTCCGTAGTCAGAAACTTCGTATCGACCCGCTTCAGAAGAGAGACGTCATTCATTTCCTCCAATGCAATGGGAAGGAAGCCAGATAAATCGGATACGTTCATCGGTTAGTTTGTGTAAATTTACAAATTTTTGGGAAACCGATTCACAATAAGTTGACATTTAATCAATGTTTATAGTCCTAAAAGGCTTCAATTTCTAATACTAGAGAGTTCAGTTGTTAAACTTAATTTTATTGCAGCGTCTGAGGCACTTAACGGAAGTTGATTTTCATTGAGGAGGTTAGGGGATTCTAAGGGATTTTCAATTAGATTATATAAGGCTTCTGCCCCCGTATTAAAATAAATATATTTATGGGTCGCATTTCGGATGGTATAATCGGGGCCTTGAGTTTGCGCATTGTATTTCTCTGTATAGACAAAGTCTCGCCCTTTTGAATTGCCACTGCTTAATAAATCTAGAAAGCTACGGCTATCACCACTGTCATAACTAGCAGTACCCGCGACTTCTGCGATGGTTGCAAATAAATCGGTTGTACTAATAAGTGCGTCTTCAGTTTCATTCACACGTGTCACATTTTTCCCAGAAATGACCATAGGTACATTTACGCCACCTTGGTAGATAGACCCTTTTGCGCGATTGCTATTGTACTCCTGAACGACTTCGCTAGGAGTTCCATTATCTCCGACAAAAATGATGAGTGTATTGTCGCGATCTTCTTGGGTCATCGTGCTTAGCAACCGACCCATTTCAGAATCCATCGCTTCGATCATGGCCTGGTAGTACGGCAATGGGTTTGCTTCTATACTTGCGTCATCGGCAGGTAAATCGCCTTGATTGTGAAGGTTGGTTGGGGGGAAATGAAACGGCGTATGTGGCGCGTTGTAGGCAAGCCACAAAAACCAAGGTTGCGATTGAGCGCTGACCCAATCAATCGCTAAATCTGTAAATTTTGTAGTTGTATATGCTGTTGAGGTCGTTGTTACTCCATTTTCATTCAAATCCCAATTGGTATAGGATTGGACGCCCCCCCCCAATAGCCCGGCAAAATAATCGACCCCCATGGCCGTTGGATGGGTTGGATCTGAAGACAGGTGCCACTTCCCTATGACTGCATGGCTATATTCTGAAGCATTGGTGTTTAGGACTTTATGAAGAGATGTTTCGGAAGTCGAAAGGACATCACCAACGTTTATGACATTTGTCCGAAAGCCATACTTGCCTGTCAATATAGTGGCTCTTGTAGGAGTGCATACAGGATTTGACCATACATTATTAAATCGGACTCCCGAATTCATGAGGTCTTGTAGGTTGGGCATTGTAGGCTTGCTTGTGCCCACTGAGTAGCCTGGCGTGGCATCGAGCCCCATGTCATCAGCAATAATTAATAAAATGTTAGGAGAGCTAGGGGTTGGAATGGGGTCGGAAGTCTCGGTAGCGGCATCATCCGAATTGCAGCTACTAAAAATCAAAAATGCGAGGATCCCAGTGAGTCGATTGAGTTTCATGTAAGAGTGGTTTAAGTTTTGACTCAATCGAACAGGAAACGTTTAAAGAACAGACTTTAAAATTCTTTTAAAGTTAGGGTGTCATCTTCAAAAACGGCATACGTATAATAGTGAATCCAATCGCCTAAATTGATGTATTTTGATTGCTCATTCAACGCAATATCAAGCGGTAAATGGCGGTGTCCAAACACAAAATAATCGCGGTGTTTTTCTTCTAATTTTTTTCGACTGTATTGAACTAACCACTCGTTGTCATCTCCCAAAAATTTCACATCTTCATCTCCAGAAATGACTTTATTTTTCACAGAAAGGTATTGTGCAAACCGGACGCCAATATCGGGGTGTATCCATCGGTAGAGCCATTTAAAAAATGGATTTGTAAATACTTTTTTAAGACGTTTAAATCCTTTGTCATCTGGGCCAAGACCATCGCCATGGCCGATAAGAAAAGAGCTCGAGTTGAATGTAAATTCTTGTGGTTTATGGTGTACTATAATCCCTAATTCTTCTTCAAAATAATTAGTGACCCACAAGTCGTGATTTCCTACAAAAAAATGAATTTGAATGCCTTGGTCACTGAGTTCGGCCAATTTCCCTAAAACGCGTGTAAACCCTTTGGGAACTACATATTTGTATTCGAACCAAAAGTCAAACAAATCGCCTAATAAGAAAATAGCTTCCGCATCATGCTTAATCGTATCTAACCATTGGACGAATTTTTTTTCGCGAGGCTTGGATTCTTTTGCGGTCGGGGCCCCTAGGTGGTTGTCCGAAGCAAAGTATATTTTTTTCCCTTGAGGGATTTTTAGAGCCGTCATATCTAACTGTTAGTTGTCACTTGCATACCATTCTGCAAAGCTGGTAGCTGTTTCTTGTAGTTTTAGGGAATGTAATTTTATCGTGAGCGGTAATCGTTTTTTTATCTTCTCAGCAAAATCAATCACCATCATTTCACTTGTAGGTTGATAGTCAACTAATAGCACGTTGTGACCACGGTCGGAGAGCTCTTTTGCAAGTTCTACGTGTGGCGTGTTTTTGTTAAAGACCGTTGCGTGGTCAAAAACAGTCACAATCTCTTCTTTGATGATTTTTTTTAAATCGGTAAAATCAATCACCATCCCAAATTTCACATTGGTAGTGTCTGTTATAGGGTGTCCAATCACTGTGACATCTAAGCGATAGCTATGCCCATGAACATTTTTGCATTTACCATCATACCCATAGAGCGCATGACCTGTTTCAAAAGAAAATTGTTTCGTAATTCGAATGTTGCTCATCAGTGGTTTTTTGTGTCTAATCCTAAAAAATTCTTATACAAAGTTAATGGTTTTGAACATGCGGTAAAAATTGTTTCCTAAATTTTATTATGAGCGGAATGCCTCTGGCAACCATCCACAGGAAAAAAGCCGTAAAAACACCATGAAGTTTCCAGCCATAATAATCAAAGATAAAAAGCAGTGGTAAAAACACAAACAGGGTTGCGAGTAATAACACATCTCTTAAATCTTTCATTTTCCCAAGCCCTTTAAAAATGCCATCAAATACAAATGCCAATGCACAAAAAGGCTGCATTAGTAACACAATCCAAAAGATGTCATAAAATTGAGTCTGCACTGCAAGGTCATTCGTAAAGACCATTCCAATGGGCCTGTAAAGCAATCCGCCAATGAGCCCCATAACAATCCCTACGATAAGGGAATATCGTATCAGTTGATTACTTAGCTGCAGTAGTAAATGGTATTTTTTGGCACCAAATAATTTTCCAGATAGGATGTTTCCTGCGCTCGAATACCCATCGACGGCAAAGGCGGCAAAAAACCATAAATTAATAGCGATGGTATAGGCTGCGATATAGGAGTTTCCATAGCCCGTTGCAAAACGTGCTGCAAAATATAGAGCCGTGTTAAGGGCCAATGTTCTCACGATCAGATGTCCGATCATATTCAAAAACCGTGGAATTTCTTTATTAAACGGCCGAGTGAATCTTAAAGGGATTTGTGTTTTCTTTAAAAGAAAATAGGTGGCCATTGCGGCCATTAAAAACTGAGAAATCACACTTGCAAGGGCGGCACCTTTAAGGTACAGCGGCGGAAACACATTGGCAATTCCATAAACCATTAAAATATCCAAAACAATGTTTAGGACGGCTCCTGTGATGGCAATGATCATGGGGTAATAAGTGTTTTGAAGGCCTCTAAAGATTCCAAAAATGGCAAATGTAAAGAGCGTAAAAGGCAATCCTAGGACCCGGATTTTATAATAGTCGATACTGTATTCTAAAAGTAATCCAGAAGCATTATAAAGTTTAAAAATGGACCGACAAAACGGATAGGTTCCTAGACAGATTAATAAACTTAGCAGCAAAATAAGAGTGATGGCTTGGGCGGGTAAATTTTTGACTTCCTCTAATTTGTTAGCACCGACATACTGAGAAATAATCGACGAAATAGCACTTCGCGATTGTCCTAACACCCAAATAAGCATGGATAAAAAAGTAGTAACAATCCCTACAGCAGCCAAAGATTCTGTGGCATTTATTGGAATATGGCCCACGATAGCGGCATCTGTAAGAGAAAGAATCGGTTCAGAAATACCTGCGATAATGGCTGGCACCGCAAGTTTGTTGATGTGTTTGAGGCTTATACTTGTTTCCAATAGGACTATTTTCCGCGTCCCGTTTTTCTAACGGCAGTGGTTTTGCTTTTGTTTTTGCTCTTAAGGTCCGATTTAGCACCTTTTTTTGTGTCTGCTTGTTTTACGGTTTTATTGCCAAAAAATTTACTGCTCATAATAGATATAATTTAGAGTCAAATGTACGAAAAAGACTTCTAAGTCACGACGTTAATATTTTGAACTTACGTTCATTTTAGAGTTAGGGGCTATAATTCATGGAGGTTTTCAAATCTGACATTAACAATTTAGATTTTTTATTTATAGTAAATTGCAAGAATAAAATAATAATTGTAGATTTATAAAAATTATTAACCAATTCAAACTAAAATGAAAAACACAATTTTTTTGATAGCATTTATGCTATTCAGTACCATGTCATTTGCTCACTTTCCTGTGACAAAAACAGTCGTTGAAGGCAACGAAGTCATTGAAGCTACTATTTCAAATTCTGATGCATTTGCCGGAAAAACACAAGTAGCTGCTTTGTTAATTTGTTTCTTTTTAGGAGGTATTGGTATCCACAGATTTTACCTAGGAGATATCTGGCAAGGTGTTGTCCAATTATTAACTTTCGGAGGCTTGGGTGTTTGGACGTTAATTGATTTCGTTAGAATTTGCGTCGGCGATCTTGGACCAGGATGGTAATTAAGTTTACATATAAAAAACCAGAAATAGTTTTATTTCTGGTTTTTTTATGCCTTATAAATTTTTCTCAGGCTCAAAGTTACTCTGGCGTTATTCAGGTATCCGATTCCATTATTTTCCCGTATTATCTAAAATTACCAACTAAAGCAACGAAAGGGTATTCCGTGTCAGACATGCATGGAACTACAGAAACTTTAAGCCTTATTTCGTTAAAAGACTCAGGTAAAGGGATCATTAATGTAGAGGAATCTTTAGCGATTTACACGCGTACAAATAGCGACGACTATGATGATTTTTGTAAATTATTTTTCGATTTAAAAAAGAAAGACATCGGGTCTAAGTCGATGGAATTTGACTTTGAAGCCAAATTTAATAACAACACCCAGTGTGCTGTAGGACTCATTAGCCTTGAAGAAACAACGAATTTAAAAAACAAATTAGACAACGTAAAAAATAAAATCGCCAACAACAAGGTGTTAAAATCGCTTAGCGATCCATCGGACCGGGACATTTCGGTTCAAAAAATTGAAAGTTTACAAAAGTTTTCACCCGATAATTTTATTGATAAAATTGAATTAAAACACGAGGATTCTATTGGTTTTTTATGTTTGTCCGAGAAACAATCGATCCGTTTAAACTTTAATAGACCCATCGAAGAAGTTGAGCGGCATTTAAAGTTTGTGACCAATGGGAGGATCCTAAAAACATCCAACACAATCACCTTCGAAAGAATGGACTCTACACAAAAAATGGTTGTGGATATAACCGCTTTGGACTCGACAGAACCCATTAATTTTAAACTCAATACTATTGAAAATTTAGAGTTGCAGTTTTTTATAGATTTAAAAGCTGCGGATTTTATTTCATTAGCCTTTTAGATCTCAGTAATTTCATTACTTTTGGCGAAGGTTTTAAGAGCCTCTTTTAAGTTCAAGATTTCTAGACTGAATTTAAAACGAATCATTATAAATGGGGATGTAGCTCAGTTGGCTAGAGCGCTTGACTGGCAGTCAAGAGGTCGTGAGTTCGAATCTCATCTTCTCCACAAAGGGAATTGTAGCAATGCAGTTCTCTTTTTGTTTAAATACGCGCACCTAGACGTGCACCTGTTGGCAATTTTCACTATATTTGGGTATGGTTATCACTCTAAAAATCGATTCAAATGTTAAAAAGTCGGGACTCAATTCCGTCTATTTCTACGTTTCACAAGGCAAGAGTGGCTCAATATCTCAAATGAGAAAGAAGATTTATGTTGGCTTGGATGTGTCTATTAAACAATTTGACTTAAAAAATTTTAGAGCTAAATCACGTCACGCTAATTTTCAAATCATTAATAAAAGGCTTGACGAGTTAAGGGTTTTGATGTCTACGAGTCAGACCAAATTCGAAGCTAGTCAATATACAGTCGAGCAAGTTATTTTACATTTAAAAGGCGAGGCTGACGCTGAAAGTGTGGATAGTTACATTGAAACATTTGTCAAAAGTCAGAAGTCTAAGAAGACTACTTATACAGATTACAAATACACCTTATCAGCTTTCAAGAAACATATTGGATATAATAAAGAAAGACCTATTACATTCAATGAATTTTCTAACTACTCTTTATTGCTAAAGTTTAAAAATAATGCTCAAGCTAATGGAGTAAGAGCAACCTCAATAAATTCCTATTTTAAAAAAATAAAAGCCATCATAAACGATGCTTATGACAATCAGGTAGTCTTTGAGAGATTTGAATTCAGAAAACGACTAACTATCCAGAATGCGGAGAGAAAAGAGATTAAAACACTAACGACTGAAGAGTTTAAAAAAGCTACAAATACGTGCGTTTCAATATACGAAGTTCAAGCATTGTGTTTTTATTTACTAATGTTTATGACTCGAGGAATGTATCAAGCTGACTTGGTGAAATTTAAAAGTTATAATCTTAAAAACGATACTGACAACAAAAAAGAGGATGAGTATTCTAAGTTTTGTCAAGACGGCTATGACTACATAGTTCACACACGAAGTAAAAATCAAAATCGGTCTAATAATAAAATGCTCATTCGAATAGATGACACTACAATGATAATGTTTAAGTTACTAAAACAATCTGTTTGGTGTACTCACTATGATAGGCGAAAGGAGTTAAAACTTGAAGAAGACGATTTACTTAATGTATTTGGGTACGATGTAGACGACGTAAAACTCCATACAGGTGTGTTTGACGTGTATCAAAAACATTGCAAGAAATTGCTTGGCGTACCTCTTAAAAATGCCCGTAAGAGTTTTAATTCATATGCTTTTAGACTTGAAATATCTCAGGAGATTCGAAACGTATTGTTAGGGCACACCAATCCAAACATTATAAAACATTATGACGACTTATCTTTTATTGAGGAGCAGGTTAATGCGGCTCATATAAGTGTGCTCAAAAAGTTTGAAGTAAAGACTCTAGTTAATCTACTTGAAAAGCAATTCCATAAAGTAGGAGCTGATTTCATTGAATCTGAAAGTATTATTTTAGACTTAGAAAAGTTTGGAAAACACAACTCTAAATTCATAAATAAACACAACAGCTCAGCTTATGTAAAGCGAGTTAGGGGTTAAAATCATTCCGCAATAAGCTAATTATAGAATTTGATTTATCAGTTTTAATATTATCCTTTACAATAAAAATTACTCCAATTACACCTGTCAAGTAATAACAGTTTTTTATCTCTTGTTTTTTGATTATTAAACTGTGTTGAGGTTACAAGAATATCTGCAAATCCCTTAAAAGTGTATTGTTTCATAAAACTGC
>CATEFX010000057.1 GCA_949499105.1 Formosa sp. Hel1_33_131 | reverse complement strand
GCTTTGTTGGTGTCAATATTTAAAGGCGTTAAATATCTGATTTCACCATCTTTTTTTCCTTTGGCTTGTTGTTCTATAGACATAATTACGCTTTTTCTTTAAGTTTAACTCTTCTTCTTTCAGCCCATGAGATTGCATGTTTATCTAAACTTACAGTTAGATAACGCATAAAACGCTCGTCACGTCTAAATTCTACTTCTAAAGGACCAATAGCCTCTCCAGGTGCAGTAAATTCAAATAAGTGGTAAAAGCCACTTTTTTTGTTTTGGATTGGATACGCTAATTTCTTTAGCCCCCAATCTTCCTTCGATACCATCTTTGCTCCTTTAGAAACGAGTAACTCCTCGTATTTCTGTACTGTTTCCTTTATCTGTGTGTCAGATAAAACGGGATTCAAGATGAAAACAGTTTCGTAATGATTCATAAATTTGTATAATTATTTGTTTAAAATGGCTGCAAAAGTAAGTATTAATTCTTGTTTAGGCAATAATAAATAACTTTATTTAATTAGATAAAATTGATTCGTTAAACGTTGTTTTAAGAGTTTAATCGATTTTATTTTCGTATAATTGTATTTCATAATCACTATTAATTTTATTCAATGATCTTAAATTGTATAATTGTTGACGACAACACGCTCCAACGATTAGCGACTTTAAAACGTATTAACTCCCACCCTTCTCTAAAGTTGAGTGGTGAATTCTCCTCAGCTCTTGAAGCTAAAAAGTTTCTTCAGACAACTACTGTGAACCTTATTTTCATGGAAGTCAACCTTCCTGTTTTAAATGGTTTTGACTTATTAGAAATATATAAAAACAGCTCTGAACAAAACAAACCCTTTATAATTATTACCAGTGCCGATACATCTCATGCATTCAAAGCTTTCGATTATAATGTGATCGATTATTTAGAAAAACCAACAACTGAACATCGATTTAACGACGCAGTCACTAAGGCCGTATTACAAGCAAAAATGGCTGAGAACTTTCAAGACTATGATGGTGAGCATATTTTTGTAAAAAGCAATTTAAAGAAACGTAAAATATATATTAACGAGATCAAGTGGATTGAGGCACTTGGAGACTACGTTAAATTAATTACCCAAGACAAAAGTTTTGTCATTCTCTCAACCATGAAAGCTTTTGAAAACGAACTTCCAAAAAATTCATTTTTAAGAATCCATAAATCCTACATCATCAACCTTAAAAAAGTGGATCGATACGATAGTAAACATGTGGAAATCGAAAAAATGAAACTTCCATTAAGTAGAACTCGAAAAACGCAATTAAGTCAAGCTTTAGATGTTATTGTAAATTAATAACTATCTACATTAATAAGGACCCGCACCGCTCTGTAACTTGAGGTGCTTAAAAAACTCGTTTTAATTTTTTGAAGAACAGACTTTGTTTTGACAAGCGACTGATTTTGTGGTATTTTAAGTAGAATATTTTTGTGATATTGGTTTCTTATCCTTGAAACGACAGGGGATTCCGGCCCTAATACATTTTGTTTAAATACGTGCCGCAAGCTAGTTGCAAGCCACTCTGAGCCCTCATTTACTTTATTATAGTCCTTATGCTTAAGCGTTAATTTTATAATTCGGCAGTACGGTGGGTATTTATAAACACGTCGATCGTCCAATTGTTCTTTAAACATGGATGCATAATCGTTGGTTGAAACTTGCTGCAAGATGGTATGATAAGGATCGTAGGTTTGGATGATCACCTTGCCCCTGATATCAGTTCGACCCGCACGTCCAGAAACCTGTTGTAACAACTGAAAGCTTCGCTCATGGGCTCTAAAATCTGGGAAATTAATTAATTGATCTGCATTGAGAACTCCCACAAGTTTTACATGTCTAAAATCGAGTCCTTTAGTAACCATTTGGGTACCGACTAAAATATCGACCTCCTTATTTTCAAAACTCGAAATAATTCGATCGTAACTATATTTGCCTCGTGTCGTATCCAAATCCATTCGCGCCACCTTAGCTTCTGGAAACAAAACTTCTATTTCTTCTTGAATTTGCTCGGTCCCAAAACCTTTACTATCAATTTCCACGCCGCCACATGCCCCACAAGTCGTTTGCATTGCCATGATATAACTACAATAATGACATCTTAGCTGCTGCTTGTATTGATGGAAGGTTAAACTAACATCACAATTTGGACATTCGGGGGTATGACCACAAGTGTTGCAAGAAACAATGGGCGAATAACCGCGTCTGTTTTGAAACAAAATAACTTGGAATTGAGCATCAAGCGCTTCTTTAATTTCGTCAATTAAACGGTCACTAAAATGATTGGTCATTCGTTTCCGCTTGTACTTATCTTTTAAATCTACCAATTCAATTTCTGGCATCATCACGTTATTAAACCGATGTGTCAGAGCTATATAACCGTATTTGCCCTTTTTGGTGGCATTATAATAACTTTCAATGCTTGGTGTTGCCGACCCCAATAATGTTTTAGCTTTAAATATAGAGGCCAATACAATGGCGGTATCTCTCGCATGGTATCTAGGAGCCGGATCAAATTGTTTGTAAGACTGTTCATGTTCTTCATCGACAATCACAAGTCCTAAATTACTAAATGGAAGTAAGACTGACGAACGCGCGCCGATAATCACTCGTGCCGATTCTGAATCATTAAGAACATGGTTCCAAACTTCGAGGCGTTCATTTTGTGAATAACGAGAATGATAGACCGCAATTTGATTGCCAAAATAATGTTCTAATCGCTGCACCAATTGGGATGTTAAAGCGATTTCAGGTACTAAATAAAGGACTTGTTTCCCAGCGGTAATCACCGCTTCAATTTTTTTGACATAAATTTCTGTTTTACCAGAAGAGGTTACGCCATGCAACAAACTAATATCATAGGAATCAAAAGAAGCGTCAATTTCTTTTAAGGCCGTTTCCTGAAATTCATTCAAGGATTTAGAAGCACTCATTTCGGTATCATCAAATTGAATGCGATCCGTTTGAAAAAAGTACTCTTCAAAAATATTTTTATCAATTAATGCTTTAATTTGAGTGGAAGTCGCGTTGCTTTTAGTTTTTAATTCCGACACTTTTATTTGTGGATGATGCGGCGCTAAAGAAAAGTAATTCAAAACAATTTCACGTTGTTTTGCAGAACGCGTTAATGCCCCTAAAAGCGCTTGTAAGGCATCATCATGATGATGATCCGAATGGATCCGAACACATCGAATGAGTTTTGGCTTGTATTTTTCTAACACTTCTTGCTCAACAACAATCGCTTTTTGATCTAATAACCGTTGTAAAAGTGGAAACGAATTTTTGGAGTCGATGATCGCATTTATTTCATCAATTTTTAAGCTCGATTGGTGTTGTAACGCTTCATACACCAAATACTCTTCATCCTTCAATGAAGACACCTCAAAATCAATAGAAGTATTTAATGAAATAAGTGTTTCACTTTCTAACAGAAATACACTCGGAAGTGAGGCTCGCATCACATCGCCCATCGTACACATATAGTACCCAGAAATCCAATTCCATAACTGAAACTGAGACGAATTTACAATAGGTGCAGCATCCAAAATACTATGAATCGATTTCGCTTCATATGCTGTGGGTGCCAACTTATGAATTTTATAGACGATCCCTGTGTATACCTTTCGTTTTCCAAATGGAACTGCGACTCGAAATCCGGGTTTAACAAATTGTGCTTCCGCAGCTGTAATCGCATAGGTGAAATTACGTTCCAGGGGTAACGGTAATATGACATCAACAAAATTGAGGGTTATGGGTTGCATTTTTTCTTTAAGAGTTGAAGAGAAGAATTCAATTCATGACCAAGGAGAATAATGTTTGCATTTAGCCAAAAGTAAAATAGAAGAATTAAAAGGGCACCGATTGAACCATATAATTCGTTGTAAGTTGAGAAGTTTTCGATATAGAGACCAAATAAATAGGAGGTCAAAAGAATCAGAAAGGTCGTAAACAAGGCGCCTATTGAAAAAAAGCTCGACAATTTCCCATCTTTTGTTCCAAAATAATATAAGGTCGCCATACTTAAATACGTCATTAAAACAAAAAAGAAATACTTGGCGCGAGTTATCCAAAAAAGTTCGTTTGTGGCGTCTCCTCCACTAAACCTTTCAAGGATCGGATGAATCAAATAGATCTGAGCATACCCAAACCCGATGACAGTCAGTATTAATAAAATCACTAAAATAATAGCAACCCCGAAAGCATAAATATATTGTTTGATAAAATTTCGATTGAGTTGTTGATGGTAGGAACTTTCGAATCCAGAAAACACAGCATTGACGCCATTGGCCATTAAAAACATAGAAATTAAAAAAACGGTTGACAGCAAGCCACCTGTATTGGTGTTATTGATGTTTTCAAAAATATTTTGATTAAAAAAATCGGAGGTTTGAGGTGGTAAAATTGAATCTAAAAATTCTAGAAAATCAACCTTAAAATTCTCAAATGGAATGTATGGAATCAAAATAATAATAAACAATAAAAAAGGGAATATTGCTGTGAAAAAACTAAAAGCAATCGCACTTGCACGTGTGGTTAGTGCACCCTTGAAAACTCCAATGATATACATTTCTAAAAGATCATAGGTCGAAAGCCCTTCAAAACCAGGAAGTTTAAATTTTTTAAGAAATTTAACAATCCAGTTTAGAATTGGAATCTTGCTTAATTTATCTTCAATAGCTTCACTCATTAAACGGCTTTAAGACTTAAATCCATATTAGACACAGAATGCGTTAAAGCACCACTAGATATATAATTGACGCCACATTCTGCATAATGTCTTAAAGTAACTTCATCGATTCCTCCCGAGGATTCCGTCAAACATTGATCACCTATTAGTTCAATGGCTTTTTGAGTGTCTGTATAATTGAAATTATCAATCAGAATCCGATAGACACCTTCATTGTTTAAGATCTCTTGGATCTCATCCAAATCTCGGGCTTCCACTACGATTTGAAGATCTAACTGATTTTTTTTTAAATACTCCTTAGACATTGAAATGGCTTTGGTAATACCACCCGCAAAATCAATATGGTTGTCTTTTAACATAATCATATCATACAGTGCAAAGCGATGGTTTACACCACCACCAATGGCCACGGCCCATTTTTCTAAGGCTCTAAATCCTGGAGTCGTTTTGCGCGTATCCAATATTTTTGTGTTAGTCCCTTTTAAAATCTCTACATAGGATTGTGTTTTTGTTGCGATCGCACTCATACGTTGCATCGCGTTTAGCACAATGCGTTCGGCTTTAAGAATCGATTGTTTGGACCCTTCTACATAAAAAGCAATCTCACCAAACTTAACCTTTGCTCCATCTGTTATGAGTATTTCAACTTTCAAATTAGGATCAACATACTGAAAAACTTGTTTGGCAAAACTAATGCCAGCAATAATTCCGTTATCCTTAATAATAAGCTTCGCTTTTCCAATCGCATCAGATGGAATACAGGCTAAAGAACTATGGTCGCCATCGCCGACATCTTCTCGTACAGCATTGGCGATAATAAGTTGCACTTCGTTTTTAAATTGTTCGTTGGTGATCATGTTTGTAACTTTGTAGCTAAAATATGAATTGTAACGCAAATAGTTAAACAATTCTAACACCTTATTCAAAATAATTTAACTTTGTACAATGCAAATCAAACTCATTGCCATAGGAAAAACCGATCAAAATGAATTGGAACACCTTATTTCTATCTATCAAAATCGCCTCTCTCACTATGTGCGGTTTTCATTTGAAATAATTCCCGATCTAAAAAACAGTAAAAATTTATCTGAAAAACTTCAAAAAGAAGAAGAAGGGAAATTGATTCTTAGTAAAATCACAGCCACAGATCGCCTTATTTTATTGGATGAAAATGGCCAAGAGATGAATTCTGTTATCTTTTCCGAATTTTTGCAAAAACAGATGAATTCAGGGATTAAACGCTTGGTGTTGGTTATTGGAGGACCTTATGGATTTTCCGAAGCTATTTATAAAAAAGCAACGGGTAAATTAGCACTCTCAAAAATGACGTTTTCACATCAAATGGTTCGACTCTTTGTGATTGAGCAATTATATAGAGGATTTACAATTCTAAAAAACGAACCCTACCACCACCGATAAATTAAAAAAAATATGAAAATTGTATTTGCTACCAATAACCCCAATAAAATCAAAGAAGTGCAAGCCCAACTACCTAACCACATCCAATTGGTGAGTTTGGAAACTATTGGCTGTCATCAAGACATCCCAGAAACACAGGACACTATAGAAGGAAATGCGATTCAAAAAGCAGTCTATATTAAAGAACATTATGGCTATGATTGTTTTGCAGATGACACTGGTTTAGAAGTTGAAGCTTTGGATGGCGCACCTGGGGTGTTTTCAGCACGTTTTGCAGGGCCACAACGAAACGCAGAAGATAATATAACACGTTTATTAAATGACCTAAAATCTAAAGACAATCGTTCTGCGCAGTTTAAAACAGTAATTGCTTTACAATTTCAAGGAAAACTAACTACATTTGAAGGGATTTGTGGTGGAGAAATCACTCGAAATAAAATAGGGTCTGGCGGATTTGGTTATGATCCAGTTTTTAAGCCTACAGATTACAAACAGACATTTGCTGAACTTTCGTTACTTGAAAAAAGTCGTATTGGACATCGAGGAAAAGCAGTTTCAAAATTGGTAGCATATTTAAATATGCATTAAATTAATTAGTATTATCTTTGCGGCTTGAAATTCCTCAGGGTGAGGATGTGTTACAAGGAACTTGGTTTAGGTATGTTCGATACCCTTCTAAGTAACACTTAGAAATTTATCGAATACTAAATTAATAAAAAATGAATGCATTCAAAGAACTTGGACTCGAAGACCATTTAGTTCAAGCTATTACAGACTTAGGTTTTGAAACGCCTAGTGAAGTACAAGAAAAAACAATTCCATTATTATTAGACGAAGACAGAGATCTCGTTGCTTTGGCACAAACAGGAACTGGTAAAACAGCTGCCTTTGGATTTCCAATGCTACAAAAAATAGACGTGAACAGTCGGACGACTCAAGGTCTTATTTTATCGCCAACAAGAGAGCTTTGTTTACAGATTACTAACGAAATGAAATTGTATGGTAAGCATTGTAAAGGACTTAATGTAACCGCTATTTATGGAGGTGCTAGCATCACAGACCAAGCCAATCAGGTAAAAAGAGGGGCACAAATTATTGTGGCAACCCCCGGAAGAATGAAAGATATGATCAGCCGAAGATTGGTTGATATTTCCAAAATTGAATATGCTGTTTTGGATGAAGCTGATGAGATGCTTAACATGGGATTCTTTGAGGATATTACTGAAATCTTATCTTATACTCCAAAAGAGAAAAGCACTTGGTTATTCTCGGCAACTATGCCAAAAGAAGTGTCTTTAATTGCTAAAAAATTCATGGACAGCCCTACAGAAGTAACGGTTGGACATAAAAACATGGGAAGCAAAAATGTTTCCCACGAATATTTCGTAGTTGGAGCTCGCGATCGTTACCAAGCATTAAAACGTTTGGCAGATGCGAATCCAGAGATATTTTCAGTTATTTTTTGTAGAACTAAAAGAGATACTCAGAAAGTAGCGGAACAACTTATAGAAGATGGTTATAGTGCGGGTGCCCTACATGGAGATTTAAGTCAAAACCAGCGTGACGTCGTCATGAAGTCATTTAGAGCCAAGCAAATTCAAATGCTTGTTGCTACGGATGTGGCGGCTCGTGGAATTGATGTGGACGATATTACACACGTTATCAACTACCAACTACCCGATGAAATAGAAATTTATACCCACCGAAGCGGTCGAACAGGTCGTGCCGGAAAAACAGGAATTTCTATGGTAATTGCCTCTAAAAGTGAGGTTCGAAAAATTAAAAGTATCGAACGTATCATTCAAAAAGAATTTATCAAAAAAGAAGTGCCTAGCGGAATGGAAATTTGTGAAGTTCAGCTCAAAGCTCTCGCTAATAAAATTCACGATACAGAAATAAATCAAGATATTGAGCCGTATTTAAATGATATCAATAGTTTATTTGAAGATGTTACTAAAGATGAATTGATCAAGAAATTCTTTTCAGCAGAATTCACACGCTTCTTTAATTATTATAAAAAATCTAAAGATTTAAAATCACAATCTAGTAGCCACTCCGAAGAAGATTATCGAGCTGATGACAACTCGGCGCGTTTCTTTATCAATATTGGAAGCAAAGATGGTTATGATTGGATGAAGTTAAAAGATTTCTTAAGAGATACTTTACAACTGAATCAAGATGATGTTTATAAAGTCGATGTTAAAGATAGTTTTGCATTTTTTAATACTGATGAATCAAATAAGGCAAAAGTTTTAGAATTCTTTACAGACTTTAAACAAGATGGACGCTTTATAAACGTTGAAATTACCGAGAAAAAGAGTCGCGATCGCAATCGCGGTGGCGGAGGCGGTGGCGGACGTCGTTCTGGCGGCGGTGGTTATGGCGGCGGCGGCGGTGGACGTCGTTCTGGCGGTGGTGGTTACGGCGGCGGCGGAAGAGGTCGAAATGAGCGTTCTAATGATTCTGGAAGTAAATCTGAATCGAGAGGACGTCGAAGTGATAGCGATTCTTCGAGCAGGTCCCCAAGAAGATCTTCAGACTTTAAACCGAGTGGTGGTGATTTTTCAAGAGCAAGAAAAAGTCGTAGATAGTAAACTGATTTGTTAATATTTAGTCAAATTCTAAATTCACAATATTAGTGTAGTATTTGTTTACTACTTTTATAGACATAAATTTAAGAATGAAATTATATTTCACACTTTTATCACTTTTGGTTGCTCCTTTTTTTGGGACTGCTCAAACGTATTCTACCGTCAAAGGAAAGATTGTAAAATCTGAAAACCTAAGCGCCATGGAAAGTGTGAATATTGTGAACTTAAATCAAGTTATTGGAACAACCACCAATTCTGTAGGAGATTTTGAGATTCGTGCTAAAGCCAACGACACCTTACACCTCTCCTACTTAGGCTATAAATCGATCAAAGTAAAAGTGAGTAATGACTGGGTAAAATATGGTACCTCTACTACTATAGAGCTCACAGAGCTTGCATTAGCATTAGAAGAAGTGGTGGTAAACAGGCTCAAATTAACAGGCTATTTAGAACTTGACATCAAGCAAGTCCCGATTCAAAATAATGTACGCTACAGCATCTCCGGATTAAATTCAGGATATGAATCGAGTTCACGATCCCCAAGTATGGTGACGAAAGTTTTGGGAGCGATTTTTAATCCGGCAGATTTTCTTCACAATATTTTTGGAAAAAAACCCCGTGAAATGCGGAAGCTCCGCGAGATGAAAAAACAAGACGAAATTAGGACCCTTCTTGCCTCCCGTTTTGACAGAGAAATGCTCATCGCTTTACTGCAAGTTGATAAAATTGATTTAGACCTTCTAATTAGTGAATGTAATTACTCACAGGATTTTATTAGAACTGCTAATGACTTACAAATTTTAGATGCGATTAGCGAATGTTATGAAGAATATAAAATTCTAAGCCGCAACCGTTAATCGTTTTTTTTAGAAGATTGACTCGTTTTTAAGAAATTTTCATTAAATTTATAACTACTTAACCTCATACTTCAATATGAAATAAACGACACTTATCGTTTATTAAGCGTCATTTCGTTTAACTTTATTTTGAAATGAGTTTAGGTATTATTATTAATCTAAACCCAAAATCACATGGAAATTATTGGAACGCTTATTATTGGTGCTATCGCTGGATGGCTAGGAAGCAAACTATTTAAAGGCAGTAGCCTAGGACTTGTTGGAAACATAGTTATAGGAGTCATTGGAAGTTTTGTTGGAAGTTGGACACTCGGGAAGCTAGGTATTAGCCTAGGTTCAGGATGGACGGGCAGCATCCTTACTGGAGCGATTGGTGCTATTATTATTTTATTTCTTTTTAATTTAATTTTTAAGAAATTAATTTAATTATCATTTTTTAACTTATGCATGAGAAGTGCTATGGGTATCCACAGGCCATAAGGTCAACATAGCTATCTTTAAATCTTACTCAAATAAGACATGAGAATTCTAAATTATTACTATGAGTTTCGAGAATTGGATATTTCAAAATAGCGCATAGTAAAATGGACTAAAACCGCTTTAAGTTTGCTGTTTTAGTCCATTTAGTATATAGATTATTTAGCTTTAAATTTATCAATCTTTAATACAACGGATACTCAAGCCTGCAGAGCGAAGCTCATCATCAGTCGAGGCAGAACCAGATTTAAATAATAGATAATTGGCAGACGAATTTGTACTAAAAGTATAGGCCCTATAGCGACCATTAGTGCCCACATTCGTTAATGTACCTTGAGTAGATTGGCGATAGCCTGCTGACGAAAGTTTTAAAGGACTCGCGAGTGCTCCAGCTGCATTATCATTTGCCCAAGACAAATGTTCTGTATTCAACTCCGCATTTGAAGGAACCCTAAAACCAGCTGGGCATGGATCATTTAAACCAATCGTCACACCAGTTGCTTGCCATAAATCATCTCTCCTAGGGTTGAGCCAATCCGTTAGGCCATAATAAAAATCGTCGTGATTTGGAGACAGTGGTGTGATTGTGGCAGACCTACCATTTTCCTCTCTACTAGCAGTTTGCTCTACTCCATCCGAGGCAGTACCTGACACCCAATTTATAAGCTCGTGCCCATCGCTATACCGACCCCATTGGAACAAACTACCATAGGCATTAAAATCGTTAGTACTTGTTGCTTGATCACTAATCCTAAAGTTTGCGTGACTAACATTACTATAATCAGCTCCTAAATTATTATTTAACCAGGTTTTGCCTGTAATAGGGTTTGTGACTGGTAAGTATAAAAATTTATGATCTGAATTTGCGAAATTACGATCTGGAATTCCTGCAATGGTACGTACTTGTAAGTCGTAGGTGTTTCCAGCATTATTATAGGGATAGTTAAAGGTGCCCATTAAAATACCTAAACCACTGGTCCCTATACCCGTTTGAATATCTAGTTTTTTTGCGTTCAAAGGGCCACCAATCGCTTTGATCGTAGCAGCAATGGAAGTCGTTGCTATGGTATATGGGGTACTTGGCCAGCTCAATTCTATACTACGTGAAATACCATCTTGGGTCAGATCTGCTGAAATATTGACCCATTGCGAGAATGCAGGCAAGGTTCCACTCCCTGAAGTAGTAACATCAATCGCAATTTGTGCTCCCGTTGTAGTAATCGTTCCTTGCTCATTGATGCTTAGGTCAGGCGTACCATCAACAGCTTGAGAAGTGGCAGTAGATGCCTCAACTAAGGGCGGCGTATATGGCAAATAATCTGTGTCAAAAACCGAAGCAATCATATAGGTTGCAAATTCTGATAAAGTGATGGAAGTCGGAATACTAATAAGCGGGGTATTAAAAAAATCTATCATCGTTTGTACCTGACCCACAGTCGCAGGCGAAGAGAAGGAACCTGTATTGGCATTAATATAGGCTTGATAATTGGCTTCTTGGGCGGGATCAACCCCAGTAATTCCTGGAATGGCCGCAATTTGGACAGCTGTGACTGCTGTGGGGCCTCCCGTTGCGGCATCCATTCCAATGATTTCTAAAGTACTCGCCCCTAAACACTGCCAGTCGTGGGTTGCATTTCCTCTATTGACCATGAGGCAATCTAAATCAGTATCAAAGACAACAAGTCCTTGAGCGGGTAAAGTTATATTCGTTCTTTGAGATGTGTTCATTCGCGGAAAAGCAACCCCTTGGGTGGTACTTGTTATGTCTAAGACTGCATTCGCATTTGGATTGGTGGTTCCAATACCCACTTGAGCAGTCAAACTACAGGTCCCTATCAATAAGATAAGAATACTATTATATATTATTTTCATTTGTTTAAACTTTTATTAATTATTAATTAATCAAGGTTGGCCCATGTCGTTCCATTATAACCACGGACTCTATTCGTAGATGAATTGTAGTAAATCATCCCTGCGACACTGGCCGGATCGGTTCCTAAGAGTGGTAATAAAACCCCTTTGGTGATCGACGAAACATCTAAAATGGTATTTGGATCTGGAGCGGTAGTACCAATCCCGATTTTCCCAGTAGAAAGTGTGGTTCCTGAAACGGTAGCAGTAGTGGCATAAGTTCCTAAACTCACCCAGTTCCCATTAGCAGTACTCACTTGAAATTCACTATCGGTGGTATTAAAAATTATAATCCCTGCACTAGGACTTAAGATATTTGTATTGCGGTTAGACGTTGTCATTCGCGGAATTAGAAGTCCTTGATTGACCGTCGTACTCGTCACTAAATGAAGTGCAGCGGAAGGATCAGGGCTTGTGGTCCCTATTCCGACTTGGGCAATGCCCATAAAACTTGTTGCAATGATAACAACGCAAAATAGTACTTTTTTCATTTTTTATTTATTTGTGAACCATTGGGTTCAGTTTAAAAATATAAATAGGTAATCATTTTTAGTTAGAAAATAATTTTAGCAAAAAAAAAGTAGTTTTAGAATGACGCTTATTGCTTCGTGTGTTTTATAGAAACACTACCGAAAACAATGACCCCACATCTTGATGTTTTCGGATATTTTTTGACATTCTGCCAAAAAATTCGAAGCAAATAAGAATCATTTGATTATAAAAAATACAATTTTTCTCTATGCGAGAATACGCTTCGGAGGTGGAGAACTGAGATTCAGATAAGGCGACTTAAAAATAAATGGACCTCTTTCAAAGTGAGAAAGAAGGGTTGAAAACAATTCTGAAACCTCAATAATATCGACTGTATGCGTTAGAGAAAACAGTAATGTCGTAGAAGTATCCAGTGTTAATGAGAAGTCGTTAGGGGTTATTTGTGATTTAAAAACCAGTTGACCTAGAGCTGTTTGCGACACAGTACCATTTCCAAAAATAAGGAGTGCCGTAGCGTCTTGTAGGTATAAATCCGTGCTTAATAAAAGCGTTCCACTATCAATAATTAAGGCGTGTTGAATATCAACACGCATCGTTATATCTACCAAATCGGCATTTTGTAAACGTAAGTTTGGAAGACGTGTAAAATCTGAGGAACTATTTAAATTTTGTGATTGTGAACTATTCAAATAAAAAAAACCTTCACCATGAATGGAACTATTAATCGTATTAACCGTTTCTTGTGTCGTAAAAACTGTTTCAGAGGAAACGAGCGAAAATACTAAATCATCAGCGACATACAATTGAGAAAAACCGCAAAAGCTGCACAAAAACAAAAGTAAGGTTAAGAGTTGATGCATGTAAAATATTAGCTTGTAGTACAAATTTAAACATAAGCTCCCTTAAACGAAAACACTATGTAATAAACGGCTAATACACGTAATGGACGTAGGTTATTATGTTAGGAACGGATTAATTCAATAGAGCCGTTGATTTGGATCATACTTTCACTGGAAAGTAAAAAAACCAAGTCGTTTTCAAATCTATTAACGAATTCATTGTGTCTATAAACTTGCTCTTTTACTCGGAGGTAAAAAACATATAAATCGCACTAACTTCACTTTAAGTTTTCATGGTTTAAGTTTTTATATTTATAATTTCAGGAAACTTGAGCGAACTGTCGGCATTAAATCATTTTTGTATTGAATTGCTTTTATGATTTAAGTCATTAAACAAACACCATTTTATACAATTATGTATAAAATGGTGTAGTTTGATATTCAGGATCAATTATTTCTGTATACAACGGATACTCAAGCCAGCTGAACGATTTTCATTATCAGTCGAGGCAGAACCAGATTTAAATTCTAGATAATTGGCAGACGAACTTGTACTAAAAGTATAGGACCAATACCTACCACTACCGCCATAAAAGGGATCACCCGCTCTTGAATTGCGATAGCCCGCTGTTGAGAGTTTTAAAGGACTCGCGAGTGCTCCAGCTGCATCATTGGTACTTCCATTTGTTACCCAAGACAATCGTTCTGTATTCAACTCCGCATTTGAAGGAACCCTAAAACCAGCTGGGCATGGATCATTTAAACCAATCGTCACACCAGTTGCTTGCCATAAATCATCTCTCCTAGGGTTGAGCCAATAAGCAAAACCATAATAAAAATCATTGTGATGTGGACTATCTGGTGTGATATCATTAGTTGAAGCATTTATCTCTCTACTTGCAGTTTGCTCTGCTCCATCCGAGGCAGTACCTGACACCCAATTTATAAGCTCATGCCCATCGCTGTACCGACCCCATTGGAATAAACTTCCATAGGCATTTTTGTCGTTAGTTATAGTTGCTTGCTTGGCAATACTGAATTTTGCATGATTAAGATTACTGTAATTGGCTCCTAAGTTATTATTTAACCAAGTTTTACCTGTAATAGGATTTTCAACTGGTAGGTATAAAAATTTATGCTTTGCATTGGCAAAATTACGATCAGGAACCCCCGCAATGGCACGTACTTGCAAGTTGTAGATACTTCCAGCATTGTTGTAAGGATATTTAAAAGTACCCATAAAAAGACCGATGCCATTTGAACCAATACCAGTTTGTATGTCTAGTTTTTTGACATTTAAATTGCCGCCAATCGATTTGATCGTGGCAGTAATAGAAGTCGTTGTTCCGGTATATGGGGTACTTGGCCAGCTCATTTCTATACTACGTGAAATTCCATTTTCGGTCTTAGTTGCTGGAATGTTGATCCAGTGTGAGAATGCAGGCAAGGTTCCGCTATTGGTGGTAGTAACAGGAATCGAAATTTGAGTGCCTGCTGTGGTAATTTTACCTTGAATATCTATAGCTGTGTCTGGACTACTATCGGCGGCTTGAGGGGTGACTGTGGATGCATTCGCTGTTGGTTCGTTATATGGCAAATAATCCGTATCATATACCGAGGCAATCATAAAGGTTGATGCTTTTGTCAAAGTGATAGAAGTAGGAATACTAATAGGAGGCGTATTAAAGAAATCTATCATCGTTTGTACCTGACCCACAGTCGCAGGCGAAGAGAAAGAACCTGTATTGGCATTAATATAGGCTTGATAATTGGCTTCTTGGGCGGGATCAACCCCAGTAATTCCTGGAATGGCCGCAATTTGGACAGCTGTGACTGTTGTGGGGCCTCCCGTTGCGGCATCCATTCCAATAATTTCTAAAGTACTCGCCCCTAAACACTGCCAGTCGTGGGTTGTATTTCCTTTATTGACCATGAGGCAATCTAAATCAGTATCAAAGACAACAAGTCCTTGAGCGGGTAAAGTTATACTCGTTCTTTGAGTCGTATTCATATGTGGAAAAGCAACTCCCTGGGTGTTACTTATTATATCTATGACTGCATTCGCACTTGGACTGGTGGTTCCAATACCTACTTGGGCAGTTAAACTACAGGTCCCTATTAATAAGATAAGGATACTACTATATATTATTTTCATTTGTTTAAAGATTAATTATTAATTAAGGTTGACCCATGTCGTTCCATTATATCCACGGACTCTATTCACAGTTGAATTGTAGTAAATCATCCCTGCTTCATTGGCAGGATTGGATCCTAAATGTGGAAATAAAACGCCTTTGGTCGTCGAGGAAACATCTAAAATGGAGTTTGGATCTGGAGAACTCGTACCTATCCCTATTTTTCCGGTAGAAGTCGTTGTTCCTGTAGACGTAGCAGCAGTAGCATAAGTCCCTAAACTCACCCAACCACTATTCGCAGTACTTACCTGGAATTCGCTGTCGGTGGTGTTAAAAATCAAAATCCCTACACTAGGACTTAAGATATTTGTATTGCGGTTAGACGTTGTCATTCGCGGAATTAGAAGTCCTTGATTGACCGTCGTACTCGTCTCTAAATGAAGTGCAGCAGAAGGATCAGGGCTTGTGGTCCCTACCCCTACTTGGGCCGTCATAAATAAGGGGGTTGCTATAAATACAGCAAGGATAAAAATATATTTCATTATAAATAGTATTGAGAAGCTCGAAGACTTCATTAATAATTAAAAAAGGAAAATTAGGTTATGAAAATGTATTGAAAATTCTTGGTGGTGGAATGAGCTGAGACATGTACAGCGATTCATAAGAAAGCATATACATATCGATGGCACGAGATGTTATAGACCATTCTGCAAACTCTATCGTGTTAATTGAAGTAATTACATTAGATATTAATGATTTGGATAAAAGCAATACCAAAAGTGTGTTGTTGGACCTAAACTGTAAATTATAAATAAGTTGACCATGAATGGTATACAACACTTTGCCATTACCAAAAGTGAGCAGAGAATTGCTGTCTTGTAAATGTAAATCATTATGAAGCAACAGAGTTCCTTGCTCTATAATTAAGTTATTTACAATTTCAAGAGATGTTTCTATATGAGCTAAATTGGCATTTTTAAAGCATAAATTTGGAAGTATCAACAACGCTTGAGAACTGTTAAGTTGTTGGGGACACTTTGAATTAAATATAAAAACGCCTTTACCCTCTATGGATGAGTTAATTTGGTTGTTGGACTCACCAGATACAATTATGGTCGAAACCTTCTCTAATGTAATTAACACCCCTTCTTCAATATAAATCTGTCCCTTTACGCTAAGGCAAAAAAATAGAAAAAACACTCCAAAAATTAATGCATTCAGAGATTTAGCAGGGTTTGATTTGATAATCTGAGTCTTCAAATTTATAGTTTTGGACAGCATGGGGCTGATTTAATGGTTTCTTATCGTATAATTTTTAGTTAAAGTTAATTGGTTAGGCATAATGTAATTGTTTTTGATTCTTGATATTAAGGATCACTATTATTAAGTTGAACACACAATTTATCGTCTAAGGCCCCTGAAATATGTAAATATTCAGAGCCCATTCCAAGCTGTGATAATGAAAGTCGTGAAGTCCAAAAAAATAATGCTGGTGCATAAGATTCAACATACTTATACCCAGTTAATAGATACCAACTATTAATTGACAGTAAATTTAAATAGTGTTTTTTTTGACTTGGGATCATATATAAAATATTACTTAACGAAACAAATGTAGTAATTAAAATAATAAAAGACAAAAACATCTTTTATTATTTTTTTCATAAACTACATTAGTTAATGAAGGATGAACCCAAATTAGGATAAGTTGGAGTTGTCATGAAATTGGGAATCAGAGTTGATTATTGGTATAAATATCTATTACTAATGAAAAAAAGTTACCTATCAAATTTTTAAGGTGGGTTGTTTAGCGGAATTAGTGTAAGTATCCAAAAATAAATTGCGTGTACATTAGATTCACGATGCTTGAATCGATCTAATAAACACCAACTTGTAAAGGTTTGTAAATAAGGATAGAGTTTTGTTAGACTTGGGGTCATCTATAAAATTTATGATTTATATTCGTATAGATTATTAATTTTGAAAATTTTTATTCCAAATTTATTAATCAACCCCGCAAATATAATAATAAAAATAATCACAGGGCGTATATGCCCTGTGATTATTTTTATTATTTATCTACATTATTGGTTTTACCTATTAAATTTGAAAAACGAAAATGCCATTAACCAATGTAGAGAGAGATTATCTTAAGCTTTTAGGACGTAATATTGTAAAAATCCGGAAAGAAAAGAAATTAAAACAAGAGGGGTTATCTGATCTTTTGGATATGGATGATGGCTCGTTGAGACGAATCGAATCTGGACGGACGAATCCGACAACTATCACCCTATTACGAATAGCTAATGCATTAGGAATAGAAATTAAAGACTTATTTGAAATTACAATTTAAAATCAATAGAGCTTTAATCCCTTTGTAATATTGTAACTCGTTAGTGGGTAGATTAAATATTGAATATCATAAGCATTAATCAAAATTCAATAAAACTATCGGATAAATATGAAACTTATCTCGTCCAAATGTTCAAAAAGAACACTATTGATAAAACGAACCCCAATTAATAAATATCAATATTTTTTGTTTGAGACTAAAAAACTGAACGAGAAAGCATCATGATATGAAATATGTTTAGACATTGGGACATCTGAGTAGTGTATTCTCTAGTCAAAAATATACAGTAACAAAATTAATAAAAAACATCAATTCGACAAGGGCATTAACGCCCTTTGTTGTGTTTTATTATTGATATATATTATAAAAAAATACCAATTAAATTATATGATTCCAAATGTCGATAACCAAAGAAGAGAGAAATTATCTTAAACTATTAGGAGAAAACATAGTTAAGATAAGAAAAGAGAGAGGCATAAAACAAAAAGAACTATCTGATATTTTGGATATCGACGACGGTTCTTTGAGACGAATAGAGTCTGGTAGAACAAATCCTACAACCTTGACTCTCTACAATATTGCCTCTGCGTTAGAGATCGAACTTAAAGACTTATTTGACTTTTAGAACGACCTCAACTAACAAAAATCGAATATTTTACTTTTTTCGCTTTTCTTGCAACGCTTTTTGTGTTTCAGCTTGTGCCATAATGTCTGCCATTTTTTTCTGAAAACGGTTTTGCTTTTTTGGCTTTGCTTTACTCACTTGAATTTTAGCCAATACTTTATCTTCATCGATAATATAGTTTTTGATGACCAACATAATTCCGATACTAATTAAATTAGAAATAAAGTAGTACAAACTCAATCCAGAAGCATAATTATTAAAGAAAAATAACATCATGATTGGCGATAAATAGATCATGTATTTCATCATCTTAGCCATATCGGGCATGCCTTCTTGTGTGGGTTGAGTGGCCATTTGTTGCCCTGTGGTCATCTTCATATAGAAGAAAATTGCAATCGAAGCCAGTATTGGAAATAAACTAATATGATCGCCGTAAAATGGAATATTAAACGGAAGCTCAGCAATCGAATCATACGAACTTAAATCGTCTACCCATAAAAATGGTTTTTGACGTAATTCAAATGCAATTGGAAAAAACATAAACAAGGCATAGAATACAGGCAATTGAAGCATGCCAGGCAAACACCCACTTAAAGGACTGGCTCCTGCTTTGTTTTGAAGCGCCATTGTTTCTTGCTGGACCTTCATTTTATTGTTCTTGTGTTTTTCGCGAATGGCGTCCAATTCTGGTTTTAAAATTTTCATTTTAGCCTGCGATAAAAACTGCTTATACTGAACAAATGATAATACTATTTTTACCATAATAGTCATCACAATAATGGCGATTCCATAAGACAGATAGTTTGTTAACCAAGCGTACAATGGACTAAAAACTGCTTTATTAATCCATCCAAAAATTCCCCATCCAAAAGGAATACTCGCTTCTAAATTTTGATCGTATTGTTTTAGAATATCGTCATATGTTGGTCCATAATAAATACTCATGTTATGCGCTAATTCTCCCCCTGAAAAACTTAATGGTAGGCTGACTTCATAGCGTTTTGTAAATAAAGTATCTACTGTTTCATCATTGACTAAATTGAATGATTTTAAATCGGCTGATTTAAACGGGACTTCGGGTACCAAGATAGAACTAAAGAAATGTTGTCTAAAGGATATCCAAGCCAAGTCAGATTCAATTTCATCATCATCTCCTGTCTGAGATAACTTATTGACTTTATCGCCTTCATGTTGATAGGTCAAACGCGTATATCTATTTTCAAAAGACACACTTTGATCTTGACGATGTGCTTTAAATTTCCAATCCAACTGAACCTCTTGCGAAGTGTTTAAAACCGATGATAACCCTTGTGAACGTACCGAAAAGCCTAACATATAATTATCAGGTTTCAATTCATAGCGGTATTCTAAAAATTGTGTTTCAGAAACCTTAAGTCGCATTGAAAGCACCTGATTGTCTCCCGATGTTGAAAGAGATGGTTGAAAATAGAGTTCGGACGAGTTTAGGATCCGGTTATCTGAAGTTGCAAAATTTAAATTAAATACTGAGCTGCCGTCTTTAATTAAATACACAGGAACAGAGTCATGATTTACATAACTTTTTAATTTAACTTCAGAAATAAAACCACCTTTAGTGTCGATTTTAAGTGCTAAAACTTCATTTTCAAAACTTGTAATATTTGAAGTTGCCGATGGCAAAGTCAGTGCATATGCAAAATCGCCTATCTTATTTTTAAAACTTGCCAGTTGTAAAGAATCATTTATAGTTGGATTGGGAACCTTATTAATGGTAAGTTCAATCGCCGATTTATTGGCTGCTTCAGAAGCTAACTGTTCTTGTTTCGCTTCTTCTTGTAGTGCTAGTTCTTCTGGAGTTGGTTGATTTTGCCACAACATATACAGTAAAATAGCCCCAATGAGCAAAAACCCAATAATTGAATTGATGTCTAATTTTTTTTCTTCCATATCTTTTCTATTTTAACTGATAACAACTCTGGATAGTGTTGTATCAAATCAAATCGTATTATTTATTTGTTTTGTATTTTAAAGCTGCCTTAATAAACGCCAAAAAAAGCGGATGTGGATTGGCAACGGTACTTTTATATTCTGGATGGTATTGAACGCCTACAAACCAAGGGTGCGATGAAATTTCAATAATTTCAACAAGTCCAGTTTCAGGGTTAAAACCCGTAGCTTTCATGCCTGCATTTTCTATTTGAACTTTATAGTCGTTATTAAACTCATACCGATGTCGATGACGTTCCATAATTGAAGTGTTGTTGTAAATAGCCGCTACTTGACTATTTTCTAAAAGGTCACATTTCCATGCTCCCAATCGCATGGTGCCGCCTTTTTTAGTCACTTTTTTCTGAGCTTCCATAATAGCGATTACAGGATCTGGTGTAGATTCATCCATTTCAAATGAATTCGCTTTCTTTAATCCTAAAACATTTCTAGAGAATTCAATGATGGCCATTTGCATTCCCAAACAAATACCGAAAAACGGAATTTGATGCTCTCTCACATATCGAATCGCTTCAATTTTTCCTTCAACACCGCGTTCTCCAAATCCTGGAGCGACGAGCACAGCATCTAAATGTGCAATTTTGGACGCAACAGTGTCTGGTGTTAAATATTCTGAGTGGATAGATTCAACTTTGACCTTTACTTCGTTGGCTGCTCCCGCATGTATGAAGGATTCTAAAATTGATTTGTAAGAATCTTGTAATTCTACATATTTGCCAATCAGCCCTATAACAACTTCACTTTTTGGGTTTTTATGTTTGGTGACGAAAGTATTCCATAACGTTAGATCGGGCGTATGACTTTCTAAATTTAATTGTTGTAACACCACTTTATCTAAGCCTTCTTCCAACATCAAATTGGGAACATCATAAATAGTAGAAGCATCAATAGATTGAATGACGGCTTCTCTTTTGACGTTACAAAAACGTGCCAATTTGGTTCGAATACCATCGCTCAACTCATGCTCAGTTCTACAAACCAAAATATCGGCTTGTACCCCACTTTCCATCAACGTTTTGACACTGTGTTGCGTGGGTTTTGTCTTTAATTCGCCTGCAGCTGATAAATAAGGAATGAGAGTTAAATGAATCACAAGGGCATTTTCATTCCCCATTTCCCATTTAAGTTGACGTACCGCTTCAATATAAGGTAACGACTCAATATCACCAACAGTTCCACCAATTTCAGTAATGACAATATCAAAGTCCCCCGATTTTCCTAAAATCTGAACCCGATGTTTAATCTCATCGGTAATATGAGGAATGACTTGTACCGTTTTTCCCAAAAACTCACCACGGCGTTCTTTATCAATCACACTTTGGTAAATACGACCTGTAGTCACGTTATTAGCTTGAGATGTTGGAACATTTAAAAAACGTTCGTAATGTCCTAAATCTAAATCTGTTTCGGCTCCATCGTCTGTGACATAACATTCGCCATGTTCATAAGGATTCAACGTTCCTGGATCGATATTAATGTAAGGATCTAATTTTTGAATGGTCGCACGGTAACCTTGGGCTTGAAGTAATTTCGCCAAAGATGCCGCGATAATCCCTTTTCCTAATGAAGAGCTTACGCCTCCTGTTACAAAAATATATTTAGTAGTAGTGTTTGTCATTATGCGTTGTTAAACGCGAACAAATTTACGAATAAGTTATGAAACTTGAAGTATAATTGGAAGTTGTTTATAAACAGTTGCTATAAAATAAAAAAAGCACCCTCAAGGTGCTTTTTTTATGTGATCCTAATTGTATTATTTTATATCTACTAATTCAACATCAAATATTAAATTAGCATTTGGAGGAATGACGCCTCCAGCGCCTTGTGCTCCATACCCTAAATGACTTGGAATTACAAATCGTGCTTTGTCTCCGACACTTAAAAGAGCGACCCCTTCATCCCAGCCTGCGATTACCTGACCTGTTCCAAGAGCAAACTCAATCGGTTCTTTCCGTTTGTAAGAAGAATCAAATACAGTCCCATCGGCTAGTTGTCCTTTATAATGTACGGAAACGGTTGCGCCTTTTACAGCTTGTGCTCCACTCCCCTTTTGAAGGATTTGGTAACGAAGTCCACTCTCTGTTTTTTCAAAACCAGTCGCGAGTATATCTAACTCGGCCTCAATAACAGCTTTTGCTTCAGCTAAACCTTTTTCTCTTGAACCTTCAAAAGTTCTAAAAGCTTCAACAGCTTGAAATGCTTCTGCCTCGGTCCCTACGGCTATAATTTCCAAGGTTTCTAAAACATCGCCTTGACTAATCGTGTCCACAATCGATTGACCTTCAATAACTTTCCCAAAAACAGTGTGTTTTCCATCTAACCAATCGGTTGGAATATGAGTAATAAAAAATTGACTCCCATTGGTACCCGGACCGGCATTGGCCATTGATAGTACGCCTGGCGTATCATGTTTTAAATCGGGATGAAATTCATCTGCAAATTTATATCCTGGATTTCCAGTTCCTGTACCAAGAGGACAGCCACCTTGAATCATGAAATCAGGGATGACTCTGTGAAATTTTAAGCCATTATAATAAGGCTCACCTTGACTTTTTACAGAATTTTCTAAGTTTCCCTCTGCCAAAGCAACAAAATTACCTACTGTTCCCGGCGTTTTTTGGTATTCTAAATTTACTAAGATCTCTCCTTTAGTGGTCGAGAATTTTGCGTATAAACCGTCTTTCATGCGTTTGATTTTATTTTTTTAAGAGCTGCAAAGATACGGAGGAATTATAAACTAAAAAGTTTCCAGAATGGTTTTGTGAAAAATTTTTTAATTAGCAACTTCACTAATAAACTTAAGACGATAGAGTCGTAAATCTTGATCTTCATAATCGCCATCAAATTCTTCGACAGCAGCTTCAATTTCGTCTGTTTCAGATTCCATGAAATAGTCGTGAAGTTCGTCTTGCTGGTCCTCATCAAGGATTTCATCGATCCAATAATTGATGTTTAATTTTGTACCCGAAAACACAATCGCCTCTAATTCTCGAATAAATTCGTCCATATTCATCCCTTTTGCTGAAGAAATATCATCAAAAGGAAGCTTTCTATCAATGTTTTGAATGATATATAGTTTTAACGATGAATTAGATCCCGTCGATTTTATGATTAAATCCTCCATGCGATCAATCTCATTTTCATCGACATAACGTTTTATAAGCGCCACAAAATCTTTCCCATACCGTTTTGCTTTTCCTTCTCCAACCCCATGTATATTATAAAGTTCTTCAATTGTAATTGGATATTTAAGTGCCATATCCTCTAAGGATGGATCTTGAAAAATTACAAAAGGAGGAACGCCTAGTTTTTTGGCATTGGATTTTCGGAGACTTTTTAGCATCCCCATCAAAGCGACATCAACAACTTCCGTGGACGTGTTATAGTTTCGATTTGAAGTTTGTAAATTATATGTATGGTCTTCTGTCATTAAAAAAGATATCGGAGATTCTAAGTATTGACGCCCATTGGTCGTTAACTTTAAAACACCATAAGTTTCGATATCTTTTCTTAGAAATCCAGCAACCAACACTTGTCTAATCAGTGCCATCCAATATAATGAATCATGACCACTGCCATTCCCGAAAAACGGCTTCTCATCTGTACGATGGGATTTTATAAGAGCATTTTCTTGACCCGTAATGACATTTACTAAATCTTTACTTTTATATTTTTCGTGAGTATGAGAGACTATTTCAAGTAATAATTTTACTTGATCTTTAGCCTCTGCCTGAGGCTTAGGGTTACGAACGTTATCGTCCATGTGTCCACCATCGCCTGTTTCTGTATCAAATGCTTCCCCAAAATAATGTAAAATAAATTTCCGACGCGACATGGAGGTTTCAGCCATTGCGACAACTTCCTGTAGTAGAGCAAAGCCTATTTCTTGTTCAGCAACAGGTTTTCCTGACATGAATTTCTCGAGCTTTTCAATATCTTTATAAGCGTAATATGCCAAACAGTGACCTTCACCACCGTCGCGACCTGCACGTCCGGTTTCCTGGTAGTAACTTTCGATACTTTTTGGAATATCGTGATGAATCACAAAACGAACGTCTGGTTTATCGATGCCCATACCAAAAGCAATCGTAGCGACGACAACATCCGTATCTTCCATCAAAAACATATCTTGATGTTTAGAACGTGTTTTGGCATCTAAACCCGCATGGTACGGTACGGCTTTAATGCCGTTCACTTGTAGAATTTGAGACAATCCTTCCACGCGTTTTCTACTAAGGCAATAAATAATACCCGATTTTCCTTCATTTTGCTTCACAAATCGAATGATATCATTATCAACCTGTTCCGTTTTGGGAAGAATCTCATAAAATAAATTCGGACGATTAAAAGATGCTTTAAATGTTTGGGAATCTGTGGTTCCTAAGTTTTTTAAAATATCTTCTTGCACCTTTGGAGTCGCTGTGGCGGTTAGTCCTATAATAGGGATGTTATCCCCTATTTGGGTGATAATATGCTTTAAATTTCTATATTCTGGTCTAAAATCATGTCCCCATTCACTAATACAGTGGGCCTCATCGACCGCCATAAATGAAATGGTCTGAGCTTTTAAAAACTCAATATTTTCTGCTTTTGAAAGCGACTCTGGAGCGACGTATAAAAGTTTCGTAATTCCAGATTCTATATCTGATTTTACTTGTTTTATTTCAGTTTTATTTAAAGAAGAATTTAATACATGAGCGATTCCTTGTTGACTCGAAATACCTCTAATAGCATCCACTTGATTTTTCATAAGTGCGATTAAAGGAGACACCACAATCGCTGTCCCGTCCTGCATTAAAGCAGGCAATTGATAACAAAGGGATTTCCCTCCGCCTGTTGGCATAATAGCGAATGTATTCCGCTGTTCTAAAATACTAACAATGACTTGTTCCTGAAGCCCTTTAAATTTATCAAAACCAAAAAAGGTCTTTAGTGCAGTATGTAATTGTTTAGTCGAAATACTCATTCTATGGTAAATTTCTTGTCTTAATTAAAAAAAAAGTGGTTAATTCAATCAAAATCGGAATAAATTCGGGAACACTCCTATTTTTTTTGTTTTTTTGTAATGTTAATTAAAGGTAGATATATTTAAATAATTACACAACCAAAAGATAAAAAAATTGAGTTCTAAAAAATCTATAGTATCCCTAGCCAAAAAAACGATCGCCATTGAAAGCCTCGCAATTTCTCAACTTGCGGAGTTTATTGATGACACCTTTGCTGAAGCTGTAGAATTAATATTAAATTCTAATGGCCGTGTGATTATTACGGGCATTGGAAAAAGTGCCATTATTGCCAATAAAATTGTAGCAACTTTAAATTCTACAGGCACGCCTTCTGTTTTTATGCATGCCGCAGACGCCATTCATGGCGATTTAGGCCTCATTCTTAAAGACGATATCGTCATTTGTATTTCCAAAAGTGGGAATACACCAGAAATAAAAGTTTTAATTCCGTTGTTGAAAAACTCAGGAAATGCCTTGATAGCGATTACAGGAAATATGAAGTCAATGTTGGCCGAACAATCGGATTATGTTTTTAATTCCTATGTTGAAAAAGAAGCGTGTCCCAATAACTTAGCTCCGACGACTAGTACAACTGCTCAATTAGTTATTGGAGATGCATTAGCAGTTTGTTTATTAGAGCTAAGAGGATTTTCTAGTGACGACTTTGCCAAATACCATCCTGGCGGCGCTTTAGGAAAAAAATTGTTTTTGAGAGTCCGTGACATTTTAGCACTGACCGAAAAACCCGAAGTCAGTCCAGACGCAAGCATCAAAAAAGTTATTATAGAAATTTCAGAAAAACGTTTAGGCGTGACTGCCGTCACAAAAGACGAAAAAATCGTTGGTATTATTACCGATGGTGATTTAAGACGAATGCTCGCCGAGACCGAAGATTTTTCACAACTGAGCGCTGAAGATATTATGAGTAAAAACCCAAAATCTATTACAATCAATGCCATGGCTATCGAAGCAATGGAGATCATGGATAAAAATGAAATTTCACAACTCATTGTAGAAGATCATGGCCGTTATGCAGGTGTTATCCATATTCATGACCTAATTAAAGAAGGAATCATCTAGTTATGGGACACCAAAAAGAAATGTCATTTTTAGACCATCTCGAAGAATTGAGATGGCACATCATAAGAGCTTTAGGCGCTGTAATGATTGCAGCGACTGCAGCATTTTTGGCGAAAGGCTTTTTGTTTGATGTCCTGATTTTTGGTCCAACTAAATCCGATTTTTTTACCTATGAATTTCTTTGTAATGCTTCTAAGTTATTAGGGTTTGAGAGTTTTTGTGACACTAATTTTGATTTTGAAGTTCAAAGTAGAACCATGGCTGGACAGTTTTCAGCACATATTTGGACTTCCATCACATTTGGATTGATCATTGCCTTTCCTTACGTTCTCTATGAATTCTGGAAATTTATTAGTCCGGGACTCTACTCCAAAGAAAAAAATAGCTCTAGAGGTTTTATTTTCATCTCTTCTATCTTATTTTTTATCGGGGTCTTATTTGGGTATTATATTGTTTGTCCGTTATCTATTAACTTTTTAGGAACCTATTCTGTAGCCGATCAAGTTCACAACGATTTTGATTTAAACTCATACATAGGACTGATTCGAGCCTCTACACTAGCCTCTGGATTTATTTTTGAATTACCGATTATCATCTATTTCTTAACCAAAATAGGATTAGTAACTCCAGAATTCCTACGCAAAAACAGAAAATATGCCTTAATAATCGTATTAGTTTTTGCAGCCATTATCACCCCACCAGACATTGCGAGTCAGATTATCGTCGCCATCCCTGTCTTAATATTATACCAAGTCAGTATCCTCATATCAAAACTTGTTTTACGAAATCAAAAAAGAAAAGAAAAAAATGGCGAATGAAGTAGAAGAATTTAATGCGTATCGCAAGAAAATGAACTCTAAAATTCTTGCAGAAAACAATACCGTCATCAAGCGTATTTTTAATTTAGACACCAATGCATTTCAAGAAGGGGCTTTAAATACGGAGACCAAGGAATTATTGGGCTTAGTCGCTTCCGCCGTATTACGATGCGACGATTGTGTACGCTATCACCTAGAAAAATGCCATGAAGAAGGCTTAAGTAGAATACAAATTTCGGAGGCGCTTAGTATTGCCACTCTAGTCGGTGGGACGATTGTCATCCCACATTTGAGACGGGCTTACGAATACCTAGATATCTTGGAAGCCTAGTTAAATTTAATATAAAGTACAGAGCATTGATGTTTAGTAAATTTCATTTTACTATTTTTAAAATTCTTTAAACAAACCAATGAAATTAAGAGTTCAAAATTTAATGAAGTCCTACAATGGACGAAAAGTTGTAAAAGATGTCTCTCTTGAAGTTAATCAAGGCGAGATTGTTGGATTGCTTGGTCCCAATGGGGCAGGAAAAACAACCTCATTTTATATGACGGTTGGTTTAATCAAACCCAATGGTGGCTCGATCTTTTTGGATGACAAAGAAATCACATCGTACCCGATGTACAAAAGAGCGCAAAGTGGAATCGGCTACCTGGCTCAAGAGGCCTCTGTATTCCGAAAATTAAGCATCGAAGACAATATTTTGAGTGTTCTTCAAATGACAAAACTCTCTAAAAAAGAACAAGTTGATAAAATGGAATCTTTAATTGATGAATTTAGCCTTGGACACATCCGAACCAACAGAGGCGATTTGTTATCTGGAGGTGAGCGCAGACGTACCGAAATTGCACGTGCTCTCGCAACCGACCCTAGTTTTATATTACTTGATGAACCTTTTGCAGGCGTTGACCCTGTAGCGGTTGAAGATATTCAACGAATTATTGCCAAACTGACTAAAAAAAATATAGGCATCCTAATCACCGATCATAATGTTCAAGAAACATTAGCGATTACCGATCGCACCTATTTAATGTTTGAAGGAAGTATTCTAAAGGCAGGAAAACCAGAAGTATTGGCTAGTGATGAAATGGTCCGTAAAGTATATCTCGGACAAAACTTCGAATTGCGGAAGAAAAAGTTAGAATTTTAAATCTTTAGGACTTTTTAAAAAAGAATTTTAAAATTAGCTTAAATTGACTCACAACAAAAAAGGCTATAAGCCCTATACTTAAGCCAAAAATCAACTCTCTTAACATCCCCGGCAAGCCTTCTAAAAGGGGATGAAAGAAGTCTATATTATGAACGAATATGCCACCTGAAACCAGTAAAAGTGCTATGGTACCAACCACTGATAATGTTTTAATGACCACTGGCAAGGCATTGACCAATCCGACCCCCATAAAATGGAAACTATTTTTTTGACCATCACTCATTCGGATCAATTTAAAACCTAAATCGTCCATGCGAATAATCAGTGCCACAAGCCCATAAACCCCTGCAGTTGCTATCGTTGCAATAATGCTAACAACTCCTATTTGAACCCCAATAGTCTCGTTTACAACCGTCCCAAGCGCAATGATAATGATCTCAACAGATAAGATGAAATCCGTTAAAATGGCGGATTTTATTTTATTTTTTTCTAGTCGTAAAACAGCAGATTTTGACAGTGTTTTAGCAGTGGCTTTAGTGCCTTTCGGTTTATGAGGAAAGACAAATTCGAAAATCGTTTCAGCTCCTTCAAACGATAAATAAATCCCACCAAAAATTAAAATTACTGTGACTGCTGAAGGTAAAAAGGCACTGAGTAAAAATGCAAAGGGTAAAATGATGAGTTTATTTAAAAAAGAGCCTTTAGTAATGGCCCATAATACGGGTAATTCTCTAGAAGACACAAAGCCAGATGCTTTTTCTGCACTCACTGCTAAATCATCGCCGAGAATCCCAGCTGTTTTTTTGGCGGATACTTTACTCATCGTGAGGACATCGTCCATAAGAACCGAAATATCATCAAGAAGTGCAAAAAAGCCTGAAGCCATAAATTAGTGGTTTATAAATTATTTTGACATTATAGACAAAATGATGTAGCTGATAATCACAAGTGGAATCCCAGCAAATTGAAATACTGTTAATAGGACCAGCGATAAAAGAATCAAAATATAGCGCGAAGCATTGTCTTTAAAATTCCATGTTTTAAATTTTAATGCGATCAATTTAATGGGTGCATTTAACAAAAAACAACTCAAAATGGTCACGCCAATTAAAAACCAAGGATTTAAAATGATGGCATTTATAGCATCACTATTTTGAAAGTCTAAAATTAATGGCAACGCAATAATTAAGAGCGCATTGGCGGGTGTTGGCAATCCAATAAAAGCGTCAGACTGGTTTTCAGAAATATTAAATTTCGCTAAGCGATAGGCGGACGCCAAGGTGACTAATAACCCAAAATAAGGGAGTAAACTGTGTGTTTCCCAAGAAGGTTGGGGCGCTAATCCTAATAAATGAAAAAGGACCAAACCGGGGACTAAACCACTGGTCACCATATCAGCCAAGGAATCTAATTGAACACCGAGCTCACTTTGAACCTTTAATTTGCGTGCCAAAAGGCCATCAAAAAAATCAAAGAAAATACCCAAGCATAAAAACAAAGCCGTTAATTTCATATGGCCTTCTATAGCATAAATGACGGCAATGGACCCCGAGAATAAATTTAATAATGTTATAAAGTTAGGAATATGTGCTTTCACAAGAAATTGTAATTAATTAGTAAAAATAATAAACTATTTTTGTTTTTGGTAAATAAACAACAATATCTAAAAAAAATCGGAGTTTATATTAGTGTTTATTTAGTTCATTAAAAAAAAGCCCTTGCAAGCATTAAAACTAGTCTTAACGATTTTGACACCCTTATTTTTAGTGTCTCAAACCTCTCGTAAATATTCGAATGAATTTATGAATATTGGGGTTGATGCTTCTGCATTGGGAATGAGCAATGCCGTGGTCGCTTCTACTGCAGACGTTAATTCGGGATATTGGAACCCAGCAGGTTTAGTACATTTAGATGATAACCAAATTGCCTTTATGCATTCCAGTTATTTTGCAAACATTGCCAACTACAACTACATGGCTTTTGCCATGCCCTTAGACGATCAAAGCGCCATTGGGGTTTCATTAATTCGCTTTGGAGTTGATGATATTCTGGACACGACCAAACTCATCGACCAGCAAGGCGTGATCAATTATGATCGGATTAATTTATTTTCGGCTGCAGATTACGGACTTACCTTTTCTTTTGCGCGAAAACTCCCCTTAAAAGGTTTGAATTATGGCATTAATGCCAAAATAATTAGACGAATTATAGGCGATTTTGCGTCTTCATGGGGATTTGGTTTAGATGTGGGTATTCAATTTAAATACAATACTTGGAACTTTGGATTAATGGCCAGAGATATCACCACAACGTTTAACGCTTGGGCCATTGACGCCGATCGTCTGAAAGACATTCAAGATGCCATTCCGGGACAAAATCAAGAGCCGCCAGAAACGACGGAATTAACGCTTCCAAAATTACAATTTGGGATGTCAAAACTATTCACCTTCCATTACGATTATACGCTTAGAGCCGAACTTGATTTAGTCACTCGATTTGAGCAAAATAACGACCTCATCTCTACGTCATTTGTGAGCATTAATCCAGCATTAGGGCTGGAATTTGGCTATTCCGATCTTGTGTTTTTAAGAGCTGGATTAGGGAATTTTCAAAATGAACTACAAATTGACAACTCTGAATCCTTAACATTTCAACCAAATTTTGGCGTCGGATTCAAATATAACGGCATCTTTTTAGACTATGCCTTCACCGATATTGGCGATCAAAGCGCCGCCCTATATTCAAATGTATTTTCTCTCAAAATTGATTTAAGCATCTTTAGATAATGATCATTAAAAAACGAACCATCCTTTTTCTTTTACTCATCACGATGACCGTGAGCGCACAGCTTCAACTCACACACGAGTCTGAAGTAAGCATCCTTACCTTCGGACCTGGCGCCTCGTTAAATGATGCTTTTGGACATACGGCCATTAGAATCAAAGATCCGCTCTATAATTTTGACATCGTCTTTGATTATGGACGGTATGATTTTGAAACCGAAGGTTTTTATTTGAAATTTGCCCAAGGAAAACTCGATTATCAAATTGGCAGGGCTGAATTTGACGCTGTTTTTTCAGATTATCAATATCTAAACCGAAGTATTAAGGAACAACAATTGAACCTTAGTACAGAACAAAAAACAGCATTTTATCTTTTTTTAACAGAAAATATTAAACCAGAAAATCAATCCTATCCCTATGATTTTTTCTATAATAACTGTGCTACAAAAATCATAGATGGTATTGAAACCATCCTTAACGACCCACTCGTTTATACCCCTCCAACCTCATTTGAACCACAAACTTTCAGGAATTTAATTCGATCTGATTTGAATCAAAACTCATGGGGAAGTTTAGGAATTGACATCGCCTTAGGTTCAAAAATTGATCAGATTGCGACGGTCGAAGAACATCTATTTCTACCTAAAAACTTGTATATATTACTCGAAAACGCGCATACCAAAACAGGAAATACAGGCGTCGTTTCTGCTTCAAAAACACTTAGCCCCTCGGATGCTATTGCACACAACAACTTCTTTAGCAGTCCACTTTTTATATTAGGAATTTTAGCGCTTCTATTACTTCTCATCACTTATAATGATTACAAAAAAAACAAGCGAAGTCACTGGTTAGACGTTTGTATATTTGCTATAACTGGCCTTATTGGGGTTGGTTTGTTATTACTTTGGTTTGCAACCGACCACACCGCAACGGCTTATAATTACAATCTTTTATGGGCCTGTGCACTCAACCTGTTTTTTATACCCTCACTATTAAAAACGAAACTCAATAATCGTGGGTTGAGTTATTTAAAATTTCTTATTTTACTTCTTTCACTGATGGGATTGCATTGGATCACAGGCGTTCAATCCTTTGCGATTGGATTAGTTCCGCTTCTCATCGCTATTGGGATTCGATATTTATTTTTAATTCATCATTTCAACAAGGCAATTCGTGTATAATTATCCGTTATTTGCAAAAACAAAATTTTGAATTACCTCAACGTAGAAAACATATCAAAGTCGTACGGCGAACTCAGTCTTTTTGAAGACCTCTCGTTTAGTATCCATAAAGATCAAAAAATAGCATTTGTTGCCAAAAATGGGACTGGTAAAACAACAATTTTAAACATTCTTTCTGGAAAAGACGCTCCTGACACAGGTCAAATCGTGTATCGAAAAGGCCTGCGAACCACGTTCTTATCACAAGAACCTGTTTTAGACCAGGATTTGACGATCGAAGAAACGATTTTAAAATCCGACAACCCGATTTTAAAGGTCATAAAAACCTACCACGAAGCTCTTGAAAACCCTGAAGACAGTAATCTCTATCAGACCGCTTTTGATGACATGGAACGCTATCAAGCTTGGGATTTTGAAACCCAATACACACAAATACTTTTTAAGTTAAAACTAGAAAATTTAGATCAAAAGGTTCGGCAACTTTCTGGTGGACAACAGAAGCGATTGGCACTGGCTAACACGTTATTGAGCAAACCTGATTTACTAATTTTGGATGAGCCCACCAACCACTTGGATTTAGAAATGATCGAATGGTTGGAATCGTTTTTTGCGAAGGAGAATATCACCTTATTTATGGTGACGCACGACCGGTATTTTCTGGAGCGTGTTTGCTCAGAAATTATCGAGCTAGATGAAGGTTGTATTTATAATTATAAAGGAAATTACTCCTATTACCTCGAGAAAAAAGAAGAACGGATTGAGCGGGAAGCAATTGAAACAAACAAGTCTAAGCAACTCTTTAAAAAAGAACTGGGATGGATGCGCCGTCAACCCAAAGCACGAACCACAAAATCGAAGTCAAGAATCAGTGATTTTCATGAAATAAAAGAACGTGCCAGCAAACGAAGAAACGATCATGAAGTTCAGTTGGAAATCAATATGGAACGTTTGGGAAGTAAAATTTTAGAGATCCATAAAGTATCCAAAGCATTTGATGAAAAACTAATTTTAGACAAATTTGAATACGTCTTCCAACGCGGGGAACGCATTGGAATTATTGGTAAGAATGGTACCGGAAAATCCACATTCCTAAATATGATTACGGGTGGAATTCAGCCCGATAGCGGCAAAATAATTGAAGGCGAAACGATTAAATTTGGCTATTATACGCAAGACGGAATCAAAGCAAAGCCCATGCAAAAGGTCATTGACGTCGTTCGAGATTTCGGCGATTATATTCCCCTGATGAAAGGCAAACAAATTAGTGCCCAACAATTGCTCGAACGCTTTTTATTTAGTCGAAAAAAACAATATGATTTTGTCGAAAAACTTAGTGGTGGCGAACGCAAACGGCTGTATTTATGTACCGTATTAATTCAAAATCCAAACTTCTTAATTCTGGATGAGCCCACCAATGATTTGGATATTGTAACCCTCAATGTCTTGGAAAACTTCTTACTCGATTTCCCGGGTTGTTTGTTAGTGGTGTCGCATGATCGTTATTTTATGGATAAGATTGTCGATCATTTATTTGTATTTCGTGGCGAAGGTATGGTGGAAGATTTCCCAGGAAATTACTCCGATTTCAGAACGTATGAAGACAGTACACCCGTAGCCGCTGAACCCAAAAAAACATTGACGGCAAAGCCAACAGCCACAAATCAATCGGAAACAAAATTAAGTTTTAACGAACAAAAAGAATTGAACAACCTTGAAAGTAAGCTGAAATCGCTTGAATTTGACAAAAAAGAATTGGAAGCAAAGTTTCTGGTTCCAGACATTGATATGGAGACCATCAACACACTTTCAGAGGCGCTCAAAACCTTAAATGAAGTTATTGAAGAGAAGGAATTGAGGTGGATGGAATTAAATGAAAAACTGAATTGAATGTCCTTATATCATATTTAAAATTTTGGTGGCGCTCCAAAAACGAACATGGTGTCCACTCCCCTTTTGTGTTTGATTTAGTGACCAAGTGTTTTTATGAGCGTACGAACCACAACGCCCATCAACATTTATCTAAACAAGACTCCAAGTCAAAATTTCTATATCGATTCGGCGCTTATTTTAAATTTAACCACTGTTTCATCCCGGATAGCATCGATTCAAACCACAAATGTGCGTTGGCTTTAGAAACCACTTGCATCCCTTATAATACAACCGATGCCTTGATTAACTCTGACGTTTCAATTTCTAAAGCCCCGAGTTGCATTTATTTAAATTCGGACTCCCTTGAACCTCATTCCATGAAACGTTTGATTGCACATTGTCATCGAGATTCAGTGATCATTATCAAATCAATTCGAGAAACCAAACAGCAGTTTGAGCAATGGAATCAGCTCAAAGCATTCGCTGAAATTTCTGTATCGATTGATACTTTTTATTGGGGGCTCTTGTTTCTTAGATCCGAACAACCCAAAGAACATTTTACGATAAGACTTTAATCTCTTGGGAAAATAAAATATTACTTTTAACTTTATAGAAAATATACCGGAGAAATAGAACCTATTAAAAAGGAGGCGTTTCTAAGGAACTATTAAATTAAACACATCAAACGAGCATATTCGAAATTTTAACTCCCATGGAAAATGATCAATAGCGAACTGCATGTGTCCTAAAAAAACAATAAATATAAGCACATGAAAATTTATACAAAAACAGGCGATAAAGGCAGCACCGGACTTGTAGGTGGGACTCGCTTACCAAAACACGATTTAAGAATTAAAAGCTATGGTACCGTCGATGAACTCAATTCGTACCTTGGTTTGGTTCGGGATCAAGCGATTTCCAATGACAGCAAAACAGCACTCCTACAAATTCAAGAACAGTTATTTATCATTGGCGCCCTTTTAGCGACGGACCCTGATAAACTTAAAGACGACTCTAAAAGAAAACGTCTCGGAATCAGCTTCCTAAAAGCAGAATCAATTACATTTTTGGAAGAAAAAATTGATGCGATGAATGCCGCACTACCAGCACTGACTCATTTCATTTTACCAGGGGGACACCAAACCGTGTCATTCTGTCATATTGCACGATGTGTTTGTCGCCGTGCCGAGAGAAATGTCTCTGAACTCCATAGTGCGCAACCCTTACAACCCGAACTCCTGATCTATTTAAATCGCTTATCGGACTTCCTATTTGTATTGGCACGAAAATTGTCAAATGAGTTACAGGCGGCGGAGATCAAATGGATCCCCAATAAAACCACCTAATAGTTGATTAAAAAAATGTAAATCACTGTCTAATAATTTGTTATTTTACAGAGGATTTTAGAACGTTCATAACTTTATTGATGAAATAAATGCTTTTTTACTTGATTTTTTCAACTAAAAAATTATTTTTGCAAAAATTAAATACTTCAAAAAATGTATTGGACATTAGAACTTGCCTCTTACCTAAGTGATGCGCCTTGGCCAGCCACTAAAGATGAATTAATAGATTACTCTATTAGAACAGGAGCTCCACTCGAAGTTGTGGAAAACCTTCAATCAATCGAAGATGAAGGAGACTCATATGACTCCATTCAAGAAATTTGGCCTGATTATCCATCAGACGAAGATTATCTTTGGAATGAAGATGAATATTAAAAACTCAAAAATTATTTAAAAAAGTCTCCATCGAGGCTTTTTTTTTGCTTTATTTCACAAAGAAAATAACAACAAACTGTATCTTTGACTGTCTTTACATTTAAAGATTATTAAAATAAAAACCTATAATGAGTTTACTGAATTCGGTACTAAAAGTATTCGTTGGAGATAAATCCAAACAAGACGTCAAGGCGATCATGCCCGTCGTTAACAAAATAAAAACATTTGAAGCCGCCATTGCTGCCTTAAGCAATGATGCCTTACGCGCCAAAACTCAAGAATTCAAGTCGACGCTCACAGACGCTTGTAAATCGCTCGAAGATCGCATTGCAGAATTATATCTTGAAGCGGATTCGACCGAAGACATTGATCGAAAAGAAGATATCTATTTAGAGATTGATGGTTTAAGAGATGACGTTTACGCAAAAACGCAAGACGTTTTAGATGCAATCCTCCCCGAAGCATTTTCGGTGATCAAAGAAACCGCCAAACGATTTGTCAACAATGCTCAAATTGAAGTCACTGCAAGTACATTCGACCGCGAGCTTTCGGGCACCAAAGACTATGTCACTTTAAACGATGAAAAAGCATTTTGGGCCAATTCTTGGGATGCCGCCGGAAAACCAATTACTTGGGATATGGTCCATTATGATGTGCAACTTATTGGAGGGGTCGCAATGCATCAAGGCAAAATTGCCGAGATGCATACTGGAGAAGGAAAAACGCTGGTTGCCACGCTCCCCGTCTACTTAAATGCGTTGACAGGTAAAGGTGTTCACTTAGTAACCGTGAATGATTACCTGGCCAAACGTGATAGCGCTTGGATGGCGCCTATTTTTCAATTTCATGGGTTGACTATTGACTGTATTGATTACCATCAACCAAATTCTCAAGAACGTAAAAACGCCTATAATTCCGATATTACTTACGGAACTAATAATGAGTTTGGATTTGATTACTTAAGAGATAACATGGCAAATACGCCCGATGATCTCGTCCAACGTGCGCCTCATTATGCAATTGTTGATGAAATCGATTCGGTTTTAATTGATGATGCACGTACGCCACTTATCATTTCTGGCCCTATTCCTCAAGGCGATCGCCATGAGTTTATGGAGCTTAAACCAAAAGTAGAAGACATTGTTGGCATTCAACGTAAATACCTAACCACCGTGCTTGTTGAAGCCAAAAAGCTAATTGCTTCTGGCGACACCAAAGAGGGTGGATTACAATTGTTACGGGTCTTTAGAGGGATTCCAAAAAACAAAGCCTTAATAAAATTTTTAAGTGAAGAAGGCATCAAACAACTGCTTCAAAAAACGGAGAATTTTTATATGCAGGACAACAATAGAGAAATGCCCAAAGTGGATGAAGAACTCTATTATGTGATTGATGAAAAAAATAATCAGATTGAATTATCTGATAAAGGGGTCGAATATTTATCTGGAAAAGACAATCCCGACTTTTTTGTCATGCCAGAAATCGGCATGGAAATTTCAAAAATTGAAACTCAAAACCTTGCCACCGAAAAAGAAGCCGAACTCAAAGAAGAATTATTTCGAGAATTTGGAATCAAATCGGAACGCATCCACACGCTCAATCAACTCTTAAAAGCCTATGCCCTCTTTGAAAAAGACATTCAATATGTGGTAATGGAAAACAAAGTGATGATTGTCGATGAACAAACCGGACGTATTATGGACGGCCGTCGGTATAGCGATGGATTGCATCAAGCGATTGAAGCCAAGGAAAATGTAAAAATTGAAGCCGCGACACAAACTTTTGCAACGGTGACCTTACAAAATTACTTTCGAATGTACCGCAAGCTTTCTGGGATGACTGGAACGGCAGTCACAGAAGCCGGTGAGTTTTGGGAGATTTATAAATTAGATGTGATCGAAATCCCTACCAATCGTCCGATTGCAAGAGATGATCGCGAAGATTTAGTCTATAAAACCAAACGTGAAAAATACAATGCGGTGATTGATGAAGTCACTAATTTATCGAAAGCTGGACGTCCGGTATTGATTGGAACGACCAATGTTGAGATTAGTGAATTGTTAGGGAAAATGTTGAGCATTCGCAAAATTCCTCACAACGTCTTAAATGCTAAGTTGCACAAAAAAGAAGCCGATATTGTGGCTGAAGCAGGACAGCCCGGACAAGTAACCATTGCCACCAACATGGCGGGTCGTGGAACGGATATCAAATTATCAGAAGAAGTTAAAGCCGCTGGCGGTTTGGCCATTGTTGGAACGGAACGTCACGATTCACGTCGTGTCGATAGACAATTAAGAGGACGAGCGGGGCGTCAAGGAGATCCAGGAAGCTCCCAGTTCTATGTTTCTTTAGAAGATAATTTAATGCGTCTTTTTGGTAGCGAACGTATTGCCAAAATGATGGACCGTATGGGTCTTGAAGAAGGCGAAGTGATTCAGCATTCAATGATTTCAAAATCGATTGAACGCGCCCAGAAAAAAGTGGAAGAAAATCAATTTGGAGTTCGAAAGCGTCTTTTAGAATATGATGATGTGATGAACTCTCAGCGTGAAGTGGTGTACAAACGTCGTTATAATGCCCTCTTTGGAGAACGTCTACGCGTCGATTTAGCAAATATGATCTATGACACGTCTGAAATTATTACGGAAGGCAATAAGGCTAATAACGATTATAAAAACTTTGAGTTTGAATTGATTCGTTACTTTTCAATGAGCGCCCCTGTTTCAGCGGATGAATTTGCGAGTAAAACCACGCAAGAGATTGCTGGAACGGTTTATAAAACAGCGTTTCAACACTACCTCTCTAAAATGGAACGAAATGCGGAGTTAGCATTTCCAGTCATTCAAAATGTATATGAAACACAGCGTGATAAATTTAAGCGCATTGTGGTGCCTTTTACCGATGGTGTAAAGTCATTACAAGTGGTCACCGACCTCGAAAAAGCGTACCAAACCAACGGAAAACAACTGGTGACGGATTTTGAGAAAAACATTTCTTTAGCCATTATTGACGATGCTTGGAAAACCCATTTACGAAAAATGGACGAACTGAAACAATCGGTACAATTGGCGGTCCACGAACAAAAAGATCCTTTATTGATTTATAAGTTTGAGTCATTTGAATTGTTTAAGGCCATGATTGATCAGGTGAATAAGGATGTGATTTCATTCTTATTTAAAGGCGAAATTCCACAGGAAACCGCCAATACCATTCAAGAAGCAAAATCGCGCCGTCGAGAAAACACACAAACGTCTAAGGAAAACATTCCAAATTTAGATGAGCGTTCGGCACAATCCAGAGCGGCAGGCAACACACAACGAGCACAACAAACCGTGGAAACCATTGTGAGAGACCAGCCAAAAATTGGACGTAACGATCGTGTGACGATTAAGCATGTGATGAGCGGCGAAAATAAAACCGTAAAATACAAGCAAGCAGAACCATTAATTGCCAAAGGCGAATGGGTGATCGTGAATGAATAAATCCTCATCACTTGCAAAACTAAACGTTTAATAATCAGGTATTTCTTTGGAGATGCCTGATTTTTTTTTACTTTTATATCAGACTTAGATCCCAAATCTAATTCTTCACAACCAATTGAACCAATATTTAGATATTTTAGTACTGTAAATTATACGGGCGATTTCGTGTATGCAAAAGTTTCAAAAACGAATAAATAGTTAGATAAATTTTATAAAACTAAAAGTTGAAAAATACACGTAATAACAATAAATATGCAGGCTTATTGGTGCATGTATATACTAGTTAACAAAAATTATAGTAAACTAGATAAACCTCAAACAACAATGGAAGAAATCACTATAAACAGAGTTGAATTGGCGAAAATAATATTAGATAAAATAAACCAAGATAGAGATTCAATAAAACAACACTATAAGAATTCAAAAAACAACATAGGCTACTTTTATATTGACAACCTTTTGCCTGTAGAAATTGCACAACATATCAATATCCAATTTCCTGATCCAAAAAAAATGATTTTAAAAAAGAGTTTGCGAGAGGATAAGCATATAGCGGCTCAAATGAACAAATATCATCCTATTTTAGAAGAGGTAATTTATGCATTTCAAAATGAAAAAATCGTACAGAACATTAAAGATATTTGTGAAATAGAGTTTCTTTGCCCTGATGAACATTTGTATGCTGGTGGTATATCCTCTATGAAAAAAGGTCAATTCTTAAACCCACACTTAGATAACTCACATGATAAGGATAGAAATAGATGGAGAGTTTTGAATTTGCTATATTATGTTAGTCCTGAGTGGAATGATGAAAACGGAGGACATCTGGAGTTATGGCCCAACGGTCTAAAGAAAAAACAAGTCACTTTACATTCTAGATTTAATCGGTTAATTGTAATGGCCACACATCAATCTTCTTGGCATTCTGTAAGTCCAGTTTTAGTAAATTCTTCTCGAAACTGTGTATCTAATTATTATTTTTCAAATAATCCGCTACAAGCTAATGATAAATTTCATGTTACGACTTTTAGAGGACGGCCTGAGCAAATAATTACAAATCAAATTTTAAAAATTGACTCATCTATAAGAATGAACATTAGAAAAATCTTTAAAAAAGGGATCGTAGAAAATCCTCATTTGTACAAAAAAGAAGACTGACTTTTGCTAACTATTTATAATCGATATTAAATCGACCGCCAAGCACTGACTCAAATTCCATACCCCCGCTCTGCGAAGTCTCCTGACTTCGCAAAAATAAAAAATGAACAGCTCAATAAATGAAATAGCCCTAAAATGAAAGAAGGGTTGCATCAATCGAGATGAAAGAAAAATACATTTTAGGACAGCTACAGCCGGTGTAGACTGCGAGCGTATTAGATCCTCATAACTTGCAAAACTAAAGAGTTAATAATCAAGTATATATTTGGTTATCCGTGATTATTTTTTACTTTTATATAAGTCTTAGATCCCAAATCTGATTCTTCATAACCAATAGAACCAACATTTAGATATTATTTTATTAAGAATTGCAAGTGTACACCATCCTAATGGGAACTAGCAACAGATAATATGGTATATGATTTCAAACGATTGATTGTAAATATTGGGTTGGTAGCAGCATAAAAATAGATCTAACAGTGGAGGTAACATGAAGAAAAAATAGATTAAAATAAATGAGTGAAGACCAAAAAAAACAACTCGAGCAACAACTGTGGAATATAGCAAATACGCTTAGAGGAAAAATGAATGCAGACGAGTTTCGGGATTATATTTTAGGATTCATTTTCTACAAATATCTATCTGAAAAGATGCGAATGTATGCCAATACAATTCTCAAACCAGATGGAATGGTCTTTACAAGCATCAACGAAAATACTCAAAACGGACAAGCATACATCCAAGCTATTAAAGAAGAAGCGGTTGAAAAACTAGGGTATTTCTTAAAACCTAGTGAATTGTTTAGCCAAATTTCAAAAAGAGGAAATAGTGATATCGAAGGCATTTCAAATTTCATATTAGAAGATTTACAGAGAATCCTGACCAATATCCAACTCACAACAATGGGAACGGAAAGCGAAGAAGATTTTGACAATCTGTTTGAGGATATGGACTTAAACTCTACCAAACTGGGGAAATCACCAGAAGCAAGAAATGATATTATTGCCAAAGTGTTATCGCATTTAGATAAAATTGATTTCAATCTTGAAAACACAGAGACAGACGTTTTAGGAGATGCTTACGAATATCTAATTGGGCAGTTTGCAAGTGGAGCTGGAAAAAAAGCAGGCGAATTTTACACACCACAAGAAGTTAGTAAAGTTTTAGCAAAATTGGTGACCACAGGAAAAACAAAACTAAAATCGGTTTACGACCCAACTTGTGGTTCGGGTTCTCTTTTATTACGTGTGGCAAAAGAAGTAGAAAGCGTAACCAACTTTTACGGACAAGAGCTTAACCGTACGACTTACAACTTGGCGCGTATGAATATGATTTTGCACGATATTCATTACCGAAAATTTGACATAAAACAAGAAGATACTTTAGAACATCCACAACATATTGACGAGCGTTTTGAAGCCATTGTAGCCAATCCACCCTTTTCAGCTCAATGGAGTGCTAACCCATTATTTACAAGTGATGATCGGTTTAGCCAATACGGAAAACTAGCCCCAAAAAGCAAAGCCGATTTTGCCTTTGTACAACATATGATTCACCACTTGGCAGAAAACGGAACTATGGCTCTCGTTTTGCCACACGGCGCTTTGTTTAGAGGCGGTGCAGAACAACACATTAGAAGATACTTAATTGAAGACCGAAACTATTTAGATGCCGTCATTGGTTTACCTGCCAATATATTTTACGGGACCAGCATACCAACGTGTATTTTAGTCTTTAAAAAATGTAGAGAAAATCCTGAGGATATATTATTTATAGATAGTAGCCAACATTTTGAAAAGGTGAAAACACAAAATATGTTGCGTGCTATAGATATAGAAACTATTGTAAATACCTACATAAACAGAACGGTTACAGACAAATATAGTTATGTAGCTACTTTAGAAGAAATAGCTGAAAACGACTATAATTTGAACATACCAAGATATGTAAACACTTTTGAAGAAGAAGACCCTGTTGATATTGCCCTAGTTTCTAAAACCCTAAAAACCTTAGAAACCAGTATGCAAGAAACCGACAAAGAACTCATTGCTTTGTGTAAAGAATTAAATATAGACACCCCTTTTTAAATGATGGACAAGCTAAAAAACAAGATCCCATTGGTTCGCTTTCCAGAGTTTAAAGCCGATTGGATAAATGAGCAGTTAGGGAAACATATTAAAAAAACTGACAAGAAGAATAAAGAAAATTTAAACCTACCTGTCTATTCAATTAATAACAAAGAAGGTTTCCTTCCACAATCGGAGCAATTTGATGGTGTTAATAGTAATGATAGAGGTTTTGATATAAGTATTTATAAAATCATTCAACCTAATACTTTTGCTTATAATCCTGCAAGAATAAATGTAGGTTCTATTGGATATAGCGACAACTTATCAAATATTTTAATTAGTTCGCTTTATGTTTGCTTTCAAACGGATGATATAATTGACGACTCTTTTTTATTAGCTTTTTTAGAAACCAATAGTTTTAAAACTTCTGTCTTAAGGTTTCAAGAAGGTGGAGTAAGACAATATTTATTTTTTGACAATATTTCAAAAATCAAACTCCCCTTCCCAACTCTACCAGAACAAAAAAAATAGCCCATTTCTTTAGCATTGTAGACCAAAAACTAAACCAATTACAAGAAAAACTAAACGGTTTAGAGCAATACAAAAAAGGAATTATGCAACAAATCTTTAGCCAACAACTACGGTTTAAAGATGATAATAAAAATGGTTTTCCTGAGTGGGAAGAGAAGAAATTGGGGGAAGTTACCAAAATAACCGCAGGAGGTACACCAAGCACACTAAGAAAGGATTATTGGAATGGAAAAATTCGTTGGATGAATTCAGGGGAACTCAATTTGAAAATGGTTTCAGAAGTTGAAAATAGAATAACAGAATTAGGGTTAAAAAAGTCAAGTGCCAAATTACTACCAATCAATTGTATTTTAATAGGTCTTGCTGGTCAAGGAAAAACAAGAGGTACAATAGCTATTAATAAAGTTGAACTTTGTACTAATCAATCAATAGGTTCAATTATGCCAAATCCAGAAACTTATTATTCAATGTTTTTATATTTCAATCTCGATATGAGATATGAAGAAATAAGAAGAATGTCTACTGGAGATGGAGGAAGAGGTGGTTTAAACCTAAAAATAATTAAAGATATTAAAGTAAATTTTCCAAGTATAAAAGAACAAACCAAAATCGCTGATTTCCTATCAAAAATAGATAACAAAATAAATACGATAAACAAACAAATAGAAAGGACCAAAACCTATAAAAAAGGGGTGTTACAAAAAATGTTTGTGTAACGTCATTGCGAGAGAGGCACGAACGCGGCAATCTGTTTAAATAAACAGGAATTATTAAACAGATTGCTTCGTGCCTCGCAATGACGAAAGGTAAGGCCTCGCAATGACGAAAAGCAAAGCCTCGCAATGACGAAAAGTAAAGCCTCGCAGTGACGAAAAAGTAAGGCCTCGCAATGACGAAAAGTAACACCTCGCAATAGCAAGAAGTTTCGCAATGACGACGAGTAACACCTCGCAATAACAGAAAAAAATGAAACCAGGATTTATATACATACTAACCAATAAAAACAATACCACTTTATACATTGGTGTTACTGCAAACATTGTGAAACGCATACAACAGCATAAAGACAAAATAAACCCGAAGTCTTTTACGGCAAAATACAATCTTAACAAACTAGTCTATTATGAAGCCTTTCAAATGATAGGCGATGCAATTGGTAGAGAAAAACAACTAAAAGGAGGTAACAGAGCCACAAAAATTGCATTAATTAATGGATTAAACCCCAACTGGAATGACTTAACTAAACAGGTAGCAGATTGCTTCGTTCCTCGCAATGACTAAAAAAATGAGCACACAACCCGAACAAGTATTAGAAAACCAATTGGTGGCTCAACTGCAAAAGTTGAAGTACGAAAAAGTCATCATTAAAGACGAAAACGCTTTGGTTGCCAATCTAAAAACGCAGTTAGAAAAGCACAATAGTATTACGTTTTCTAAAAACGAATTTGCGCGTGTTTTAAATATATTGAGCAAAGGTTCTGTTTTTGAAAAAGCCAAAACACTACGAGCAAAACAACATATAGAACGCGATAATGGCGACAACCTGTATTTTGAGTTCTTTAATACCGCTTTTTGGTGTCAAAACCAATTTCAAGTCACACACCAAGTGACTATGGAAGGGAGTTACAAAAACCGTTATGACGTTACTTTGCTTATGAATGGTTTGCCATTGGTGCAAATAGAACTAAAGCGTAGAGGTCTGGAAATGAAGGAAGCCTTTAATCAAATAAACCGCTATCAAAGGCATTCGTTTGGTGCAAAATCGGCTTTGTTTCAATACGTGCAAATATTCGTTATCAGCAATGGTGTAAATACAAAGTATTATGCCAATAACCGACACCAATCTTTCAAACAAACATTCTATTGGACGGATAAAGAAAACAAACGTCAAACCAATATTTTAAACGGTTTTACTGGTGATTTTTTAGAGCCTTGTCATATTTCAAAAATGATAAGTAAGTATAGTGTACTCAATGAAACCCATAAAATTTTAATGGTACTTAGACCGTATCAATTTTATGCCGTAGAAACCCTTGTAAATCAAGTAGAAAACTCAAATAACAACGCCTATATTTGGCACACTACGGGGTCGGGTAAAACCCTAACTTCTTTTAAGGCAAGTCAGATCATAATGAATATGCCACAGATTAAAAAAGTGGTTTTTGTGGTCGATAGAAAAGATTTAGATTACCAAACCACTAAAGAGTTTAACAGTTTTAGCAAAGGTTGTATTGATGGTACAGACAATACAAAATCCTTAGTTAAGCAATTTGGAGACGATACAAAACTAATTGTTACTACCATTCAAAAACTAAATACGGCCATAAGCAAAGCCAAGTATTTATCTAAAATGGAGGCGAGTCGCACAGACAGATTAGTATTCATTTTTGATGAATGTCACCGTTCGCAATTTGGAGAAACACACAACAGAATCAAAGCCTTTTTTCAAAACAACCAACTATTTGGTTTTACAGGAACCCCTATTTTTAAAGACAATGCGGTAAAAAACGAATTAGGGAAACGAACTACAAAAGAACTATTTGGCGAGTGTTTACACAAATACGTCATTACAGATGCGATAAAAGATGAAAACGTACTCAAATTTTCTATAGAATATGTCGGAAAATATAAACGTTCCGCGTCCGCAACCGAAATAGATATTGAAGTAGAAGACATTGACACCAGAGAGTTAATGGATAGTGAAGCACGTTTAGAAAAAATTACCGATTACATTATTGCCAATCATCACCGAAAGACGCACCAAAAAGAATTTACAGGGATGTTTACAGTAAGTGGTGTGAAAAACCTGATAAAGTATTACGATTTATTTCAGAAGAAAAAAGAAGAAGGTAAACACAATTTAAAAATTGCCACCATTTTTAGTTATGTAGCCAATGAAGAAGATGCAGATGCCAATGGGTTTATTCCAGAAGAAGTATCAGTCGTCGAAGAATCGCCTGCTTTGTACGGAATGAATGTACACAGTAGAGAAAAATTAGACGACTATATTGTGGACTATAACACCATGTTTGGCACTAAGTTTTCTACCAAAGACAGTCAGTCGTTTTACAATTATTACAATGATATATCAAAGAAAGTAAAAGAACGAAAAGTTGATATTTTATTGGTCGTCAATATGTTTTTAACAGGTTTTGACAGTCCGCCATTAAATACGTTGTACGTAGATAAAAATCTAAAATATCACGGTTTAATTCAAGCCTATTCAAGAACCAATAGAATACTAAACGAACAAAAATCGCAAGGAAATATTGTGGTGTTTAGAAACCTAAAAAAGGCAACCGATGAAGCCATAACCTTGTTTAGTAATAAAGAAGCCATTGAAGTAATCATTATGAAACCGTATGATGATTATGTAGAAAAATTTAATGATTCCTATGACGAATTAATTAAAATCACAGCAGACGTAGAGAGTGTAAACGATTTAGTTTCTGAAGATGATGAATTGGAATTCATCAAGGCTTTTCGTCAATTAATGCGTGTTCGGAACATTCTAAATGCGTTTTCAGATTTTGAGTGGGAAGATTTAGCCATGGACGAGCAACTTTTTGAAGATTACAAAAGCAAGTATTTAGATTTGTGGCAAAAAGTAAAAAGCGATACCGAAAAAGAAAAGGTTTCGATATTAGAAGATGTAGATTTTGAATTGGAATTAATTCACCGAGACGAAATCAATGTAAATTACATCATTAAATTATTAATTAAACTAAAATCGGATACTCAAAAAGACGTCACCAAAACAGAACAAGAAATTTCAAACTTACTGAATACAGAAGTAAATCTAAGAAGTAAAAGAGAGTTAATTCAAAAGTTTATTAAAGAGTATATCCCTCGCATCGAAAATACAGAAGATATTCCACAAGCATTTGATGTATTTTGGAATGAAGCGCAAAATAAAGCGTTTAAGAAACTAACGACACAAGAGAATCTATCGGAAGAGAAAACACAAAAACTGATTGAAAACTATTTGTATGCAGAACGTGAACCATTGCGAGATGAAGTGTTGGATTTAATAATAGGCAAAAAACCGTCTGTATTAAAACGTAAAGAATTAGGAGATAAAATATTAAAACAGATTGTTGAATTTGTTGAGACATTTATAAACGGAATAACTGGAAATTAAACGAATGAATAGCCAACGCTAGCTAGTTTACGGAAAAAGGAACCCGCTCTGCGAAGTCTCCTGACTTCGCAAAAATAAAAAATGAACAGCTCAATAAGTGAAATAGCCCTAAAATGAAAGAAGAGTTGCTTTAATCTAGATGAAAGAAAAATACATTTTAGGACAGCTACAGCCGGTGTAGACTGCGAGCGTATTAGATCCTCATAACTTGCAAAACTAAAGGGTTAATAATCAAGTATATATTTGGTTATCCGTGATTATTTTTTACTTTTATATAAGTCTTAGATCCCAAATCTGATTCTTCATAAGTAGCTTGACCGAATGTAAGCGATTTTTTTATTTGAATTATTGATTTGGGGAGTAAGCTAGATGTTTGCACTGAAATCAGTTACATATAATAACAACTAAAACATTGTGTTATCCCGGAATATATATCCGTTAACACACCCTTTTGTTGATATATAACGAGTTGGCATTAATTTGACTGAACAACCATAATGATAGAATCCATTAAGCATTTTTTTAATTTATTATTTGATAATTCAAAATCTTGGGGATTTAGAACTGCTTCAGGGATTTCAATTATAGGGTTCTTAATTTTGACAGATTTAGTTTTGAATTTTAGTTATAATCTTCACACTAATAATAAGATAAATCAAATAGAAAAAATTCAGAATATTAAAAAGAACTATGAAACCGATTCCTTAAAATTGAATAAAATTATTCGACTTGAAAACAAAGTTCTGAATAAGGAACATTATACTGAATTTTTATCTCGAAATTTATCAAACATATCTTTTAAATCTGACAATAAAGACCAAAACGAAAACCAAGTCAATAATGAAACTAAAACTACGATAAAACCCATACGTTCTGTTTTTTGGATGGCGTTTTCATCGAATTACCTATTTGCTTTAATCTTGCCTGTTTTACTTTTTCTTCCTTTATATGGAAAAGATAGCCGAACAGCAAGTGGAATATTAGGCTGGTTTGCTTCATTGATAATGATTGGAGCAATTGGAATTTTTGTAACTTGGATTTCATACCAAATACCTTTAATTTATGATAATCCGATTTGGAATTACATTTTGAATTTTTTAATACATTCATTATTTTGGATTTTAATTGTTAAACTGAATAAAAAAACTAATGCCAACACCGTATAAAATTAATTGCTGGTTTTAGCCTATTTACGAAAGTCCTCGCGGACTTTTTATCTGTGTTTTATTTGCTAACTTTAGTGCTTAAAACACGCAACTAATCTTATACAAAACGTTATACATAATATGGAAAATCTATTTTTCTCCCTTAACACAACTTCAAAACCAAATCGGGATCGGGGCAATTTGCACGGTAAAATGCTAAATCAAAGCATCCAATAAAATCAAAAAAACTATCTTTGTATTCAACTCAATAACTGCCCTATGAAATTATCAGAAATCAAACACGTGTTAAAAAATTCAGAAACCATTGGGTTTCAATTGCCCAATGGAACGTTGGTACCTACGCACTTTCATGTGACGGAAGTTGGAAAAATAAACAAACAATTCATCGATTGTGGTGGTACCGTCCGAAACGAGACCAAAGTCAATTTTCAACTGTGGGATTCAGACGACTATGACCACCGATTGCACCCAGGAAAACTATTGAGTATTATTGCGCTTTCTGAAAAAATCTTAAACATCGAAGACTTAGAGATTGAAGTCGAATATCAAGCAGAGACCATTGGTAAATTTGGACTTGATTTTGATGGAAAACACTTTTTACTCATCACCCAACAAACCGATTGTTTAGCAAAAGATAACTGTGGAATTCCAGAAAAACCAAAAGTCAAACTCTCGGATTTGAATGCAGAAACACAGTGTACTCCGGGCGGAAATTGTTGCTAATACAACTTTAAAATCAAATTGGGATCGGGACAATTAGCACGGTAAAATGCTAAATCATTTTGAGAAGACACCCCTGGATAATCGCCTTCATAGGATTCAATATTTTTGATGATTTGAAAGTGTAAATGCGGCGCGTAATCCCCATTTACTTTCGAACCTCCGAGCCACCCAATGACCTGTCCTTTAGATATTTGGTAATTTTTACGTAAAGTTTTAATTGAGGACCTATTTAAATGCCCGTAGAGCGTGTAAAACTCCACAGTCTCAATGCAATGTTTTAGAATAATGGTCGGGCCATAATCGCCATAATTGGTATTGTCTTGAAAGCTATGCACCACTCCCTCAAAGGCCGCGAGGACGGGCGTTTCAGCAGCACACCACAAGTCAACACCCAAATGGATGTTTCGTGAATCGGAGGCGCTTTTGGTGCTAAAATGGTCGCTTCTCGTGTAGAGCGATCGTACTTCTAAATACCCCCCATAGGCAATGGATTTATTTCGACTTTGAAGGTAGGCATTGATATAGTGGGTCCATGCTTCTGAACTGCTATGATCAAAGCGTTGAAGCGCAGAATTATCTTTCGATAAGTCCATAGAAACATAGGCACTAAAATCAAGAGCTGGCGCAATGACTTTAATGGGATTTGGTGACCACTTAAATAAAAACGTTTTAAAATCCATGGGTTTAAATTGATCCTAAAGATACGGACAATCAAAAAAACAATCCTAATATAAAAAATTAGATTAATTTAGGGGCAATATTAGAAACGTGAAAAAAAAGCAACCAACAAAAAGTGCACTTCAAGAAAATGAAGGGGTTTCAAACCAAGAAGCCACGAGTAAGGATGCGATCTTACAGCTCAAAAAGAAACGCTTAGAGCAACCCTCTGCGGCAACGCTACTGGAGAAAATTTTAAATAGAAATACGGCGGCTTTAAGTCAAGGGATCACTTTAATTGAAAGTCACAGCCCAACCCATAAAGAAAAAGCCCATACCCTGATTCAAAGTTGCTTAGAACACCAAAAACCGTCCATTAGAATTGGAATCACAGGGGTGCCTGGGGTTGGAAAAAGCACCTTTATAGAAGCGTTAGGCACGTACTTAACAGAACTGGGGTCTCAAGTGGCTGTCTTGGCCGTGGACCCAACGAGCACGCTTAGTAAGGGAAGTATTTTAGGGGATAAAACCCGCATGGATGCGCTCGTTAAAAATCCAAAGGCATTTATCCGCCCTTCCGCCGCAGGCGATGCGTTGGGTGGGGTGGCACGACACACCCGAGAAGCGATCACTCTCTGTGAAGCTGCCGGCTACGATGTAATTCTGATTGAAACCGTGGGGGTTGGACAAAGTGAAACCGCCGTTCATAGCATGGTTGATTTTTTCCTACTCCTCAAACTGGCTGGGGCTGGCGATGAACTGCAAGGGATTAAACGCGGAATTATAGAAATGGCGGATGCCATTATCATCAACAAAGCAGATGGAAACAATCTAACAGCAGCTAAATTAGCAAAGGTAGAATTTAACCGGGCCCTTCACCTCTACCCTGCGAAAGCCTCCAATTGGACTCCAAAAGTAGTGTTGTGTAGTGCGCTCGAAAACAAAGGGATTGACGCCGCATGGACTTTAATTTCTGACTATATCGAACAGGCCAATAAAGAAGGGTATTTCACCAAAAAACGGCAGGAACAAAATACATTTTGGTTGCTACAATCGATTGAAAATCAATTAAAAGATCAGTTTTTTCAGGATGAAGTGATCGCCAAAGAATTAAAAGCTCAAATGGCCTTGATAGCAGCCAATAAGCGCTCGCCCTTTGCCGCTGCTGAATATCTACTCAATTTGCACAAAACGCGCACTTAACCGCTTAAAAATGGTAAAAAACAGGGTCCCAGCCAGGACTCCGAAAGTCAGACCACAAATAATATCTAACGGATAATGAAGTCCTAAGTAAATCCGACTGTAAGCCACGACCAAACTCCAGATAATCATAAAATAAATTAAGTTCTTATAAACAGGGCGTAGCATTAAGCCTGTAAAAATTGCGGTGGCCATAGAATTGGAGGAATGTCCAGAAAAGAACCCATACCCCCAGCAGTCGCTTTGTCGTATGTATTCTAAAACCCCTTCTTGTGCACAAGGACGTAAGCGCTCAAAAGTGAATTTAAAAAAGTTAGTCACTTGATCCGTAAACAAAATCATACCAGCAATGGTGAGTACGAGAATCACAATTTGTTTTTTAGGCATTGATTTTGACATCAAATACAGCAGCACAAGATACAACGGAATGAAGGTGCGTTTGTTGGTGATCAGGTTCCAAAACCCATCCCATGAGGGCGTTCCTAAATTATTTAGGTATAAAAAAATAGAGGTGTCGAGTTCTAAAAGCGTTTCTAACATTTCTAAGTATCGTAAGTAGTGACTTCACTGTCATAAAAAGCAGAGGCTTCTTCAATGGCTGTTTCGGTTTCCGAAAGTAATTCCTCTTCATCTTGGGTATCAAATTCCTCTAACCACTCCACTTCATCGGTTTCTAAGTTGATGATAAACCGTGGGAACTCCGTATGAATGACATAGATTGCGTTTGGAAATTTGGTGTTATCTCCGAGGATGAATTTTGGTAATTCCATAGTTACTTCATATTATGCGTTTGAATCAAACGGTTGGTTAGAAAAATAAATCTAAGATATAAAAAAATGGAGGCCGACCCTAATCCGACTAAGAGTCCGATCCAGATACCTGTACTGCCATAAACATCGGCCTTTCCAAGGAAATAGCTTGTTGGAAACCCAATCACCCAGTAGGAAACAAAAGTAATCAAGGTTGGGATTATAACATCTTGCAACCCTCTTAAGGCCCCCAAAAACACCACTTGGATGCTGTCACTAATCTGAAAAAGCGCCGCCACCAACAGTAATTTGGAGGCGATTGCAACCACTTCTTGGTTGTCTAAATAGTTATTTACATCGTCTAAATCCAGATACAAAGTTGGAAATACATCGTGGAAAATTAAAAATAAGGTTGCGAAAATAGAGGCAAATATAATCCCCATTAGAAATATTGATTTTGCAATCCGCTGAAGCTCAACATAATTTTTCAATCCTTTTTGATTCCCAACACGAATCATCGCAGTGACACTCAACCCCATCGCAATCATAAAAGTCATAGACGATAAGTTGAGGGCAATTTGATTGGCGGCTTGGGCATTTTTCCCCAACATACCACTCAACCAAATGGCCGCTGTAAAAATAGCGACTTCAAAAAACATTTGCATGGCACTTGGCAACCCGAGGTTCAATATTTTTTTTAGCATCGAACTCTCTAAAACAAATAGTTTTATATGACTTACAAAGGCCTTTGTTTTTGGATCGTTTTTAAGTAAAACCCAAATCAGAACAATCATTGCTACACGAGAAATTAGAGTCCCAATCCCAGCCCCAACGATGCCCATTTCAGGAAATCCAAATTTTCCAAAAATCAATAAATAATTAAACCCAACATTTAAAATATTGGCAAATAGAGTCCCATACATGGCGTGTTTGGTCAACGACAATCCATCACTAAATTGCTTAAATCCTTGAAAAATAATAAGCGGAATCAACGAAATGGCAATAATATTTAAATATGGCATCGCCAAAACCACCACATCTTCGGGTTGATCCATCAATTTCATAAGTGGTTTTGCCAATAGAATCATGGCATACAACAACAGACTTAATACCGTACATAAAAATAAGCCATGCTTAAATGCGGACTTTCCTTTTTTGAAATTATTTTCGGAATCTGCTTCTGCAACTAAAGGCGTAATCGCGGTCGAAAACCCGATTCCGAGTGACATGGCAACAAAGAAAAAACTATTCCCTAGAGACACCGCAGCCAAGGCGGCCGATCCCAATTGGCCCACCATAATATTATCAACGAATCCCACAAAAGTATGCCCCAACATGCCCATAATGACAGGTGCGGCCAACTTCCAGTTGTAGTTGAATTCTTTTGTTAAGTGTGCAAACATTTAAAATATAGTGTTAAAAAAAGCAGCGAATCGCTGCTTTTTTTTTATTCTTCCTCTTCTGTACTAGAAGCCTCCGTTTTAAAATCTAACAGCTTGTGTTTATTTAGTAAATTATACCAATTTAAAACTTTTTTAATATCACTCGGATACACCCGATCTTCATCATAATCAGGAAGAACCGAGAAAAAATAGGCTTCTAAATCGTCTTTAGATGCTTTGGGACTCGTGCTTGTATCTTGGCCCTTTTCTTTTTCAAAAATCTTTAAAAAAACATCTTTCAGCGGCAATTCTTCGTTGAGCGTATAAATCGCGATTTCGCTTAATACACTCACATTGTTACTAATACTGACGGATAGCCGTTTTTGATCGATGAGCGATTCTGCAATAAATCCGCCACGCGATTGGGTGATTAATTTGTATAAGCCCGGTTTTTTTGAGATGGCTAAAATTTTATCTAATTCCATTTATTAAGTTTAAGATTAAGTTTGATTTAAGAACGTTTTTTTGAACTATTTGGAAATCGCATGCGATAATCCACACTCGTTTTTCCTTTTGAAATATTACTCAGTTTTCCTTTTAATAAGCGTTTTTTTAAGGACGATACTTTGTCCGTAAACAAAATCCCTTCGATATGATCATACTCATGCTGAATCACTCGAGCGATTAAACCGTCAAATTCTTCGACATGGGTTTTAAAATCCTCATCTTGATATTCGATTTTAATGGTTGGCTTTCTCAACACCTCTTCACGAACGTTGGGGATACTCAAACAGCCTTCGTTAAAACTCCACTCCTCGCCTGATTCATCGAGCATTTTAGGATTGATAAACGTCCGTTTAAAGGAATTTAGTTGGGCCTGCTCTTCGATAGAATAACTCTCATCATCCGAAAAAGGAGCCGTGTCTACCAAAAACAACCGAATGGAAAGCCCAATCTGTGGTGCTGCTAATCCAACGCCAAAAGCGCCGTACATAGACTCGTACATATTGGCAATAATTTGCTCTAAATTTGGATGTTCTGGCGTAATTTCAATCGCTCTTTTTTTAAGAACTGGATCTCCGTAAGCCACAATTGGTAAAATCATACAACTAATTATAAGGGCTCAAAAATACAATTTTTGGATGTAAAAAATAATACTTCTAGACTTATTTATTGTGAAGATAGGATTGCAGAATAAGGGTCGCACTAATTTCATCGACCAGTGCCTTGTTTTTTCGTTGTTTTTTATTGAGACCACTGTCAATCATCGTTTGAAAAGCCATCTTAGACGTAAAGCGTTCATCGACACGTTCGATTGGAATCTGTGGGATTTGTTTTTTTAAAGTTTGTATAAATTTCAAGATTAAAGGCTCACTTTCCGAAAGCTCATTATTCATTTGTTTTGGCAATCCAATAAGAAACAGTTCAACAGATTCTTTCTCGCAATAGGTTTTTAAAAACGGTATCAGCGTTTTTGTTTCGACCGTTGTTAAGCCCGATGCAATAATTTGCATCTCATCCGTGACGGCGATTCCCGTACGTTTACTCCCATAATCAATTGCTAAAAGACGTCCCATAGAACGCAAAAATACAGTTTAAAATTCAGAAAGTGCGTATAAAATTTTTACTAACTCATACAATTAAACTAATCCATTCCAGATAAAGTTTTTGTAGATTTTTGCTTTGATGTTAGAGACCTAATTTCATTATTATATTTAATAGTCTCTTCATTTTTATAACCTCTTAAATGAAATAAATGGACACAAACAGCACTATACCTAATCTGAATTGGTTTAATATTATAATTCACCAAGCGCTCGCCAAATTCTCTATCTTCTCCGCCGTATTGCATTCTAGTATCAAAACCATTAACTGCAATAAGATCTTTTTTTCAACCCGAAGAATTCATTCCATTCCAAGAAGGCTTTGTGAATGTAAATCTATTTAGAAATGCCTCCTTAGCTCCTTTAGAAGATAGTTTATTTAATTTAAAACTCCTTTTCAATCCATGTTTCAAAAGCCATTTTGAATCGAAACATGTTTGAGACTTTATGTCATCATCAGAAATTAGTTCAGATATTGTTTTGGGAAGTTTAAAATAACCTCCTGACAAAAAGGAATTACAACGTCTCTTTTTATGGTGTACTTCCACAAAATCATTTCGTGGAATACAATCCCCATCTGTGAAGATTAAATAATCTGTTTTAGAAGCAACGATCGCTTTATTTAAAATTTTTGTTTTTTGAAATCCTTGATCTTCATGCCAAATATGCTGAATACTCAACGTTGATTGAGTTTGAAACTGATTAATTACTGATTTTGTTCGATTATCAGAACCATCGTCAGCAATAATGATTTCAAAAGAATTAAAAGTCTGACATTCATAACCTAAAAGTGTTTTTCGAAGCCATTCTGATTGATTGTAAGTACTTATAATTACTGAAATAGTAGGCATTTTCATGTTTTTTTTAAAAAAATTAATTCTGTTTAAAATATGACCCCATTTAAGTTAAAAAGTCACAAACATTTATTTTATTTTATTTCTTATTAAGCTTATATTTGTTGAAAAATACACGATGAACAACTTACGACCACTTATTGAAGCAGCTTGGGACAATCGAGCCCTCTTAGACGAAACCACAACTCAAGATGCGATTAGAACCCTTGTTGATTTATTAGACAAAGGAGACCTTAGAGTCGCTGAACCCACCACAGAGGGATGGCAAGTGAATGAGTGGATTAAGAAAGCAGTTGTGATGTATTTCCCGATTCAAACCATGGAAACCATCGAAGTGGGCCCGTTTGAGTTTCACGATAAAATTCCCTTAAAAACAGGCTATGCCGAAAAAGGCATTCGAGTGGTACCCCATGCGGTTGCACGTCATGGCGCCTATATTTCAAAAGGCACTATTTTGATGCCCAGTTATGTGAATATTGGAGCGTATGTCGATGAAGGTACGATGGTGGATACTTGGGCAACGGTAGGAAGTTGCGCACAAATTGGTAAAAATGTACACCTTTCTGGTGGCGTTGGTATTGGAGGGGTCTTAGAGCCACTTCAAGCAGCTCCGGTAATTATTGAAGATAATGCTTTTATTGGATCCCGTTGTATTGTGGTGGAAGGCGTTCGAGTTGAAACCGAAGCCGTCCTAGGGGCTGGTGTGGTCTTAACAATGAGTACCAAAATTATTGATGTGACTGGCGATGAACCAAAAGAATATAAAGGACTCGTCCCTGCACGTTCGGTAGTGATTCCTGGAAGTTATGTAAAAGAATTTCCATCTGGAAACTACAATGTACCTTGTGCCCTGATTATTGGAAAACGAAAAGAAAGCACCAACAAAAAAACGTCTTTAAACGATGCCTTGCGAACGCATAATGTAGCGGTTTAGTCCGATGTATGTTGAAAGCTTAAAAACGTTAGCGAAACGGATTTTGTACGTAACGCTCTTTTACAGTTTCTGTAGACTCCTTTTTGTGCGCTTTCATTACAGTACGTTTGATGAAATTAATCTCATCAATTTCTTAGGGGGCATTCGATTTGATGTCTCTGTGATCATTTATACCAATCTTTTAATCATCATTGGGCACTCCATCCCTGGGGGCTTTAAATATGGGGGCCCATACCAGAAAATTTTAAAATTGGTATTTTTCATAACCAACAGTATTTTTTTAGCGACCAATTTTATCGACCTCGTTTATTTTGAATTTACTGGCAGACGAAGCACCTTTGATTTGATCACAGCCAAAGGCATGGAAACCGAAATTATGGGACTGATTCCCTCCTATGTGTCTCAATACTGGTATGTAGCGCTTTCGTTTCTAGTGTTTATTACTTTTTTCTGGAAATTCATTCCAAATTTTAAGACTCCAAAAACTCAGAACACCTCTGTCAAAAGTGTTTATTCTATTTTGGGATTTGTGCTGGTTCTTGGATTGAGTTTAGTGATGGGAAGAGGCGGCATACAAGAAAAACCACTGAGCAGAATTGATGCCGTTAACTACTCCAACATTAATACGAATGTTATTGTGCTGAATACGCCCTTCTGCATTATGAAAACCCTAAAAGACAAAGAGAAACTTGCGGTATTAAGTCACTTTGAGGACGATGCGTTGCAAGAAATTTATACCCCAATAAAACATTATAATGAAGGCAAAGTAATGACTAAAAAAAACATCGTCATTATTATTGCGGAAAGTTTTGGGGATGAAAACATCAGTTATTCGACCCCTGAAGTGGGAAACACACCCTTTTTAGATTCCCTTATATCACAGTCGATCTATTTTCCAAATGGCTATGCCAATGGCCGATTATCTAGCGAGGCTCTTCCGTCAATATTAACAGGAGTTCCAAGTATTTTTGGTGAATCGTTTATTAATTCAACTTATGCCTTCAATGACATTGAAAGTCTACCGAAAATTTTGGCCAAACAAGGCTATGAATCTGCTTTTTTCCACGGCGCATTTAACGGAAGTCAAAATTTTGATCACTATGCAAAGGTCGCTGGTTTTGATGCTTATTACGGAAAAGATGAATACCCAACCCCAGGGCATGAAGATGGTAAATGGGGGATTTATGATGAAGAGTTTCTAAGATTCTTTGGGGAACAAACAGGGCGTATGAGCCCTCCTTTTTTAGCGTCGATTTTTACCATATCCTCACACATGCCTTTCGTGATTCCAAATCGGTATAAAGGCGCTTTTGGAGATTCAAAATCACTATTTCATGAATCAGTAGGCTATACAGATTATGCCATCAAAAAATACTTTGAATATGCGAAAACCCAAGAATGGTATCCAAATACAATTTTTGTAATTACGGCAGATCATTGTTCGATGTTAGCAAAAAAACACAACCAGCCTCCAATGGAAAATTATGCCATTCCACTACTGATCTTCGATCCTAGCAACGATACCCCTGAGATCAACCTTAAAAATATCCAACAAATTGATATTATTCCCAGTGTTCTTGACTATTTGGACTATCCAGAGCCCTTTTTTAGTTTTGGGAACAGTTACAAAAACGAAACTAATTTGATTGTGAATTTGGTGAACAATAACTACCAAGTCATGATTGATAATTATTACTTTATATTTGATGGGGAAAAAATCACAGAACTATACGACACCACAAACAAGTTAGAGCTTAGAAACCTACAACACAGCATCTCCGATGTTAAAAAACTCGAACTAGAACAAGAGATTAAAGCGTTTTTGCAAACTTTTAATAATAACTTTATAAATAATACAGTTTCAATTAAAGAGGAGTCCAAATAAAATCATCTCTAATATAAAGAATCACTGTTCTAAGCATACATTATCTACCGATTAATTCGTGGTTTTAAAAACCATTTTTCGACCGCTTCGTCTGAGTTTTTTGGAGTTGATGTGTTTTTGAAATTTCCGACTGTATTGCAACATTAAGTCCTGTGTTTTTTCTGAAGAAATACCGGAATCACTTAAAGAGGCATATTCTTTGGACATGGTTTTCACCATGGCTTTAGACAGCCAAAGACGTCTAAAATTATGCATCCGTTTATTAAAATTCATGGGTTCAAATCGCATGCGATTCAAATCGATTAGATAAAAATCATAGTGGTTAGAGTCCGTTTTCATAATCAGGGTATTCCCTGGTGAATGGTCTAGAAAATTAACACTTTGCTCGTGTAACTTGAAAGTAAATGCCGAAAATTGTTTTAGAATTTCGGTTCGATTAGGATACTCTAAATCGTGAATCAAAACTCTAAAATCTAAATCATAAGCCACATGCTGACTGATATAATAACTCTGCTTGAGACCAAACCAAGATGTTGCTTCAAAATAAGCGATTGGCGTAGGCGTTAAAATTGTTTTCTGAGTTAATATATTGGCATACTCATAGGACCGACGTGCTTTTGATTTTCGAATGTATTTATATACAAATGCATTAAAAAACGCCGGTGTTTTAAATTGCTTAATATTAAGGTTTAAGCCGTCAATTTTCAATGATTTGATGGTGTTCCGCTCTCCTTTTAGCACGGTCGTTCCAGATGAATTAAAATCGCGAATGGCTTTAGAAATGGCATCAGAATGCGATGCAAAATCGGGATGTATAATAAGATTGTTCATGTAAACTTTTAGTAGCTTTAAAAAAAGTAATATCTTGCTAAGATAGTCTTTAGTAAGTGATGAAAAAAATACTTGTAATCCAAAATAAGCGAATTGGTGATGTCCTCATTGCCTCTTTAATCGCCACCAATATCAAAAAAATAATACCAAATTCACGAGTGGACTATATGGTTTATGATTACACGACTGGGGTGCTCGAAAATAATCCAGCGATCGACAGAATTATTCCATTGAATGAAAAGGAATTAAAAAAAATTCCAACCCTTATAAAAACGGTTTGGGAGGTTCGAAAGGCGCAGTATGATATTATTTTTGATCCCTATGCTAAATTTCAAAGTAGGGTGATCTCGTTGTTTTCAAAAGCCCCCATTCGAGTGGGGTATAAAAAAACAGATAAAAATCCGGTGCTCAATTTCTACACTCATAATGTGACGTTTTTAAAGGAAAAAACAAAGCCCTGTGGGAAATCTATAGAAGATAGAGTTCATTTAGTAAACGCAGCTTTTCCGCTAGAAGCGCCTATCTACACGCCAAAAATACATTTAACAGCGACCGAAAAAAAATATTCAAAATTAAAAGCTTACGATAAGCCTGTAGTGATGTTTGGGGTTTTGGGAAGTACGCCCCAAAAATCGATGCCTTATGAATATATCGTGGCGCTCATAGACTATGTAACGACCCATTTTGAGGTGAATATATTATTTAACTATGCGCCCGACCAAAAAGTAGAGGTCACTAAAATTTATAACGCTTGCAAGCATCAAGATGCGATTATTTTTGATGTGTATGAAGCGAGTATTAGAGGGTTTATTGCCCTGATGAATCAGTGTCAATTATTAATCGCCAATGAAGGTGGTATTGTTCATATTGCCAAAGCGCTTGACAAACCCACTTTTACTATTTTTTCTCCTTATGTTATAAAATCTCACTGGGCCAGTTTTGAAGACGGACAGCTGCATACCTCCGTGCATTTATTGGATCAAAACCCCGATTTGTTTTCAACTTCAAGAGAAGATCGGAAAAAAATTGAAGAAAACCCATCGTTTTTTTACGAACAACTGACACCCGAACTCATTTTAGAAAAATTATCACCCTTTTTAAAACATCACATATAATGAACACTCTAAACTTTATCGATCGATTTCATATCTGGAGAAAAAAAATAAAATGGAACCGCCAATACCGAAACGGTAAATGGGACTATTTAAAAACAGAAAAAGAAGCGCCTCGGTATGCGAAAATTTCAGAAATCATTAAAACCTATTCTCAAGAAAAACCCCATGTTTTAGATTTAGGATCTGGTGAAGGGGTTTTAAGAATGGTCCTAGATCCGCTTGATCTCGGCTATTTTTATGGAGTCGATTTCTCAAAGGTTTCCATTGAGAAAGCCCTACAAAACAAGTTTAAAAATGCTGATTTTCAAGTGGCAGATCTTCATTACTACACACCGGCTCAAGACTTTGATACCATCGTTTTTAATGAAGCTTTTTATTATATTAATACCACTGTGAAAGCAAAGGTTGTCAATCGGATTCTAAGTAAACTTAAAAAAGACGGCATTTTAATCACCTCCATTTTTGGAGAAGGTACGGGATGCTGGGAGTATTTTGACATTCCCGAATTAGAACAAATCGAATTTTCTAAAGTAGACTCTAAAAATGGAAATACTTCATGGAAAATTGGGGTGTACCGAAAGACGTAGAACGTTATTTTTTTTCAGAACTAATAATTCCAAAATCGGTCCAAGCGCGTTTTTCAGATTTTACGATTCTTCGTATTTCTAAATTTTTATCAATCGATTTTTTAGTTTTATAACCCCTCGGATGGTCCAAATGAACACAAATCGAACTGTATCGAATTTGTTGACTCTTTAAACCATGGTTAAATAAGCGCTCTCCAAGTTCGCGATCCTGACCTCCATATTGCATGCGTTCATCAAACCCATTAACGGCGATGATATCTTTTTTCCATCCCGAAACATTATGACCATTCCAGCTGGCATTCGTAGGAGTGATCCTATTTAAAAACCAAGATTTAAACCCTTTTGCAGTGAGTTTATTGTTTTTAAAAGATGATTTTAAACCGTTTGATTTTAACCATTTTAAATTAAAACAAAGGCCTTTATAAATGTCCTCAATCGTAATGAGATTTGAAATATTCATCGGTAACATAAAATAGCCACCAGACAAAAACCATCCTAATTTTCGGTGTTTTACATGAATCTCAACAAAATCAGTTCTCGGAATACAATCCCCATCAGACATAATAATGTAGGGCGTGCTACAGTGGTTGATAGCTTTATTTAATATTTGAGATTTTTGAAATCCGTTATCTTCATGCCACACATGCACTATCGGATAAAAAACCTCCTTTTGGAGTTGCTTAATAAGATCCGATGTTTCTTGATTTGATCCATCGTCGGCAATCACAATTTCAAAAAGTCTATACGTTTGGTTATTGTAGCCATGCAGTACTTTCTCTAACCATTTGGTAGAGTTGTAAGTACTTATAATAATGGAAGTGTCTAGACGATTCATTGGGTACAAATATAAAGTTTTTTTGTAGATTTACACTTTAAACGACTATGCAAACTCTAACGGTTATCATTCCAACTTATAACGAAGCTCACTACCTAGAGGGTGCTTTATATTGTCTAAAATTTGTTGATGAAATTATTGTGGTGGATTCCATGAGTTCCGATGCAACTGTTCAAATTGCAACCGATCACGGATGTAAAGTTATTTCTAGAAAGTTTGATAATTTTTCAAATCAAAAAAATCACGCACTTCAATTTGCGACTTGTGATTGGGTCTTATTTTTAGATGGAGATGAACGGGTGACAGAGGCGCTTCAAAAAGAAATTTTAGAAGCGATTGAATCTGATACACACACGGGGTATAAACTCAATTTTCCTCATTTCTATATGAATCGCTTTTTGTATCATCATTACAACGATGTGACCCGATTGGTCAAGAGAACCAACTGTCATTTTGAAGGTAATGTACATGAAAAATTGATCGTAAATGGATCTGTTGGGACCCTTAAAAACAAAGTCCTGCACTACACTTACAAAGGACTCGTACATTATATTGGGAAAAAAGACAGCTATGCTTGGTTTCAAGCTGAACGTCAATTATCGAAAGGCAAAGGAATGAGTTATTTTCATTTAGCGTTTAAGCCGATGTATCGATTTTTTCATGAATACATCATAAAACGCGGTTTTTTAGACGGTGTCCCTGGACTTGCAGTCGCTGGAATAAATGCCTACGGCGTGTTTTCAAGGTATGCAAAATTAATGCTCCTTAAAAAAGGGTTAAAATAAAGAGAGCTTTCCTAATTTTAATTTTAGTTTGAATTTAAATAGAGGTTCTTCCCCTTTAATATCCAATCGATTGAGTTCATAATTATTTTTAAAAGGGAGTCTATTCAATCGGTTGCCAATGCGCAAACCATAGGCCACTTTTTGAGTCGATAATTCTTTGAAAAACAAAGATTCTAAAGGCTCTTTTCGAGGGAACTTCCCATATGGATAGGCCAATACATTACAAACATTCAGTTCGTGTTTAGAAATAAAATCCTGACATTTTTTAAAATCGTCTTGTATGGACTCTATAGATAATGAATCATAAGGACGGTGCTCAAAAGAATGCAACCCAAGCTCTACCACCTCCGGATCTAAGGCCTTTAATTGTGAAACACTCATGAGAGGTTCTGAGCCCTGATTCCAAGAATCAAACCCACCCACATGCGCTAACGGTGCATAAAAACAGGCTTTCAAATTATATTTTTTGAGAAGCGGGTATGCGAATTCATATTGATTTACATACACATCATCAAAAGTGATAATGATTGGTTTTTTTGGGAATTCATCGGTGTTTTTAAACCTCTGAATATCCCTAAAATGTAAACTTGTATAGCCTTTTGAAACTAAATACTTAAACTGTGCTTCCAATTTATCATAGCTCAATGTGAGCCCCTTACTTTCAGAAGGATTTTTACAAATAGCATGGTACATTAAAATTGGTAAACGCGACATTGATTCGATAGCTTATATTCAACGTAAAATTATTACTTTTACAGCCGACTACATAATTATTTTTAAATAGTTTTATATTTCATGATTAGTGCCATTGTTATTTCGTTTGACGACCACAAGTACCTAAAAGACTGCATTGCAAGCGTATCGTTTGTTGATGAGCTTATTATCATTGGGGAAATGGAACAAATAGTACGTTCAGAACTACAGCATTCGTCCCCTATTCAATTTATAGAATCTGAGTCTGTTGATGTCTATCAAATGACACAAGACGCGCGCAAAAAAGCATCCCACAAATGGATTTTAGCCTTGGAAGCCAATCGCTGCATTTCGAATCCGTTGTCTCAGGAAATTATTGAGATTGCAACAAACACACCTCTTTCGGGTGTTTATAACGCTAAAACGCGTTTCAATTTTATGGGGAAGTGGATGCAGTATTCGGGGTATCGAACGTCTATTAGTCCATTATTGTATCCTACAAAAGTGACGGACTCTAAACTGAATACCAACACATTAAAACATCCCATTGATGAAATCTATTTAGATTTTGATAGTTATAATGAACGATTAACCAAAAAAGCAAAACAAAGAGCAAGCGAACTATTCGCTCGTAAAAAGCGACCCAATTTTTTTCATTTATTATGGAAACCCTTGTGGGAACTCAAAGTAAATTTCGTGTTCAAACTTGGTTTTTTGGATGGAAAAGAAGGCTTTGTTTTTGCCTATTTAAAAGCATTTGAAGAATTTAAAACGTATTTATTTCTTTGGCTTATGTATCGAAATATTGAATAAATATGATTAAAATTTCAGGCGTTATTATTACCTATAATGAAGAAGAGCATTTAGAAAAATGCTTGGCATCTTTAGTGGGTATTGTTGATGAAATTGTGGTAGTGGACTCCTACTCTACTGATAAAACTCAAGCCATTTGCGAAAAATTTAAGGTCCGTTTTATCCCTCAAGAATTTTTGGGCTATAAAGAGCAAAAAAACTTTGCAGTGGCACAAGCAAACTTCGATTATATTTTGTCTTTGGATGGTGATGAAGCACTTTCGGACCGCTTAAAAAAGTCCATTTTGGAGGTGAAGAAAAACTGGAAATTTGACGGCTATTACTCCAATCGTAAGAATAATTATTGTGGACAGTGGATTCACTTTTCAGATTGGTATCCGGATAAAAAGTTAAGACTTTTTAAAAAAGGCCATGGAGAATGGAAAGGCATCAATCCGCACGATTCTTATAAATTAAAACCCACTATTAAAAGCGGACATCTAAAAGGCGATCTTTTACATTGGATTTACAGAGACTACGACGAACACAAACAAAAAGTTGAAAACTTTTCTAGCATTGCAGCAAATGCCTATTTTGAATTAGGAATCAAAGCCTCGCTTTTTAAATTGATAGTGAGGCCCTCATGGGCCTTTTTTAAAGCTTATTTTTTAAGATTTGGTATTTTGGACGGCGTGAATGGCTGGCGAATTTGCAAACAAACATTTAGAGTTACATATCTAAAGTATTCCAAGCTAAGAGGCCATTGGAAAGCTGCTAGGAATTAAAAGACTAGGACATCATCTGCTCCCAAAAAGCTTTCACTTTTGGCTTTTCAAATCCATGACATCCAAAGGGCAGTTTGTTGTTGTTTAGCTTGAAAGCAAGATCTGGTTTTCGGTCAAAAGCAAATCGCAACCCTTCTTTATAATCCGGAATTAAAAAACGAGGGTCCTGTTCAGGAATTGAGGACCAAAATACATCTTCCATAATTCTAAAATCGTCCTTTGATCGTTTTAAGTTCTGTTCTATTACCGACTTCATTTTCTTTGAATTAGCAATGTGCGACCTCACTTTTCGTAATGAAAAACCGCCATTACCAACCTTATAAAAGATACTAGAACGCGCTTTCTTTTTCTTAGAATCAAAAAGTGATACTAGTTTTTTGAACCCTTTATTGGGGGTTGCAATCCACGGAGCGCCAATGTAGTCGTAGTCTTTAGAACACCAATCTAACAGTTCATCTCTAAAAACATAGGCATCAAGTTGATAAATTAAAATATATTTATAGGCTTCAAAACGCGCATAAAACGCTTCCATCAACATGAGTTTATTATACCCAAAAACTGAAGAAAAATAGGCGTTATCAAAACGTTCAATAGTGCACTGCTCTAACTGGTATGTTTTTAGAAATTCAGACACTTCTAAGTGTTCTGGAATCACCAATGTTGTGGGGTAATTTCCCAACACCAGCAGAAATTGTTTCAAAGATTTTACCTCAAAATCGTCTAAATTTGTTTTGTATATCGGAATAACTATATTGACAATTTTCATGTGATTGATTGGAATAATGTGGTGCTTTTTAAAAGTCTCTTATTTTAAAAATTTGATGTAAATTTACAAAACATTTATTTGATGTATAAAATCATTTTTAGTCTGTAAAAATGCATTCTAACAAAGCCAAAAACAAACGTCTCCTTTATGGAATCTCTTGAACTAAACAACACCATTAAAACGCTCAAACAAGGCGGAATCATCCTTTACCCTACCGATACGGTTTGGGGATTAGGCTGTGATGCAACTAATTTTGCTGCGGTCGAAAAGTTATATAAGCTCAAAAATCGTGACGATCAAAAAACCATGATTTGCTTGGTCAGTGATTTTAATATGTTAAATTATCACATTGAAGATATTCCGGAAGCTGCTTACAGCATTTTAGAATATGCGACCGCACCAACTACCATCATTTATGACAAACCTTTACGAGTCACAGAGAACCTTATTGCACCAGACAACACCTTAGCCATTCGGATGGTTAAAGAAGGGTTTTGTGCCGATTTGCTCAAACGATTTAAAAAACCGATTGTGTCTACCTCTGCCAATATTTCTGGAAATCCCACCCCAAAATCCTTTCAAGAAATTGAAGACTATATTTTAAAAGGTGTGGACTATGTCGTAAATTTGGAGCGTACAAAAAACGCTTCAAAACCGTCTTCAATTATAAAACTGAGTAACAACGGCGAAGTAAAAGTGATTAGAAAATAATTTATTGAACCTTTGGAAACCACTCAACACATGAATTACAAACAGGCAGTGACCGCCCCTATTTTTCAGGTGATCTCAAAATCCGCAGACGATTTAGGCGTCGATTGCTATGTGATTGGGGGATTTGTACGTGATTTTGTTTTAGGACGCGGACATAAAAAAGACATTGATATTGTGGCGATTGGAAGCGGTATCGCACTTGCAAAACGAGTTGCTAAAAACCTTCCTAATAATCCTAAAGTTCAAATCTTTAAAACCTATGGCACGGCCATGATTAATTATGAAGGCGTTGAACTGGAATTTGTAGGCGCTCGAAAAGAATCTTATAACGAAGACAGTAGGAACCCCATTGTAGAAGATGGCACTTTAGAAGAAGATCAAAACCGCAGAGATTTCACAATCAATGCGATGGCAATTAGCTTAAATACTGCGACTTACGGAACGCTCTTAGATCCTTTTGATGGACGGAAGGATTTGTCTGAAAAACGCATCAAAACCCCTTTAGACCCTGTAATTACCTATAGCGATGATCCTTTACGTATGCTGAGAGCCATTCGTTTTGCAACTCAACTCGATTTTGAGATTGAAGTCACTTCCTTTAAGGCGATCAAAGAACAGTCGCAGCGCATCGAAATTATTACAAAGGAGCGCATCAACGTGGAGCTTCAAAAAATATTAGAAAGTAAAAAACCATCTATTGGGTTTCTATTGCTTGAAAAAACAGGCTTATTGGAACGCATCTTACCTGAATTGACCGAGTTGAAAGGGGTCGATGAACTGGAAGGACAAAAGCATAAAGATAATTTTTATCATACCCTTGAAGTGGTTGATAATATTTGCCCTCACACGGATAATGTATGGCTGCGCTGGGCGGCACTGCTGCACGATATTGGAAAAGCGCCGACAAAGCGATTTAGCAAAAAAGTCGGCTGGACCTTTCATGGGCATGAATTGAAGGGCTCAAAAATGGTTTATTTTTTATTTAAGCGTTTAAAAATGCCTTTAAATGATAAAATGAAATACGTTCAAAAACTCGTTTTTATGAGTTCGCGACCGATTGTATTGGCACAAGAAAATATTACGGACTCTGCTGTGAGACGTTTGGTTTTTGATGCTGGAGAATTTTCAGAAGATTTAATGACGCTTTGTGAAGCAGACATCACCACCAAAAACCCTTACAAATTCAAGAAATATCACCATAATTTTAAACTTGTTCGTGAGAAAATTGTGGAGGTGGAAGAACGCGACCGACTGCGGGACTTCCAACCACCAATTTCGGGTGAAACAATTATGAAGACCTTTAACCTAGGACCTTCGAGAGAGATTGGAGTCATTAAAGAATTTATCAAAGAAGCTATTTTGGACGGTGTCATTCCAAATGAACCTCAAAAAGCCTTTGAATTGATGTTGAAAAAAGGAACTGATTTAGGATTAAAAATCGCCGATGAAAAATAAATTTAGAACGATCTCAAAAATTGCGTTAGTACTCATCTACTTCGTTATTGTTGCGGGGGCTATCGTCCGCATGACTGGCTCCGGAATGGGCTGTCCAGACTGGCCAAAATGTTTTGGATATTATGTCCCACCAACCGACAGCAAACAGTTAGATTTTGAACCCAAGCATGCGTATAAAAAAGGCATGATGATTCTTATAGATCAGGAAGCGTTTTTGGTTGCCAAAACTGATTTTATTTCTAGTGACACCCTTGATACCACTAATTGGGAGACCTATAGCAAACACGATTACACCAACTATGACCCCGTGCATACTTGGGTAGAATTTATCAATCGACTGGTTGGGGTTGTATCTGGAATTCCCATTTTAATTTTTACAGTCTTATCGTTTTGGTTTTGGAAAAAAAATAAATGGATTCCGATCGTATCCATTCTCACCCTATTTGGGATGGGCTTTCAAGCTTGGCTTGGAAAAACGGTGGTAGACTCAAATCTAGCGCCTTATAAAATCACCATTCACATGGTGATGGCATTACTCATCGTGGCGTTTATTTTGTATCTTATATTTGCATCAAAAAGCAATTATAAAACTCAGATATATCAAAATCGTTTTTTTAATATTTTAGTTTTAGCACTTGTAGTGTCATTAGTTCAAATTATTTTAGGGACTCAAGTTCGGCAATTTGTCGATGAGCAAACAAAACTGATAGGCTACCAAAAAGCGCTTTGGCTCGCTTCCCCCGATTTAAATTTTTATATCCACCGATCTACTTCTATTTTGGTCTTAGCTTTAAATGGCTATTTATGGCATCTAAACCGATCAAAATCATTAGGATATCACAAAATTAAATTAGTGATTTACTGTATCATTCTTGAAGCAGGAACCGGAATTCTGATGTACTACTTTGAGTTTCCTTTTCTGAGCCAACCCCTACATTTGGTAATTGCATCGATTCTGTTTGGAATTCAGAGTTATATCCTTCTAGAAGTCTTACATAATAAAAGACAAAACCAACTCGCATAAGAAAAATGCATCTTATATTTGTTTAATATTATTGAATTATGATTTTTAGATTTAGAGTTGTTTTAGACAACGATACCAAAGAGGATATTTTTAGAGATATTGAAATCAGAGACACTGATACTCTCGAGGATTTACACAATGTGATCACCCAATCTTTTGGGTTTGATGGCAGTGAAATGGCCTCATTTTACATTAGTGATGATGAATGGAATCAAGGCGAAGAAATCTCTTTATTTGATATGAGCGAAGGAGGAAGTGATATTCAACTCATGAGCCAAACGATCCTTAATTCTGCCGTCACTGAAAATCGCACAAAGCTTATCTATGTGTATGATTTTCTAAGTATGTGGACTTTTATGGTCGAATTGGGCGAGGTGGTAGAAGAAGCACAAGGAACCGATTATCCTAACTTACTTTTTGTACACGGACAAGTTCCAGGCGAAGCTCCTGAAAAGGTATTTGAAGCCGAAGGCGGTGAAGATCCTTTTGATGAATTTGAAGATGGATACGGCACCGATGATTACGATCATTTGGACTTTGAAGAAAACTGGAATTAAAAGAAAATTCCCGAATTTTCTGTTTGATAATTACGTTTTACAAAACTCAAAGAATTTTTTAAAATTTCTCCCATATTTTTACTGTTCAAAAACCGAACATCTCCAGTGTATTCGTGTATTTTAGTCTTCAATAAGGTTTCATGCTCGGGAGTCGAAAGCGTATCAGACATCATACAGCGTATCAACCGTTCAATTCGGTTTTTAAAACTCATCAAACGTTTTGCAACAATTGACCGCTCTTCTAATTTATACTGATTGATGGATTCCTTTTTAAATTTTCCTGATACCAAATCAACCATCTTAAAATTTTCTTTGAAAAATTGTGGACGGTATACATTGAATTTCCCTTCATAACATTGTTGATCAAAATCAATCGCTCGAATCGTGTAAACCACATGATCAAAGTCATGCGTTGGAACAATTACATAATTATAAGAACGCATATCTCCTAACAAACGAATCATACACCGTTCATTAAATTTTACAAACTCTTTTGCTATTTGAGATGTTTCGGAAGGCGTACAATTTGGCAACATGGTTTCTATAAATACATCCCCAGGAATCCCTGTAATATGCTCTTCAATAAGGGTGTCTTCAAACACCAGAAAATTTAAGTTATGAGGCGATAGCATATGTTCCAATTCCAAACCATAGATTCGGGAAGCATCCGCCTTTTTAACATAAAAATATGCATAATTATCATTGAGTATATTTCTGATTTTTATGCGAAATGGTTTTGAATTACCAAACGTACAATAGTCAATGGCATCCACATTTAAGAACGGAATGGTCTTTTCATTTCCATCAGAATGCAGGGTCGTATATACTTTCTTGAGACATAAATCTATTTCTTGACGGTCAAACTCGCTATAATATGTTCGGACCCAAAGCGTATCCTTATCATTTTTATCATAAACCACAACAGAGCCTTGAAAACGAAGTAAATCATCATAAAAAATAGGCAATCGAATCGTACGATTGAATTTCTGTAAATAGGCCTTTAAGCCCGTATTTACAGGGTATGAAGGTTTTTTAAGTGATATTTTTAAATCGTCTTTCATAAAAAATAAAATTTCGAACAGGCTCAATTCATTGTTTAACTTGAATCCCAAAATTAAGTTTTATTTTTTAACTTGTAACAAAATTGACAATATCTCGTCTAAACTTATAGTAACTAACCAAATTATAGCCCATTGGAATCGATTCTTAAAATTTCAAATCTTACAAAAAAATTCGGACTTCTAACAGCAGTCAGTGATCTAACATTTAACATTGGCAAAGGAAATATCTATGGGATCTTAGGACCCAACGGGAGTGGGAAATCTACTACTTTAGGAATTATTTTAAACGTTGTAAATAAAACGTCTGGAAATTTCTCTTGGTTTGGTGGTTCAATGACAACGCATCAAGCGCTCAAAAAAGTGGGGGCTATTATTGAACACCCCAATTTTTATCCGTACATGACTGCATATCAAAACCTTAAATTGGTCTGTAAAATTAAAGAAATCCCCTATGACACCATAAATAAGACCTTAGAAATCGTTGGACTCATAGATCGGAAAGATAGCAAATTTAGTGCCTTTTCTTTAGGGATGAAACAACGCTTGGCAATTGCCTCGGCACTTCTCAATGACCCAGAAATATTAATTTTAGACGAACCAACAAATGGTTTAGACCCTCAAGGGATTCATCAAATTAGAGAAATTATAAAATCCATCGCCCAAAACGGAACTACAATTTTACTGGCTTCACATCTCTTAGATGAAGTTGAAAAAGTGTGTACGCATGTGGTGGTTTTAAGAAAAGGAGTCAATCTTTTTTCTGGTCGCGTCGATGAATTGATTTCAAGTCACGGATTTTTTGAATTAAAAACACCTCAAAAAGAGGACTTGATCACACTGCTTGAAGCACACCCCAATTTTTCACATACGAAAGTAGAAACTGATTTAATCACTGCGTTTCTGGAACACCCAATGGAAGCTGAAGAATTTAATCGACTCCTGTTTAAAAAAGGAATCGTTCTGAGCCATTTAGTAAAACGAAAAGAAAGCCTTGAAGAACAATTTTTACAATTAACTGACCACCAATGAGACGATTACTCAATTTAGAACTTCAGAAACTATTGCTCAACAAAACGAGTAAAATATTAATATTTATTTCATTTATTTTACCGCTTTGTGTGATTCTGTTATCCGCACTAAAAATCAATGTCTTTGGTTTTTTTACACTGGAATTAGGAGAATTAGGGATTTTTAATTTCCCAATTGTATGGCATATCACTACTTTTTTTGCATCCTTGTTTAAATTCTTTTTTGCCATCGTAGTCGTATCCATGATTGGGAACGAATACAGTAATAAAACACTCAAACAAAACCTCATCGATGGGCTTAGTAAAAAGGAGTTTATCTTATCTAAATTCTATGTGATTATTTTTTTCTCGTTTGTTTCAACCATCATTATTTTTATCATCTCTTTGGTTCTTGGCCTTATATATTCAAGTTACAATGAATTTCACATCATTATTAAACAAATGGAGTTTCTACTCGCCTATTTTGTAAAACTAGTAGGGTTCTTTTCGTTCTGTTTATTTTTAGGGGTTCTAGCCAAACGCTCTGCTTTTGCATTAGCGTTCTTATTGGTCGATCTGATTTTAGAGTGGATTATATTAGGGATTATCACCTGGAAAGGAAGTTATGAAATCGCTCAAAAAGTGCAAAACTTTTTCCCTTTAACTTCTATGTCTAACTTGATCAAGCAACCATTTCAGCGCGTTGCCATGACCAAATTCCCATCCAACTCGGACATCGCTTATGACTATGCAGTCCATGTAGACACGGTCATAATCGTTATTTGTTGGACAATTTTATTTATATTTTTATCTTATAAGCTATTAAAAAGGAGAGATTTATAGTATATTTCAAATCATAATTTAAGTGTTTGTTTTTTGATGTACTTTAAAAAACGATCCAATTACTTTTGATGAAACATATTACAACTTTTGTTTTTCTATTAATTAGCGTATCTCTTTTTTCTCAAGGGGAAGCTTCGAATTGGTATTTTGGAAACGGTGCTGGATTAATTTTTGATGTCAATTCAGAATCCGTCACTAGCACGAATGCAGCCACATCTACAATAAATACAGCCGAAGGTTGTTCGTCTATTTCAGATTTCAATGGGAATTTGCTGTTTTACTCTGATGGTCGGAATGTTTGGGATAAAAATCATCAACTAATGTCCAATGCGAATTACAGTGCTGGTAGCGGTTTATTAGGCGATCCCTCAAGCACCTCATCTGCATTGATTGTTCCAAGACCGGGCAACCCAGATCACTACTATGTATTTACCGTTGATGAACCACACCACAATAATGCATGGGCGTTTCCAAACCAAGGCCCCGCCGATCGCGACGGGACCCCCTTAAGTTCGTATAGCGGAAGTAACGGCGGCACAATTCCCTCTGCAGATGATGGTTATAATAATGGATTAAATTACTCACTTTTAGATTTAACTCTCAATAGTGGGAATGGCGATATCGATGCCATTGAAAAAAACATTCACTTATTAACGTATGATCCGAGTGACCCAGATCAAGAGGCCTTCAAATGTTCTGAGAAAATCACAGCTGTAGAACATAACGATGGACAATCGTATTGGGTTTTGAGTCACTTTTTGGATGTATTTTATGCTTTTCGTATCGATGCTAGTGGAGTAAACACCACCCCATTTACCACTCCGGTTGCCCCAAATATTTCAATCGATGGCTACCGTCGAAACGCCATTGGATACATGAAATCCTCCCCTGACGGTACTAAACTTGTCATCTGTCATACTGAGCAAGGGACTATCCAAGGGCAAAGTGCTAATAATTCTGGAAGTTTATGGATTTATGACTTTGATGACGCTACTGGAACGGTTAGTAACCCAGTAAATATTATAAGTAATACAGACGTGTATGGTGCGGCATTTTCTCCAGATTCCAGTAAGCTCTATAAAACTGGTTCAAACTCGGTTTTACAATTTGATTTAGAGGCTGTAAATATTTCTGCAACGGGAACTAGTATCTATAATGGAAGTGAGTTTATAGCTGCTATTCAACTTGCGCCTAATGGGAAAATATATGCCGTTAATACTGATAGAGCCTCTACCCTAGACGTTATTAATAGCCCCAATGAATTAGGGGCGTTGAGCGATTACATCCCTTTTGGACAGTCGTTAGCAGCTGGCACAAATTCGATTCTTGGCTTACCGCCTTTTATTCAATCGTTTTTTTTAGCAAAAATTGGAGTTGAAAACTTATGTTTTGGTGAGGCCGTAAAATTCACTGTTGATAGTTCTGAAACCTATGATCGTATTTCATGGAATTTTGGAGACGGAAGTAGTCCCTCGACGGCAGACAGTCCGACACATACCTATCCTTCTGCTGGAGATTATACCGTCATGGCCACGCTTCAGATTGGAACTGATACGACTACCTTTTCAAAAACGTTCACAGTGACTCAAACCCCAGACGCCATCAATGTGTCTTTGGCCCAGTGTGATGAAGATGGTGTTTATGATGGAAAAACCCTGTTTAATTTAAACCAGATTTACGCTAAAGTCACAAATAATTTATCGGACCGAAATCTGAAATTCTACCAAAATAGAATGGATGCTGAAATGGACGCCTCTAACAACATTAGTGGAGATGCCTATGTGAATCGTCTAAATCCAGAGCAACTCTACATTCAGGTTTTAGACACGCAAACTGGATGCTATAGTGTGGCTGAATTGACTTTAAAAGTCAGTGCAACCACCGGAAATGATGCGATATTAGAGCGCTGTGATACAGATGGAACTATAGATGGGGAAATTAGTTTTAACCTTAGAGATGCCGATGCTTTGATTCTGGCTGGACTACCAGCCAGTTCAGTGTTAAATTATTATATAGAGTACCAAGATGCACTTTTAGAAACAAATGCACTCTCAAACGATTTCAAAAATACCATTGCCAACAATCAAATCATTTTTGCACGAATTGAAAATGACAATGATTGTTATGGCATTAATCAATTAAAACTGGTAGTGCATGCGCTGCCAAAAATCACAACCAACGAGGAGGTTCTCTATTGTTTAAATACACATCCAGACCAAATTACATTAGATGGGGGAATCGTAACTGGACCTGTAAACAACTTCAATTATGAATGGTCAACAGGCGAAAAAACAGCTTCAATTAAAATTAATGAAATAGGAACTTATTACGTGACAATTTCTAATAGTAACGGCTGTTCAAAACTCAGAACGATTGAAGTGCTTCCTTCAAATGTTGCGACGATAGAGTCGATCACGATTATTGATCCTTCAGAAAACAATACGGTCACAGTTCTAGTGTCTGGAGAAGGCAATTATGAGTATTCATTAGATTCTGAATTTTCAGGCTATCAAGATTCAACTGTTTTTATGAATGTTGATCCTGGGCTACATACGGTATTTGTTAGAGATAAAAATAATTGTGGCGTCATAAATGCGCCTATTTCTGTCATTGGATTCCCGAAGTTTTTTACTCCTAATGGCGATGGATTTAATGACAGTTGGCATGTTTCGGGAATCGGCACCTCAACTCAGATGGATAGCGATGTCTATATATTTGATCGTTTTGGCAAACTTCTTATACGATTAAACGCTTTAGGGGATGGATGGAACGGCACACACAATGGCTCAAATGTGCCTGCCTCAGACTATTGGTTCTATGTAAAACTTCAGGATGGAAGAGATTTTAGAGGACATTTTTCGCTAAAGCGTTAATTATTACTAAAGATTTCAATGGGTGCTTTGCTGTAGTACTTACTTTGCCTTAGCTTTGCTGAATGCAATTTAAGCTTACATCCGACTTTAAACCCACTGGCGATCAACCGACAGCTATTAATCAATTAGTTGCTGGAATTGAAGCCAATGAAAAGTACCAAACGCTGTTGGGGGTTACGGGCTCTGGAAAAACCTTTACAGTGGCAAATGTCATTCAAGAAGTTCAGCGTCCAACCTTAGTGTTAGCGCATAATAAAACACTTGCGGCTCAACTGTACTCGGAGTTTAAGCAGTTTTTCCCTGAAAATGCAGTGGAGTATTTCGTGTCCTACTACGATTATTATCAACCGGAAGCTTACATCCCGGTCTCAGGAACGTATATTGAAAAAGATTTATCTATCAATGAAGAAATTGAAAAGCTACGATTAAGTACCACCTCTTCCCTATTATCGGGCCGAAGAGATGTGATTGTAATTGCCTCCGTTTCTTGTTTGTACGGGATTGGAAATCCTGCCGAGTTTCAAAAAAATGTCATAAGTCTAAAAGCCAATGAAGTCATTTCTAGAACCGCCTTACTACATAAACTCGTTCAAAGTTTATATTCAAGAACTGAAGGTGAATTTAACCATGGAAATTTCAGAATCAAAGGCGATACGGTGGATGTATTTCCAAGTTACGCCGATCACGGATTTAGAATTCATTTTTTTGGCGATGAAATTGAAGCCATTGAAGCATTTGATATTAACACCAATAAGGTTATCGAAGTTTATGAAAGTGTGACTATTTACCCTGCAAATATGTTTGTGACGTCTCCAGATATTTTACAGAATGCCATCAAAGACATTCAAGATGATTTGGTACTACAACACGATTATTTCAAAGAAATTGGGAAACAATTAGAAGCCAAACGTCTAAAAGAACGCACCGAATTTGATTTAGAAATGATTCGAGAATTAGGGTATTGTTCTGGAATCGAAAATTATTCGCGGTATTTAGATGGTCGAGCGCCTGGCACACGCCCATTTTGCTTGCTTGATTATTTCCCAAGCGATTCCTTAATGGTGATTGACGAAAGTCATGTCACGATTTCACAAGTTCATGCCATGTATGGCGGTGATCGAAGTCGTAAAGAAAATTTGGTAGAATATGGCTTCCGACTGCCTGCAGCTATGGACAACCGGCCGCTGAAATTCGAAGAATTTGAAAGTCTTCAAAACCAAGTATTGTATGTAAGTGCGACCCCGGCAGATTATGAACTCGAAAAATCGGATGGTGTTTTTGTAGAACAAGTCATTCGTCCAACGGGACTTTTAGATCCGATTATCGAAGTGCGACCGAGTTTGAATCAAATTGATGATTTGATCGAAGAAATTCAACAACGGGTCGAAAAAGACGAACGTACTTTGGTCACGACCTTAACCAAACGAATGGCCGAAGAGTTGACCAAATACCTCGCACGGATTCAAATCAGATGTCGATATATCCATAGTGATGTAGATACCTTGGAACGGGTAGAAATTATGCAAGATTTACGTAAAGGTATTTTTGATGTCCTTGTCGGGGTTAACCTTTTGCGGGAAGGTTTGGACCTTCCTGAAGTGTCTTTAGTCGTTATTTTAGATGCGGACAAAGAAGGGTTTTTACGCTCGGCACGTTCACTGACACAAACCGTAGGACGTGCGGCCAGACACCTTAATGGACGTGCCATAATGTATGCCGATAAAATTACGAAGAGCATGCAAAAAACCATGGATGAAACCACCTACCGTCGCGAAAAGCAAATCGCCTATAACACTAAACACAATCTAAAACCCAAAGCGCTCAATAAAAGTCTGAATAATGCACTGACTAAAAACTCGGTGAGTAGTTATTATTATGAACAAGAGGCGATGAAAGCCGCTGAACCCGAAAATGCCTACTTGTCAGCGCCCGAATTAGAACAAAAAATTAGAGACACTCGAAAACTGATGGAATCGGCGGCTAAAGATTTAGATTTCTTACATGCGGCACAATTTCGAGACCAGATTAAAGCCTATCAAAAAAAGTTAGACGCTTTGAAAGTCTAAACACTACTTGTTAGATGCCCCTAATTTATGATGTATTTATACCTCACTGTGTATTAGATCTTCCAAGAGGCGTTAAAAAGTAAAGCAAAAACGGATATTCTCTTATTTTTTAATACTTTTATACAACTCAACAAACAAATCATTTTAGGGAATGAAAAAAGCATTGGTAATTTCTGGAGGTGGAAGCAAAGGCGCATTTGCAGGGGGAGTTGTACAATATTTAATGGAAAATGAAGGGAAAGAATACGATTTATTTTTGGGCACTTCTACAGGCAGTTTAATGGTATCACATTTGGCGTTAGGCATGTTAGATGAACTAAAAGAACTTTATACAAATGTAAATCAGAAAACTATTTTTAGTAACAATCCTTTTAAAATTAAAAAAGTTGATGGCGAAAAAGTGGTGAGTATTCGGCATTTAAATACGCTTTGGAATTTTTTAAATGGAAGAAAAACTTTTGGTGAAAGCAAAAACTTAAGACGTTTAATTAAAAAAAATATTACCAAAGAAATGTATGCTAAAATCAGAGCAGAGAACAAAGAAGTGGTCGTTACCGTCTCTAATTTAACAGTCAATCAAGTTGAATATAAATCAATTCAAGAGTGTACCTATGATGATTTTTGCGATTGGATTTGGGGCTCTTGCAACTATATCCCATTTATGAGTTTGTTAGAAAAAAATAATTATCAATATGCAGATGGAGGTTTTGGTTCTTTGGTACCGATTCGAGAAGCCATTTTAAGAGGAGCCACAGAAATAGATGCCATTATTTTAGAAACAGAGGTGACTCAATTTAATAAATTACCTGCTAAAAATCCATTTTCTTTACTATTTGATGTGTTCGATTTTATGCTAACCCACGTAGAAAAACATAATATTACGATTGGTAAACTCGCTGCCAATAATAAAAATGTAAAGCTTAATTTATATTATACACCAACCGTTTTAACAACAAATTCATTAGTATTTGATAAAAAATTGATGCAAAAATGGTGGAAATCCGGTTTTAAATATGCAATGTCTAAGCAAGAAAAAATTATGAGTGAGTTTAGACCAGATGTATTAACGGATAAAGAAATAGATAGAAATTTATAAAAAGAACTTTGGGGTCGTTTAAAATCTCCGTTGCGAAAAGCCACACGAGTTTGAGTCCTTTAATTTTTTATTTCCCTGCTCCCATAACATCATTCAGTTTGTTTTTTAATGTCTCTTTAATAAGATCTGAGTCTGTATCATAAATCAAAAGCCCTTCGTCTGTATCACTCATTTGCCCTTTCAGGTCTCCTTTTTCATTCCATATAGAAGTTTTTCCAGCGGATTCACTTCCTCCAGAGACCCCTACAAAATTAGACATTAAAACTATTATTTTATGTTTTTTAGCCAAGCTAGATAACCCCTTTAATTTCTTATCTATGCCTGACTTATTGGTCATCACTGTAGCCACATAAATCGTTGCAAATTGGGAAATCGCAGCCTCACTATGTTCTACCACCGTGGATTCATAACAAATAGCAGGCGCTATTTTATGATTCTCTAGTTGGATAAAACAGGCTTCATTTCCTTTTTCAAAATACTGTTATTCTCCTTTGTATAAATACTGTTTAGAATAGGTCAAACGATTTTTATGAGGTTGAAATAAGACCATACTTACCAAAGGTTTTGAAATCCCAGGGGTTGGTGCTCCAAATCCAATCGTGATATTATTAGAGTCACTAATTTTTTGAAAGACATCAAACCGTTTATCATTTTGATCGGTCGCTAATGACTTTGCCAGTTCAGCTTCATAGCCTGTGATTGATAGTTCAGGAAAAAAAAGTGCTGAGACTTGCGCTTCAATCGCTAATTGTATAAGCTCTAAATGAACCGTTATATTTTTTTCTATATCCCCTTTGAAAGGTTTGATTTGTGCAACACTTAATTTCATGGCGGTAGAGCGTTTGGGACGTTAATACAGTAGCAATGTATTAAAAATAATTTACAAAAAAAATCCAGAGCATTGGCTCTGGATTTTAATCTTGTAAGTAACTATCCCCAAAAAAGGGAGTCTCTAAATTTATGCTAAAACAGCTTGTACTTTATCTGCTGCTTCTTGAAATTCAACGGCACTTTGAACGTCTAATCCAGAGCTGTCAATCAGTTTTTTAGCGATATCGGCATTGGTTCCTTGTAAACGTACAATGATCGGTACATTAATGGTTCCCATGTTTTTATACGCATCGATGACCCCTTGTGCCACACGGTCACAACGTACAATTCCACCAAAAATATTTATCAAAATTGCTTTTACTTCTGGATCTTTTAAAATAATTTGAAAGGCTGCTTCCACACGAGCGGCATCAGCTGTGCCTCCAACATCTAAAAAGTTAGCCGGCTCACCCCCTGCTTGTTTGATTAAATCCATCGTCGCCATTGCCAAGCCTGCTCCGTTTACCATACAGCCAACGTTGCCTTCTAAATCTACGTAATTAAGACCTAAAGCACCTGCTTCAACTTCAATCGGATTTTCTTCGCGAATGTCTCTTAACTCTAAATAATCTTTATGTCTGAATAAGGCATTATCGTCAATGGTTACTTTTGCATCGACGGCTAGTATTTTATTGTCACTTGTTTTTAATACTGGGTTGATTTCAAATAAAGACGCATCCGATTTGTCATAAGCAGTATAAAGAGCCGTTACAAATTTGGTCATGTCTTTAAATGCAGCGCCAGATAAACCTAGGTTAAAAGCCACTCGTCGCGCTTGAAAGGGTAACATGCCTGTTGACGGATCAATTTCTTCGGTGAAAATTAAATGAGGTGTTTCTTCTGCAACGGTTTCAATATCCATTCCACCTTCTGTAGAATACATAATCATATTTCTTCCTGAAGTTCTATTTAATAAAACTGATATGTAAAATTCACTTGTTTCCGTTTCACCAGGGTAATACACATCTTCAGCCACCAAAACTTGGTGTACTTTTTTACCCTCGGCAGAGGTTTGAGGCGTGATTAATTGCATCCCAATAATTTGATCGGCAATCGATTCTACTTCTCCCAAATTTTTAGCGAGTTTCACCCCACCCCCTTTACCACGACCACCTGCATGCACTTGTGCTTTGAGGACGTGCCAGCCTGTGCCCGTTTCTTCGGTAAGCTTTTTCGCTGCTGCAACCGCTTCTTGAGGCGTGTTTACAACGATTCCCTTTTGGATTTTAACGCCAAAAGTACTTAATATTTCTTTTCCTTGGTATTCGTGTAAATTCATCCTTGAATCGATTTATTTTTTAGTTCCTCGTTGAGAAGAAGTCTGTGAAATTATAGTGCGACAAAAGTAATTAACCTAATGCGTTTTACCAATAATTTTTAGTATTGATTTTATCAGAATTTATTTCTGGAAACTTTCTAATATTTCAACCCTTTTATAACCGAGAATGCTTTATCAACTAAATGGTCTTCTACTAGGATGGTAAACTCATTGGTCGTGGAAATGACTTCATATAAGGTGACATTATCCCACGCTAAACGCTTAAATATTTGATAATACAATCCGGCTATTTTAGAATTTCCTTTTGGTAAATTAATGCTAATAGCCGAAAGATTATCTTGCGATCCTATAAGTAACTCGTCTTTAAAGACTTCAAAAAGACGGTCTTTTTTTGAACTAGAAACAATAATATTACTTTCAAAAATTCCGCGTGTGAATGCATAAAATATTTGTTGATTTGTGTTGATTTTCTCTAATACTTTTGAATGACTCTTGATTAAGGTTTTGGAATTTTGAAATGTAAAATCACTTAAACTGGACCGCACTGTGATATCTCCTAAGTTTTTAAATATTGTTTTTAGCTGAACAGAATTTTTAACAGTAAGAGGCTGATTGTAACGTCGTAATGCCATGGTAATGGCACCATCTTTTACCGGTTTTCTCAACATTTCAGAAATGGTTGCATTTAAATCTTTTGCTAAGGCCGAGAAATTTATAATCTCCCTTGCGAGGGCTTCTTCTAAAAAAGGCCTTGACACTAATATTTCTTGTACACAGGAAGCGATTGTCTTCAAATTGTTTATTATTTAACATTTCGTGTAAAAATAGCATTTTTTTCACATTTTTATGGTTTTTAATCGCATTAAATATATGTTTGCCTCGTTAAACCTTTTGAAAACAAACTCATGAAATCAAGTACCTTATTACAAATTGCAAAAGAACACGGAAGTCCTGTTTATGTGTATGACGCACACAAAATGGAAGCGCAATATAAGCGCTTAACTGCAGCCTTTAGTAAGGTCAAACATTTAAAAGTCAATTATGCGGCGAAAGCATTGACTAATATTTCGGTCCTTAAGTTTATCAATCACTTGGGTGCAGGGTTAGACACAGTATCGATTCAGGAAGTTCAATTGGGACTTCATGCAGGATTTAAACCTGAAAATATTATATATACGCCCAACGGTGTCTCTTTAAAAGAAATTGAAAAAGTAGCAAAATTAGGGGTTCAAATTAATATCGACAACCTTTCTATATTAGAGCAATTTGGAACCAAACATCCAAAAGTCCCGGTGTGTATTCGAATCAATCCACACATTATGGCGGGAGGAAATACCAATATTTCGGTCGGACATATCGACTCTAAATTTGGCATCTCCATACATCAAACGCCCTTATTACTGCGGATTGTTGAAAACACAAAGATGACCATCAATGGTATTCACATGCACACGGGTAGTGATATTTTAGATATTGATGTGTTTTTACGAGCGAGTGAAATTCTATTTGACGTAGCCCGTCAATTTGATAATCTAGAATTTATTGATTTTGGATCTGGGTTTAAAGTCCCTTATACAGACAACGACATCGAAACTAATATAGAAGAATTGGGTGAAAAACTGACAGAACGTTTTCAAACCTTTTGTAAAAACTATGGCAAGGATGTGACTTTAGCATTTGAACCTGGGAAATTTATTGTGAGTGAATCTGGTTACTTTTTATCGAAAGTGAATGCCATCAAACAAACAACCTCAACCGTTTTTGCACAAATTGATTCTGGATTTAATCATTTGATTCGACCTATGCTTTACGGATCACAACATGACATTGTGAATATTTCAAACCCAAAGGGAAGAGAACGGTTTTACTCGGTTGTAGGCTATATTTGTGAAACGGATACCTTTGCAAATAATAGACGTATCAATGAAATTAGAGAAGAAGATGTCTTGGCATTTAAAAATGCTGGCGCCTATTGTTTCATGATGGCGAGTAATTATAACTCTCGATATCGACCAGCGGAAGTTTTATGGTACAATAAAAAAGCCCACTTGATTAGAAAACGTGAAGTTTTTGAAGACTTAACAACCAATCAAATTCTGGTAGACTTCTAGATATGAGGGGGTTAATATGTTTTTTTTTGAAGATTATTCTTAATAAAATATTAAAAAGAGTGCACACGTTAAATATAATACTACATTTGTAGTCTAAAAATCATACAAGTGAAAAACGGTACCGTAAAATTTTTCAACGCATCCAAAGGATTTGGGTTCGTTACAGAAGACGATTCAAACACTGAGTACTTTGTACACGTAACTGGAATAATCGATGAGATTAATGAAGGTGACGCAGTTGAATTTGAATTAAAAGAAGGTAGAAAAGGAATGAATGCAGTAAACGTTAGACTCGTCTAATTTTTACTTTTACATTTTATTTTTTACAAAAAAGCCTATCTGGACAGATAGGCTTTTTTGATTCTATTCGGTACCATCGACATACGTTTTAAGGTATGAAAATGTTGGAGTGAGTTGGCCGTTTTTGGTCATTCTAGAACGCTCCAAAATACCAAAGACATCGGCATTAAAAAAAGAGGGGATAATTTTATCTACAAATGTTTTACCAAAGCCTTCACTCGCATCTTTTGGCAATTCACAAGGTAAATTATCCACTGCCATCACCGCAATCGCATTCGTATTTTTAAAGTCCACTTCCATTTCGGATTCTGGGTCATAGCCGTAAATAGGACTTTCAATGGTTGACGGTCGAATGGTACAGGCCACTGGCCCATCGATATCACAACTGATGTCTGCCACAACACTCAACTTAAAAGTATCTGCTTTGGCTTGCGCTCGACTAAAAAATGCAGGGGCCCCTTTTCCATAAAAATGCCCCGCAATAAACAGGTCGGCAACCGCCGTAAAACGCTCAAAGGTTGATCGATAGGATTCTGGATGCTGAAAGAAATCTGATTTTCCTAAATGCGTTCCATCCACACGTTCGCAATAATCAAAGACATCTAACTGTACATACACGGCTTCGGAGAAATTCTGATTTAAAAATTGATCCACCGACACTTTTTTAATATTTAGGTGGTCTAAAATTTCTTTTGCCCCCTGCCCTACACGTCCAGTTCCCGTTAAAATAATTTTTAGGTTGGGAAGCGTAATTTGATTCAATTGTGCGTTCAATGCGGCGCGTCCATTAAGAGTGGTCGCTTTAGGTAAATCAAATATATCTAACTTCAACCCTAAGGTTCGCATACCATTGTATGCGCCCACAACGCCTGCATAATACCCAAATCCAATCAGTCGGTGGTTTTGTTCACTCACCAAGGTTTCGTGATCATACAACGTAATATTTTTATCTAAAATCGCTTGAAGCAACTTTCGATTATAGGGTTGTTTTTTGATGGTATGACTAAAAAAGAAATAACTTTTATTAGGGATAAGGGCATCAATTGGGACTTCTTTCACACCTATTAATACATCCGCTGCACTAACATCCGTCACAACTTCTAAACCTGCGTTGGTATATTCGGCATCTGTAAATGCACGAATGGGGGATGCTTCAATAAGTAATTCTGCCGATGGGAAATCAGAAAGAAACTTTTGGCACGATATTGGGTCTAAAACTACACGTCTATCTGGTGGAGATTTTCGTTCTTGAATGACAGCAAACTTCATAGGCAGATAACTAATATTAACTATTTTTTACGAAAGTAAAAGGAATTGATTGGTTGCACAAGTTTTTTTGTAACTTTGCCACCCCTCTTCGGAGGACAATTATAGTAATGGGGTCGACTGGTATTGACAGCGAGATCTACTAAACTGTAAGCACGTCGTGTGATGATATTGATACACGTTAAAGTCCATATCAACTTTTAAACGGCGAGAATAACTACGCTTTAGCTGCTTAATCCGAATTATAGTAGGATGAGCCTAGTCCCGCAAGGCGGGAAAGCTGAATGTCTCCTGAAAGCCTTGGTTCACGGCGTTCAATTTTGAGACATCGTAAATGTCAACCTAGATTCTCTAAGGCTTTGGTAGGGATTCGAAATTAAAAAAGCTAAGAAATAAGTGGGCCGTTTTTAGTCAGTTTATTTCCGACAATCAATTAAAAACTAAACG
>CATEFX010000056.1 GCA_949499105.1 Formosa sp. Hel1_33_131 | reverse complement strand
GGGAATGTCGGAACTGCTATAACGGTAGTTTCTGTTCTTTTGAGTACGATTATTCTTTTAACCCGTTAACGATATGCAATCCACCCCTCAACCTTCTTTTGAAACGGGCGAAACGTCCTCACTCAACATCAAATATGAATTTTTCAAATACCTCCGCTACTGGCCATGGTTTATTGGTAGTGTTATGATATTCCTACTAGGGGGTTTTATTTATCTCAGGTATACTCCTAAAGTGTTTGCTACCCATGCCAAAATAAAAATTTTAGATGAAAAAAGTGGTCTTGAGCTCCCTACCACTGCTTTGATTGTAAATCGCTCAAATATTAATTTGGAAAATGAAATTGAAATTCTAACCTCCTATCCTTTATTAAGTAGTGTCGTCAATCAATTAGAGTTGTACCTTCATTTTTTTGAAAACGGACGTGTAAAATCGCAACCTATAATTAATTTACCATTCGATTTTGAGCTCATCCACTCTCCAGATCAAATAACGGAACCACAGCAGTTTATCATCTCTGTGGAGGCATCGGGTTTTAAAATCACTAATCAAACTAAGGACCTTGAATTTAATTTTCCAGAGTTTGATACGTCGATGGCTAAACACTCACTGCCGTTTGAGTTATCTTGGTCTTCAAATTTTCAAAAAGAAGACCTGATAGGGCGTGAGTTTGAAGTCGTTTTAGTTTCTAAAAAGTGGGCCATTCTAGATCTTAAAAGTAGAATTAGAATAGCACCGATAGGGGAGCGGAGCCATCTCTTAAATTTAAGTATGAAATCTCAAAATGTCAAGAATTCAGAACGGATTTTAAATACCTTGATCGATGTTTTTAATAAGGACGATGTGTTGGACCGTCAATTAATTTGGAAACGAACGATTGATTTTGTAGACGAACGTTTTGTGGACCTATCCATGGAGTTGGATTCGATTGAAAGTTATAAAAAGAATTTTAAAATTGATAATCGCTTGGTAGATGTCTCTACAGACGGCCTTGAAAGCCTTAAACAACGCGCCCAATCGAATGAAAAGCTGTTTCAGATCGAAAATCAAATTTCAGTTTCCAAATTAATTAAAAAATCACTTTCAAAACCCAAAGCATCGATCGACTTATTACCTGCAAATATGGGCATTGAAAATAGCAATATCAATTCCTTGCTGAAGGAGTTTAACACCATGGTTTTGCAACGTCAAAAATTGATTAGCAGTGCGGGGATCAACAATCCAACCGTGAAGTTGCTAGAAGCGAATCTAAGAGATTTAAAGACTAACATTAACAATTCAATTTCGACTTACGTAAGTCAATTAACCCTTACTAGAGATCAATTGAGTCGCAGGAATCAATCTTTTCAATCCAAGGTGTCAAAAATTCCTGAGAAAGAATTACAATTGCGTGCTATTGAACGTCAGCAAAATATTAAGGAGACCTTATTTATTTTTCTACTAGAAAAAAAAGAAGAAGCATCGGTCAACCTCGCAGTCACGGAGCCAACCCTGAAAGTGGTGGAGTACAGTCTTTCCGATATGATTCCTATTGCACCCAAACCTCGCATTATTCTTTTAGGAGCGCTTATGTTAGGCTTTTTAGTGCCCTTTGGAATTTTTTATCTCATTTTTTTATTAGACTCCAAAGTCAATAACAAGCTTGATTTAGATAAACTTGCCTCCGAAATCCCTGTGATTGCAGAAATTCCCCTAATCAAAGCTGGAACACATACAGTTTTTATGAATCCGAATGATCGCTCGGTTTTAGCCGAATCTTTTCGAATTTTGACTACCAATATGAATTTTGTATTGCCTGCTACAGAAGTTGGTAAAGCCATTTTTTGTACCTCTACAATCAAAGGGGAAGGGAAGACGTTCATTAGTCTAAATTTATCGTTAGCCATGGCAAGTTTAAATAAAAAGGTATTGTTAATTGGGGCGGATTTAAGAAACCCACAGCTACATACCTATGCAGATATCGATAAGAATCAACTGGGCTTGTCGAATTATTTATTAGATCCAACCCTTGATTGGAAACAATTAACGATGAAGGTCTTTAGTAAACAACCCAATCATGAAATTTTGTTTTCAGGAGCAATTCCTCCCAATCCAGCGCACTTATTGGCCAATGGAAATTTTGAAACACTCCTTAAAGAAGCTGCTTCTGTTTACGATTATGTAATTGTCGATTTAGCGCCTACCATTTTAGTCACAGACACGTTATTAGTCGCCCACCTTGCAGATGCCACTATTTGTGTGGTTCGTGCAAATCATACCGATAAAAAGTTAGTCCCGTTCTCAATAGATCTAAGTAAAAAAGAGCGGCTTAGAAACATGACGTACGTTTTAAACGGCGTTAAAGAAAATAAATCGTATGGATACAGTTATAATTATGGATATAGCTATGGATATGGAGAGCCAGAAAGCTAATGGATTAGGAAGCTGTTAGCTTCTTAAGTTCTTTAATGGTTTGAACCGGCTCTGAACTTTTAAACACAAAACTCCCAGCAACTAATACATCGGCACCCGCGTTTTTAAGTGCTTTGGCATTGGTTGAGGTGACACCGCCATCAATCTCAATCAAAGTCGATGCCCCTTTGGACGTTATAAGTGCCTTTAGTTTCTGTACTTTTTCATAGGTGTTTTCGATAAAGCTTTGACCGCCAAAACCAGGATTGACACTCATGATACAAACCAAATCAATGTCTTTGATGGTATCTTCCAAAACATTGATATTCGTATGAGGATTCAAGGCCACACCGGCTTTCATACCTTCGGCTTTAATGGCCTGTAGTGTTCGATGCAAATGAGTACAAGCTTCGTAATGTACCGTTAAAACATCACTACCTAGCTCCGCAAAGGTTTTGATATAGCGGTCGGGATCGACAATCATTAAGTGCACATCAATTGTTTTTTTAGCATGCTGAGCAATCGCCTTTAAAACAGGCATTCCAAACGAAATATTAGGCACAAATACGCCATCCATAATATCTATATGAAACCAGTCGGCTTCACTAGAATTTACCATTTCAATATCGTTTTGAAGGTTGGCAAAGTCTGCGGCTAAGATGGATGGTGCAATTTTTGTTGTGCTCATGTGTTCTGTATTATGATTACAAAAATAGGATAAAAAACAAAACCCCTACCAATTGGCAGGGGTTTTGTTTTTTTAACCTAAATAGGTTTTTAAAATTTTACTTCTCGACGTGTGTTTCAAGCGTCGGATGGCTTTTTCTTTAATTTGACGTACGCGTTCACGAGTCAGATCAAACGTTTCTCCAATTTCTTCTAAGGTCATTGGGTGTTGATTGCCCAATCCAAAATATAAACGAATTACATCTGCTTCTCTAGGGGTGAGCGTTTCTAAGGCACGTTCGATTTCGGTTCGTAAGGATTCATGCAATAAATCTCTATCTGGATTAGGAGATTCCCCACTGCGCAATACATCGTATAAGTTAGAATCTTCTCCCTCTACTAAAGGAGCATCCATAGAGACGTGACGTCCAGAATTTTTCATAGACTCCTTTACATCATTAATCGTCATGTCTAACTCCTTCGCAATTTCTTCTGCACTTGGAGGACGTTCATGAGATTGCTCTAAAAACGCATACGTTTTATTTATTTTATTGATCGATCCAATTTTATTTAAAGGCAATCGGACAATACGCGATTGTTCTGCTAAGGCTTGTAAGATAGATTGACGAATCCACCATACAGCATAGGAGATAAATTTAAAACCTCTTGTTTCATCAAAACGCTGAGCTGCTTTAATGAGGCCTAAATTTCCTTCGTTAATTAAATCGGGTAGGGTCAACCCTTGGTTTTGGTATTGTTTTGCCACAGAAACTACAAAACGTAAGTTCGCTTTCGTAAGTTTTTCTAAAGCAATCTGATCACCTACTTTAATACGCTGCGCTAATTCAACTTCTTCATCGGCTGTAATTAAATCAACTTTTCCAATTTCTTGAAGGTATTTATCTAAGGAAGCAGTTTCTCTATTGGTAACCTGCTTGGTAATTTTTAGCTGTCTCATTTAAAAGGTTTTATTTTTAAAATGGTTAGTTGGTTGTATCATTAGGTTATACGAGCGATTGTTACTAAATGTTACAAAAAAAACCGTTTTTAAATTTAAAAACGGTTTTTTTGATTTGGTTAAGTAAAAACTTAATGTGTATTAGCGTCTGTTATCACGTCCGCGATTGTCACGTCCACCAGAACGTTTGTCATCTCTTGGTGGTCGAGCAACATACCCTTCAGGTTTTTCTAACAAGGCTTTACGCGATACTTTTTCTTTACGAGTTCTTGGATCTTGCCCAAAATACTTCACATCAAAAATATCACCCATATTAACGACATCAGAGACATTCTCTGTACGTTCCCATGCCAATTCACTAACGTGAAGTAACACTTCATTTCCTGGTGCATCCATGTATTCTACGACTGCTCCAAAGTCAAGCATCTTAATGACTTTAACTTGGTAAGTGTTTCCTACAGTTGGCTTAAACATTAAAGAGTCAATTTTAGTTAATACAGCATCAATACCATCTTGATCCGTTCCTAAAATTTCAACAATACCTTCTTCAGTGACAGGATCTTCATTGATAACAATGGTAGTTCCTGTTGTTTTTTGAAGTTCTTGAATCACTTTTCCACCAGGTCCAATAAGGGCTCCGATAAATTCGTTTGGAATTGTTCGAGTTACCATTTTTGGTGAATGTGGCTTCACATCGGAAGCAGGAGCTTCAATAGTTTCTGTTATTTTGTCAAGAATATGCAATCTTCCTGCACGGGCTTGTTTCAAAGCATTGACAAGAATTTCGTAAGACAATCCTTTAATTTTAATATCCATCTGACAAGCTGTAATTCCTTCAGAAGTACCAGTTACTTTAAAATCCATATCTCCTAAGTGATCTTCATCTCCTAAAATATCAGATAATACAGCATAACGGTCGCCATCAGAAATTAATCCCATTGCAATTCCAGATACGGGTCTTTTAATTTGAACCCCTGCATCCATCAATGCCATAGTCCCAGCACAAACAGTGGCCATTGAAGACGATCCATTTGATTCTAAGACTTCAGAAACGACACGAACGGTATAAGGACAATCCGCTGGGATCATTCCTTTCAAGCCTCTTTGTGCCAAGTTTCCATGTCCTACTTCACGACGCGAAGTCCCTCTTAAAGGTCTTGCTTCACCCGTACAGAAAGGAGGGAAGTTGTAGTGTAAGTAAAAATTCTCTTCACCTTCATAAGAAGGCATGTC
>CATEFX010000055.1 GCA_949499105.1 Formosa sp. Hel1_33_131 | reverse complement strand
CGTTGGCAGTAATTCAAAATCGCTGACTAATTACAGACTAAATGAAATAACAAAATGAAACTCACTAAGAATAATTTAGCCATAAGCCTCATAGCAATCATCGGGTCGGGCGCCTACTTGGGAAATCTTATTAACATGGGGTTGGTCCATGCACCTTATTGGCAATCTCTCGATACAGACTCATTTATAGCAGATTTTACCCTGAAATTCCCATTACTCCTGACCACATTACCCTTGACCATGATTCCATCCATTATCGGAGTTGTCACTTGCTTTATTTGGTATAGAAAAACCAAAGCTAGCAAATCATGGAGGATTGCTCTTTACGGAGTAATTGCAGGATTTCTAATCTCAGCCATTTACCATATCCCAATAAACTTCGGCTTTCTAGGAGGGGAATTTACGCAAGAAGCAACTGCCATAAGACTTCAATGGTGGGTCAACTTACATTGGGTTAGAACTGCGTTTGCCTTGCTAACTGCTGTTTACTCTGTGATCGGTTTCAAAACAACCATTGAAGCCAAACTCTAAGAATAAATCCATTTGAATTATAAAAAATACTACTCATTAGGATTAGAATAAAAACCACTGACAACACTATGTAAAATGCATTAAAACGCATTTTACACTAAACGTTGCCCACAATATGAAGAAACTGCTCGCAATAATGATAATTCTGATTTTGAACTCTTGTTTTATGTTCAAAGAAAACGGAATTGAAATGAAAATTAAAAATGACTCAAGTGAACCGATAACTAATGTGGAATTTACAACGTCAGAAAAACTGGAGATAATAAAAATTGACCGAATCGAACCGAATGAAAGCGTGACGGAATTCTTATCAATGCGGAAAAACAAAACTGACGGAGCATACTCTCTGACTTTTACTCGTGCGAACGGAAAAAAGGAAATAAATGGAGGCGGATATTATACGAATGGAGGTTCACTTGACCATTGGGTTGTCTTTATCGTAGAAAAAGACACAACGATTATAAAATTTGACGCACCTATTTATTGAATATGAAAAAATTATTATTTAAAAGGATTTCGGTCCTATCAGTTTTTTCAGTTCTCTTAATATTGTTCTGTCTATTAATAATGATTTTTGACTTTAAAGCTGTGAATGACCCTTTTGGCTATGGACTTATCGCAATGGCAGTTGGAATTGGAGTTGTGCTATTCGGAATATTTTTTGACTTTTTACTATCGCTAATTATTAAAAACAGAATGACTTTAAACATAACGGAATTGATATTAGTAAGTCTATTTTTATATGCAGTATGGCCGAAATAAATACTGTGGGCAACACCGTGTATAATTAATTGCTTTGGCAAGTGCTTATTTGGAAAATTCCTTCGGAATTTTCTCTAGTCCGTATTTGTTTACTAATTTAGTTGCTTAACCACGCAACTAATCATACACATCACGTTGTAGCTTATTAAAACAAAGCAAATCGGGAAAATGAAAATATTTGAAACCGAAAGATTAATTATTAAAAGATTAAAAAAAGCGGATAAGAAAAATTTTGCTGAACTTTTTACCGACCCAAGAGTTTTAGAGCTAATTCCTCAAAAAGCGTTTACGGAAAATCAAATAACAGAAAGATTTGACAAAAATCTAAATTTAAATTTGAATGATTTAAATAATCAGAAATATGCTTGTGGAATATTTGAAAAAGGGAACGCGGAACTGATTGGACTAGCTCTGTTTCTGATAAATGAAAATGACGAAAAAGAATTGGGTTATCGTTTTAGAGTGAAATATTGGGGAAAAGGTTACGGAACAGAAACGACAAAAGGAATGTTGGAATATTATTTCCAGAAAATGAATGAAAGCAAAGTTACAGCAGATGTTAATATGGCTAATGTTGGTTCGGTAAAGATTTTAGACAAGTTTATGACACCTGTGCGTGATTTTTTTAATGAAAGAGATAATTGTACGGACAGAAGATATGAACTCGAAAAAAATAACTGGCTACAACACCGTATATAATTTATTGCTAGTTCTAGCATACTTACGAAAGTCCTCGCGGACTTTCTTGGTCGGTAATTATTTACTAAATTAGTTGCTTGAAACACGCAACAAACCAAATACAACAACGTTGTAAAACATTAAATAACACGGTTCCAAAAAACAAATACTTAATATGAATCATTTAGCTTCTAAGCTTATTTTCCAACCATGCTTTTGGATTCTTTTTATTTGTTTTAACTTGAATTTATCTACAAATGCTCAAACTTTCGTTAATATCGAATCAGGAGTATTATTTACGGGCTCTAATAATATTCGTAATGGCAATAATGGAACGCTATTTTCTCTGAAAAATGATTTTTCGACTCCAGCAAGCCCATTTTTTAGACTTCGTGTTGGGTTTTTATTCAATGATAAACACCACT
>CATEFX010000054.1 GCA_949499105.1 Formosa sp. Hel1_33_131 | reverse complement strand
TTTTTAAACTGTTTAAACAAAGCTTGTTATCATGAATAAAACTACTTTTTTATCACTTCTTTGTTTAATTTCTGTTTATACTTGTTGTTTTGCGCAACCAGTATCAATTGATAATTATTCTGTAAATGGTCTTGGACAAGCCCAATTATCAATTCAAGCCCAAGCAGGGAAATATTATATATTAGAAGCACAGCACAGCGCCACGTTTAACTGGGCGACCTCAATGACAATGGGCGTTGACGGAACCATGGTTATCTCTGAGCCAGCGGCTGCATATCCATTAGCTAACTATTCTATAACAGCGTATGATATAGCAACTCCTGGCGACTATGATGGAGATAGTATAGATGATGTTACAGAATTTAATAATATGCCTACGGATGCGCCGTTCAACTTTGCAGCACCTATTGATATTTCTGATGGAGCCACCTCAATACCGAATACAGAAACCTTTATGTCCTTGGCTACCGTAAATAATGTGGGCTGGGCACCATTCCTTGATGATCAAATGTATGTTAAGTTTGGGATTCTTAATAGAGATACTGACAATCCACAGGTGTATTTTATTAATAGCAATACGTACACTATTCACGCCAACTTTTGGAATGGAATTGGAGCCTCTGTCACTGGAGATGATGCCTCTGGAGAGATTGTTTTTAACCCCAATGACATCCTTCCAAGTGGTATAATAGGAACGTATTCGTTCAATTTTTCTTTTGGAAATGCCTATGATTTTGAGGACACTCAAAGAACCTATGAATTATTGGTTGCGAGCATGCCTTTTCTTCAAAATAACATGAACCACTTTATTGGGCAGTCTGACGAAGACGACCATAATAATAATTATGCATCAGATTTTGTAGGGTCTAGAATAGAGGTTGTTTTAGAATCGGATGTTTTTGCAGAAATCAATTACATCCCTTTTCATGAAGCAGAAGGCTATGGTTTTTTTAAGCATATGACGGATCTTAATGAAACCCCTGGCAGTAGAGATATCGTACTCTACGACGCCTTGCCAAACTCACTACCCAGAGTAGGAGGCATTATAACGTCTGTTATACAAACGCCGCTGTCTCACGTTAATCTAAGAGCTATTCAGGACAATGTTCCAAATGCATATATTGCAAACCCTTTGGCAATTGATGGCATTGCAAATCTGCTAGGAGGCTACATTTATTATAAAGTAGAAAACGAGCAGTATGAACTACGAGAAGCTACTTTAACCGAAGTGAATGACTGGTATGAAGACCTTAGGCCCACAGAACCACAAATTCCAATCAGAGATTTAACCATCACAGAAATCCTGCCTCTAGACGAGATTAATTTTCAAATGTCTACGGCCTTTGGAGCAAAGTGCTCCAACGTTGCAACCATGAGGTCCTTTGATCTTCCTACGGGAACGATTCCTGATGGTTTTGGAATTCCTTTTTACTATTATGATGAATTTATGCAGTTCAATAATTTTTATGAAGAGGCGCAGGTCATGATAGACAACCCTACGTTTCAAACGGATTTAAACTTTCGTATTGAGCGGCTAAAAGATTTTAGAAGAGACATTAAAGATGCGCCAATGCCACAATGGATGCTGGATAATTTACAAGCCATGCATGATGATTTTCCTGTTGGCACAGCCGTTAGGTGTCGATCTAGCACGAACAACGAAGATTTACCCGGATTTAGTGGTGCAGGCTTATACACTTCTAAAACGCAATACCTAGACGAAGGGCATATTTCTAAATCCATAAAGCAGGTCTATGCCAGTATGTGGAATTTTAGAGCCTATGAAGAAAGAGATTTCTATCGAGTAGATCACTTTATAGCAGCGATGGGACTGCTGTGTCACTCCAATTTTCAAGAAGAACAATCCAATGGAGTTGGGATTAGTATTGATCCTATCTACGACACAGAAGACACCTTTTATCTAAACACCCAAGTAGGAGAGTCCTTAATTACAAACCCGGACCCGAACTCGGTGCCAGAAGAACTTTTATTGTATGAAGATCCCACACAAGCGGGTGGGTACCTCGTGTTAAGATTGTCTAACTTAGTCAACCCAGGAGAGCTGGTAATGGATCAAGTCTATATCGACCAAATGAGAGAGTTCCTTAGCGTTATTCATAATGGATTTGAAATACTTTATGATGTAGTAGGGGCGGAAGGTTTTGGAGTAGATATCGAATATAAGGTCACCGCACAAGATCAATTGATCATTAAACAAGCAAGGCCATGGGTTTCATTTTGGGCAAATATTAATGCTGATAATGATTTGGGTGTAACCGCAATTGTAGACCCTCAGTCTCCTTCTAGCCTAGGAAGCAGCGAGCTTGTAACCGCAACAATTTCTAATCAAGGTTTAAATGAGATGAGTAATTTTGATGTCGAACTCATTGTAGACGGCCAATCTGTAGAAACGATTACGATCCCTCAAGCAATTGAACCTTTTAGTGAAGCAGATTTTCAATTTTTAACCCCGCAAGATTTTTCAACCATTGGCGATTATAACGTCACTGTAACGGTGAGTCAGGCGGATGATGAATACGAAAACAATGATACTTTAAGTGTTGTTTTAAGTACCGTTCAAGAACTGGATGGCGCGCTTTCCGTTGGGGAACTAGCGGTTGTTTGTAATGGCGTGGTTGAAGTGGACGCGATTATTACTAACCTTGGCCAGACACCTCTTACAGAAGCGGCTATTGAGGTTGTAGTTAATGGACAAGTAGTTGAGGTGATTACTGCCAACGTTGAGATTCCAACCCAGGAACAAGGCACAGTCGTATTAATGATCGATAACAACCTTCAACAAAACAACAATAACATCACATTAAACTTGTTAAGCATCAACAATCAAGCGGATGGAGATTCAACCAATAACACGGCCTCCACAACCACCACCTTAGATTCAGATTATGATATTATTACACTTGTTATCAACGCCGATAATTATGCTTACGAAACATCTTGGAAGCTTTTAGACGAATCCAACGAAATTATATCCACGGGCTCTTTAAGTTCTAGCGATTCAAACGAGGTTTATCGTGAAGAGATTTGTGTGAATTATACATCTTGCTTCTCTTTGTACTTTTATGATTCGTATGGGGATGGGATTTGCTGTGGTTTTGGTGAGGGCTCTTTTCAAGTTTTGGATGCATCAGAGGATAGTATTCTCACAAATGACGGTCAGTTTGACAATTTCGTTCAAGAAGTGTTTTGTCTTGATGAATCTGGATGTGAAATCAACGCAGAGATCACTGTTTTACATGCAAGTTCTGAATCTGCCAATGATGGCACTATTACAATGAACACCAGTTCTGGCTTGAGTCCATTTCAATACAGCATTGATGGTGGACAGACTTTTTCTGAGTCTAACATATTTGAAAATTTAATGCCAGGGAGTTACGATGTATTTGTAAGAGGCGCGACGGGAGTTTGCTCATTTGAGGAAACGGTTTCAATTGAAGCTTGCACATTTACGACGGTCGATATAACAGCAACTTCAGTTCCTTCTGTTGTTTCAACAAATGGCTCCATAGTTATTACGCCAACTTCAGGAACGCCCCCTTATAAATACAGCATTGATGGCGGACAAAGCTTCGTTCCAACAAATGTGTTTTCCAACTTAGCCGTAGGCGACTATAATGTCGTTGTAAAAGACGAAACGGACATCTGTTTATATGAGCAGGGTATTCCTATTCAAGTTGAAGGGCTGATTATAAATGAAATTAATTACAAATCAAGTGTTACGTTCAACCCAGGCGACTGGATTGAATTGTACAATCCAAAAGGAGCGACCATAGACATTTCAAATTGGCAAATAAAAGACGACAATGACACCCATGTGTTTGTCATTCCGGAGG
>CATEFX010000053.1 GCA_949499105.1 Formosa sp. Hel1_33_131 | reverse complement strand
ATATAATCAAAATTAAAAGGTGTTATAAAATTAATAAGCTGCATTAAAGTCAGAAAATTAAATGTAACTTTGCACGCTTAAAACAAGGCACTTATGGCTAATGTAAAAAACATCGCAATTATTGCACACGTCGATCACGGAAAAACAACGTTGGTTGATAAAATCATGTATCACTGTCAACTTTTTCGTGAAAACCAAAACACAGGGGATCTAATTTTAGATAACAATGATCTAGAACGTGAAAGAGGGATTACGATTACGGCTAAAAATGTATCCGTTATATATAAAGACACAAAAATCAACATTATTGATACACCTGGTCACGCTGATTTTGGTGGTGAAGTAGAACGTGTATTAAATATGGCTGATGGCGTATTGTTGTTGGTGGATGCTTTTGAAGGCCCAATGCCTCAAACGCGTTTTGTGTTACAAAAAGCAATTGACCTTGGTTTAAAGCCATGTGTTGTTATAAACAAAGTTGACAAAGAAAACTGTACTCCAGACGAAGTACACGAAAAAGTGTTTGATTTGATGTTTGAATTAGGCGCAGAAGAGTGGCAATTAGATTTTCCAACCGTATACGGATCAGCCAAGAACAATTGGATGAATCACGACTGGAGAGATGAAATAGATAACATCGAGCCATTATTAGATATGGTGATTGAACATATTCCTTCTCCAAAAATTCCTGAAGGAAATACACAAATGTTAATTACATCTTTAGACTTCTCTTCTTTTACAGGACGAATTGCTATAGGCAGATTGACACGTGGGGAACTAAAAACAGGACAGCAAATCTCGTTGGTAAAACGCGATGGAAGCATTGCGAAATCAAAAATAAAAGAACTTCATGTATTTGAAGGCTTAGGAAGAAAAAAGATAGAAGAAGTACAAACGGGTGATATCTGTGCCATAGTAGGCTTGGAAGGCTTTGAAATTGGAGATACAGTAGCAGATCTTGAAAATCCAGAAGGACTCAAAACGATTGCTATTGATGAGCCAACAATGAGTATGTTGTTTACAATTAATGATTCTCCTTTCTTTGGAAAGGATGGTAAGTTTGTAACTTCAAGACACATTAAGGAGCGCCTGGATAAAGAATTAGAAAAGAATTTAGCATTACGCGTGAATGCGACTGATAGTGCTGATAAGTTTATGGTATTTGGTAGAGGCGTTTTACACCTGTCTGTGTTAATTGAAACGATGCGACGTGAGGGGTATGAGATGCAGATTGGCCAGCCCCAAGTAATTATAAAAGTTATTGACGGCGTTAAATGTGAGCCTGTCGAAGAAATGACCATTGATTTACCAGAATCTGTTTCCGGTAAAGCCATTGAAATGGTAACCATGCGGAAAGGCGAAATGCTAAGTATGGAAGCTAAAGGGGAGCGAATGGTTTGTGAGTTTATGATTCCTTCAAGAGGAATTATAGGTATGAGAAATCAGCTGCTAACAGCAACAGCTGGTGAGGCTATTATGGCACATAGGTTTAAAGAATACCAGCCTCTTAAAGGCGGTATTCCAGAACGTCAAAATGGATCTTTAGTTTCTATGGAATTAGGTCAAGCAATTCCTTACTCAATTGACAAGTTACAAGATCGAGGTAAGTTTTTTGTAGATCCAGGCGAAAGTATTTATGAAGGTCAGGTGATCGGAGAAAATTCTCGTGGAGATGATATGGCTATTAATATCACGAAAACTAAAAAGTTAAGTAATGTCCGTAGTTCTGGTGCCGATGATAAAGCAAAAATTGTTCCGGCAATTAAATTTTCTTTAGAAGAAGCGTTAGAATATATCCAAAAGGATGAGTATGTTGAAGTAACTCCTAAGTCTTTAAGGTTACGAAAAATATATCTTACTGAAGTAGACCGCAAGCGAAACAAGATTCTATAATGAATCTTGTTTTATTTATTCACGCAACT
>CATEFX010000052.1 GCA_949499105.1 Formosa sp. Hel1_33_131 | reverse complement strand
GAGGGGTTCGATTCCCCTACGGGCTACAATTATTTAATAATAATAAAATTAAGAATTATGGCAAATCATAAGTCAGCTTTAAAAAGAATTAGAAGTAACGAGTCAAAGCGCGTGCTTAACAAGTATCAGCATAAAACAACACGTAATGTGATTAAAAAATTACGTGAAACAACGGACCAAAAAGAAGCTCAGAAGTTGTTTTCTACAGTGTCTTCAATGATCGATAAGTTAGCCAAAAACAATATCATTCACGATAATAAAGCGGCGAACCTAAAATCTGGTTTATCTAAATTTGTTGCAGCTTTATAAGTTTGTAATTCACCTTATTTAAAAGTCTTTCAAAAATTTGAAAGGCTTTTTTTATGCGCTAAAGTGAATGGAATCGCCATTTGTCTAGAATAAAATTGTCAGGAAAATGGAAAGAAAATATAATTTCTGGACACTCCTAATTAAATAATGTTATTTTTAAATCATGAAAACAATACTTTTAATTTTAAGTTTCTTTCTTTCTTTTGGTTGTAATAATAATGACTCTCAAAAACCATTTCAGTCTACTGAAATTACTTTTACTGAGATTGGACAAGGTGCCTTGTTTGGTAATGGTGTTGAAAACATCTCACAATCAAACCTTCTTATTAATAACCAAACTGACTGGCAAAACCTCATAAGTCAAATGAATTCAGTAAACAATGTTTCTGATACTTTTTTTGAAACTTCAATTGATTTTGATAACTTTTCAGTCATCGCCATTTTTTTAGAAATCAAAGGGAATGGTTGGGAGGTTGTAATTAATACTATTATAGAAAATGAAGATTATATCACGATATCAATTCAAGAAACAGAATTTATGACTACAGTAATAACTCAGCCTTTTCAAATCGTTAAAATACCAAAAACGACTAAAGAAATAGTTACAGAGTAATAAAAACACATACCCCACCAAAAAAGCCTCTCGATATCGAAAGGCTTTTTTTTATAAAATAAAAATGAATGTTTAACTACCCATTCATCGAGATTAAAAACTCCTCGTTGTTGCGGGTTTGTTTGAAACGGTCGTTGATAAACTCCATCGCTTCTACAGGATTCATGTCTGCAAGGTACTTGCGCATCACCCACATTCTTTTAATGGTTTTCTCATCCAATAATAAATCATCTCTACGTGTACTAGAAGATGTTAAGTCAATTGCAGGGAAAATACGACGGTTCGAGATCTTACGATCTAACTGAAGTTCCATGTTTCCTGTTCCTTTAAATTCTTCAAAGATGACTTCATCCATTTTAGAACCTGTTTCCGTAAGGGCGGTTGCGATAATGGTTAAAGAACCTCCATTTTCAATATTTCGCGCGGCTCCGAAAAAACGTTTTGGTTTGTGAAGTGCATTCGCATCTACACCACCACTCAAAATCTTTCCAGAGGCGGGTTGAACGGTATTGTAAGCACGTGCCAAACGCGTGATGGAATCGAGTAAAATGACCACATCATAGCCACATTCGACAAGACGTTTCGCTTTCTCTAAAACAATGTTCGCAATTTTCACATGCTCATGCGCTTCCTTATCAAAGGTAGAAGCAATCACTTCGCCACGCACATTACGTTGCATGTCGGTCACTTCTTCAGGACGCTCATCAATCAATAAAATCATTTGATAGACTTCTGGGTGGTTTGCTGCAATCCCGTTAGCAACATCCTTAAGAAGCATTGTTTTACCCGTTTTTGGTTGGGATACAATCATCCCACGTTGGCCTTTTCCTATGGGAGAAAACAAGTCCATAATTCGAGTAGAAATTGTACTTTGTTTTTCAGCAATATTAAATTTTTGTGTTGGGAAAAGAGGTGTTAAGTGTTCAAATGCCACCCGATCTCTCACTGCTTGAGGGTCAAACCCATTGATTTTACTCACTTTAATAAGTGGGAAATATTTCTCCCCTTCTTTTGGTGGGCGCACATGTCCTAAGACAGTATCTCCATTTTTCAATCCAAATAAACGGATTTGAGATTGCGACACATAAATATCATCAGGAGATGATAAGTAATTGTAATCTGAGGATCTCAAAAAGCCATACCCATCTTGCATCACATCTAAAACCCCTTCACTTTCAATGATGGCTTCAAATTCAAAATCAGGTTCTTTATAACGGTTTCTAGTGTCCTTATTACCGTTATTGCCTTGTTTTTGATTTTGGTGTTTTTGGTTTGGATTTTGGTTCGGGTTTTGGTTCGGGTTTTGGTTTGGATTCTGATTTGGATTCTGTTTCGAATTCGGGTTTTGGTTCGGATTCTGTTTAGAATTTGGATTCTGATTCGGGTTTTTTTGTTTTTGAGGCCTTGGTTTATTCGGTGTATCTGTTTTTGGGCTCGCGGGTGGATTTGTCGATCCTTCTTTAGATTTAGTATTTTCTGAATCTACTTTCGGCGCTTCTGTGACAGGTTCCGATTTTGATGGATTCTGTTTAGGAGTCGCAGGTTTTTCCTGGTTTTGTTTAGGAGCTTCAGCTGTAATTTGCTTTGGCGCTACGGGAGTTTTAGTCGCTTGAGAGGCTGCGTCTTTCGATTTAGAAATACGTTCTCTTCTTGGTCTTGGTGTTTTTACGGCTGCTGCGGGTGGTGCACTTGGTGCAACGATGGTAGGATTGGCTGCCTGTAAATCGAGTATTTGATATACAAGATCAATTTTTTTTAAACTTTTAAATTTAGGAACGTTTAGCTCTTTGGCAAGTTCTTGTAATTCAGGAAGTTTTTTTTCTTTTAATTGTGAAATTTCAAACATTATGTATGGTAGTTAATTGTCAAAGTCTTTAATTAAATTAAAGGTCTAATTGGTGAAATAATTTTGAAGAAGTGATTTATTGTAAAATTGGATAGGGCGAAAAAAAGTATAACTTCGCTGTTATATATGCAATTATACAACTTTATTTTTAAACTTTTTATAGATGTAATAAAAAAGAAACTATTATTTTTGTGTCCAATTATATTATTAATGCTTCAAAGAATCCAATCGTTATACTTATTACTCGCTGCTGTTTGTTCAGGGGTGCTTTCTCATATATTGTCTCTATGGGTTGTGAGCGGCCATCCTGAGTTTGCGATAGATTCGATTCAATATTATATTTTATTTCAAGGTTCCGCCTTGCTATCGTTAATTTCTATTTTTCTTTTTAAAACGAGACAGACTCAATTTGTTTTGGGGCGTCTAAATATCATATTAAACTTAATTTTACTAGGGTTATTTGTATACCGACTGCTAACTATATCTGGAGAACCTGCGAATTCTGAGAAAGGTATTGGGTTGCTACTTCCTATTTTTACTATCGTGTTATTGGTTGTTTCCAATAAGGCCATAAAAAAGGATGAAGCACTCGTAAAATCTGTCGATCGGTTGAGATAAACTCATAATTTTAGTAGTATTAGTGCGAAAAAAACCTCGAGAACTCTCGGGGTTTTTTTATGGGTTTCTTTTAAACTCGATTACTTCAAGATTTTGAATTTTTTCACCAGATATTTCGAACCGTAATAGAGTTCTGACTTTATGAATTCCATACGTTCCTGCGGCGCCTGGATTCATGTGTAATAAATTCAGTTTTTTGTCATTTATTACTTTTAAGATATGCGAATGCCCACAAATAAAAAGATTAGGGGTGTGGATTTTAATTTGATCTCTCACGGCTGGTGCATAGCGACCGGGATACCCGCCAATATGGGTAATCCATACTTTGACGCCTTCACATCTAAATTTTAAATGTTCGGGGAATTCTAAGCGTGCTTCTGCATTGTCAATATTTCCATACACAGCACGTAAAGGTTTTAATTTTTTAATCGCATCTGTGACACTTAAGTCACCAATATCGCCCGCATGCCAAACTTCATCGGCTTGTTTTACGTATTTAAGGATGTCTTCTCCCATATAACTGTGCGTATCTGAGAGTAATAAAATTTTTGTCATTAGAAAATGTTAATGTGAAAGCTATTAATGATAAAGTCTATTTATCTTTGTCTATCTAATTACAAAAGTATCAAATTAGCTTGAGATATTTTATTGATTTATCTTATAATGGTCGCGCCTATCATGGCTGGCAAATTCAACCCGATGTGTCAACGGTACAAGCGGCTCTCAATCATGCGCTTTCTACAGTACTTAGAACGCCGCTTGAGTGTATGGGGGCGGGTCGAACTGACACCGGAGTTCATGCCCAACAAATGGTCGCACATTTTGATATCGATACACCAATAGATGTCAAAGACAGTGTATATAAACTCAATGTGTACCTTCCTAAAGATATTCATATCAACACAATCAAAGAAGTACATCCTGAAATTCATGCCCGTTTTGATGCATTGAGTCGTACCTATATCTATAAAATTTCTAGAACCAAAGATGCTTTTAATTATCAAAATGCACATACACATACGCTTCCGTTAGATGTTGATTTAATGAATGAGGCAGCTAAAATTTTATTCGACTTTACTGATTTTCAATGTTTTTCAAAAGTAAAAACGGATGTTAAAACCTATGATTGTAAAATTATGGAAGCCCTGTGGGAGGTTGATCAAAACAGTCTTAATTTTAAAATTAAAGCCGACCGTTTTCTAAGAAATATGGTACGCGCTATTGTGGGTACCATGATTGAAGTCGGAGCAAAAAAACGAACGCTCGAAGAATTTCGGAAAATTATTCGTTCCAAAAACAGGTCTAATGCGGGGACTTCTGCACCAGCTAAGGGACTTTATCTTGTTAATATAGACTATTCTAAATCAATTTATATCAATGAAAAATCCTAAAAACAAGGTTTTTGACTCGCAGTTATTTAAAAGGTTGCTGCATTATATTAAACCCTACTCAGGTATTTTTATTATTGCGCTAATGACCGTTATAGGCTTAGCCGTTTTTGGGGCATTACGTCCCAAAGTGTTACAATTAGCTATTGATCAAAATATTGCTCAAAAGTTTGAGCCCGGCTTTTCAAAATACATCCTTGCGATGCTCGGATTGTTAATTTTAGAAGTGACGTGTAATCTTTTATTTATCTATTATGCAAGTTGGCTTGGACAGTCGGTGGTAAGAGACATTCGAACGAAGCTTTTTAAGCACATTCTTGGTTTTAAAATGACGTATTTTGACAACTCTTCTGTGGGCGTTTTAATCACCCGAACCGTGACTGATATGGAGCGAATTGCCGATATTTTTGGGGAAGGATTATTTATGATTTTCAGCGATATTTTAAAAATGGGCGTTGTAGGAGTGGTCATGTTTTATATGAACTGGCAACTTAGTGTCATTGTTTTTTGTGCGCTGCCTATCGTCTTGATTGCTACCAAAATATTTCAGAAATACATGAAAAAAGCGTTTGAAGATGTGCGAACCGAAGTGTCTAATTTGAATTCGTTTGTACAAGAACGGATCACCGGCATGAAAATCGTTCAAATATTTGCGAGAGAAAAAATTGAATCCGAAAACTTTAGGGCCATCAATGACCGTCACAAAAAGGGATGGATTAAAACGGTTTGGTATAATTCTGTTTTTTTTCCAATTGCAGATTTATTATCGTCGGTAACCTTAGGAACTGTGATCTGGCTTGGCGGTCTAAATACCGTGTTGGATCAGACGGCTTCTGTGGGCGATTTAACCGCTTTTATAATGATGGTGCCAATGATGTTTAGGCCGCTCAATCAAATCGCAAATAAATTTAACACCCTTCAAATGGGCATGGTTGCTGCCGATAGAGTTTTTAAAGTATTAGATACAACCTCTAACATACAAGATCACGGGGATGTGGTCCTTAAAAATATAAAAGGCGACTTGGAATTTAGAGATGTTAAATTTGAGTACGTGGAAAACGAACTCGTTTTAAAAGGCGTGTCTTTTAATGTTTCCGCTGGAGAAACGGTCGCAATCGTTGGATCAACAGGTGCCGGTAAATCCACCATTGTCAATTTATTGAATCGTTTGTATGACATCAACTCTGGAAAGATTACGATAGATTCTAAGGATATAAAAACCATTGCTCTTAAAAGTTTAAGACAAAACATAGCGGTAGTACTTCAAGATGTGTTCTTGTTTGCAGATACGATTCTGAATAATATCACCTTAAAAAATACAGAGATCACGGAAGCGCAAGTCCAAGAAGCCGCTAAAGAGATTGGTATTCACGATTTTATAATGAGTTTACCAAAGGGCTATCATTATAATGTCAAAGAAAGAGGGGTGATGTTATCCTCTGGACAACGTCAGTTAATATCATTTTTAAGAGCGTACGTTACCAATCCAAAGATTTTAATTCTAGACGAAGCGACCGCCTCCATAGATTCTTATGCGGAACAATTGATTCAAAAGGCGACTCAGAAAATCACTCAAGGCAGAACCTCTATTGTGATTGCCCATCGACTGGCAACCATCCGGAAAGCCGATATGATTATTGTGTTAGAGGCTGGTGAAATTGTTGAAAAAGGCACCCATGCAGCCTTGTTGAAAAATAAAAACGGCCCCTATCGGAATTTATACGACGCTCAGTTTTTGACCAAAAACAGTTGATTTTATGACAAATCTGCTTTGATTTTTTCGATCAAATCTAAGGTGTCTTTATAAATCACAAATTCTCCATTATTCACATAAGAAACCAGTCCAGTTTCTTCACTGACCACCAACGCAATCGCATCTGTTTTTTCAGAAATTCCTATCGCTGCTCGATGCCGTAATCCAAAATGAGACGGAATCTTTTTTTCATTATTAACCGGAAGAATAACCCGGGTTGCTTTGACCGTATTGTTAGAAATGATAATGGCTCCATCGTGAAGTGGACTGTTCTTAAAAAAAATACTTTCCAAAATAGGCTGTGTGACTGTGATGTTCATCTCATCGCCAGTCTCTACTAGAAAGTCTAAATTGTTATTCCGCTCAATCACAATAAGCGCTCCTGTTTTGGTACTCCCCATTTTGGTGCAAGCTTTGACAATCACATCTGCATCAGATGTATTTTGAGCTTGAGCTTTTAGGAAACTGAATCGTCTTATAAAGGAGCCGCCTTTGCTCAGGTTCGTGGAGCCAATCATTAATAAAAATTTACGTATTTCAGGCTGAAAAACCACAATTAATGCAATGATTCCAACACTCATAAAACCGCCTAAAATCTTACTCAGCATTCGCATTTGAAGCACATCAACCAATAAGTAAAACAGGTAAAAAATAACAATCCCAAAAAAGATATTAATGGCAACGGTTCCTTTGATTAATTTGTACACATAATACAGTAAAAAAGCGACTAACGTAATGTCGATAATATCTAAAATATTGAAATTTAATAAGTCTTTAAAAATATCCACTGGGTCTAATAATTTGAATAAATATAATAAATATAAAATGAACGCTACTTTTGGAGGGCGTTATGAAGTTGAATACACTCAACGGCTTCTTTGACATCGTGTACTCTGAGGAGCTTCGCGCCTTTTTGAAGCGCCACCATATGGAGTGCTGAGGTCCCATTCAGCGCTTGGTCGGCGGTGGTGTTTAGAGTTTTATAAATCATGGATTTCCGCGAAACGCCTGCCAAAATAGGGAGGTTTAAGTGGTTGTAAAAATCGAAGGCTGCTAGGAGTTCAAAGTTTTGTTCTCTGGTTTTTGAAAATCCAAACCCTAAGTCCAAGATGATATCTTTTATTTGATGCGTGTTTGCAAGTTGGATTCTTTCTGAAAAATAGGTGTAAATCTCCTGAACAACGTTTGAGTAATTGGTCATTTGTTGCATGGTTTGTGGGGTGCCTCGCATGTGCATCATGATGTAGGGGATGCCAAGTGCTCCAACCGTTTTAAACATTAAAGGATCTAACTGACCACCCGAAATATCGTTGGCTATTGCAGCGCCTGCTTCAATAGATTCTTTAATCACACGACTTCGAAAGCTATCGATCGAAATAATACTGTCTGGAAAGCTAGCAGTGACTAAGTTTATGATCGGAATGAGCCGTCTTAATTCTTCCTCTTCAGAAACAAAATCAGCACCAGGGCGAGAGCTATAGGCACCAATATCTATAAACGTAGCACCTTCTGTAGTTAGTTTTTCAACTTGTGATAAAATACTTTTTTCGTCTTTAAATCGGCCACCATCATAAAATGAATCGGGAGTCACATTTAAAATACCCATCACTTTTGGAGTGTTGAGATCAATAAGTTTGCCTTTACAGTTCAGGGTCATATAAATACAGGATCGATGGTTTTTATCAAGATTTAAAACTTTAAACCATAAATCTTGATGTTTTGAATATTTTAAGCGAAATTTACGGAAAATTCGATTTATTTCATGCAAAATACTTCAAAAGAATACGATGCCGTTGTACAAGTCTGT
>CATEFX010000051.1 GCA_949499105.1 Formosa sp. Hel1_33_131 | reverse complement strand
GATCTATTGATTTTTAGTGCTGGAATTGGGAATCTAAATAAAAATTTAGGCTCTAAAGTTGAAAATAATGCCAACCAATTAAATGTACTAGCGTTTACTGAAATAGCCGATTGGAGTTATCGATACTTTAAAAAACAGGGACATGGTCATTTTGTGGGAATCAGCTCAGTGTCGGGGCTTTTTGGAAGTAGAGTCGCACCCGCGTATCATGCAGCAAAATCCTATCAAATAGCGTATATGGAAGGGTTAAGGCAAAAAGCCTCAAAAGACAGGAAATCTGGGATAGCAATCTATATAACTGATATAAGACCTGGATTTGTGACAACCCCTCTTACAGAAGGAAAGCGCTTGATTTGGGCCTCAACTATTGAAACCGCTGGCAAACAAATTTATACGTTTATCAACAAAAAAACATCTATAGGGTACGTCTCAAAACGTTGGCAGATTGTTGCTATTATTATCAAGATTCTACCACGTTGGATTAGAAATAGGATGTAAAAAGCTTTATTGCTAGTAACTTTATAATTGAAGCATCAAACCATAATAAATCTATAAATTTAAAAAAAAACAGAATGAATTATAGAAAAGCAGAAGTTAGAGATTTAGATAAAGTATCAAAATTATTCGATCAATATCGACTTTTTTATGGTAAAAAAACAGATCTTAAAAGTGCTAAAAAATTCTTGGCAGAACGAATTTCAAAAAATGATTCTGAAATTTTTATAGCAGAAAACCCAGAAAACGAAATCATTGGATTTGTACAACTATATCCTTTATTTTCTTCAACAAGAATGCAGAAATTTTGGCTTCTAAATGATTTGTTTGTTGATCCTGACCACCGTTCTGAGGGGATTGCAATTGAGTTAATAAATAAAGCGAAAGAACTGGTGAAAAGCACAAAAGCTTGTGGCATGTATTTAGAAACTGAAAAGTCGAACGTCATTGGAAATAATTTGTATCCAAAAACAGGATTTAAATTAAACAAAGACTGTAATTTTTACGAGTGGGAATCTCAGTGATAAAACTTTAAAAAACGGATGAAGCGCAAGACAAATAAAACGGTCTTGCGCTTTTTTTTTGTATGCCCGTAAACACCAAACAGAAAGTTACAAAAACATCCCATAACACTTTATAAAATAAATCGGATTAATGTATCTTTCCGATCAATATAAATAGGAACCTATGGAAGGCAGTAAACTACTGAGTTATATTAAAGACGTCTTAAAAAATCGACCAACCGACTGGTTAAATTTAACGACTCATCGATTGGATGTTTATGATGAAAAGCGCGCCAAAACTCAGTTTTTAGAACAACTTGACTCCTTATTTAATTCAAACAATTCGGAAGCATCGGCGCTTAAAAAATTACCAACAGCCTACGACTACATTCGATTGGGACATCCATTGTCTAGTCTCCTTGAATGGACGATTGCTAAGTTGCAAGACTTAAAACCAGAAAATGTCATTAGTTTTTCTTCACAAACAATTCCTGTTTTAGCCATTCTAAGAAAAAATTTATTAGACCCTAAAAAAACACAAATCAATTATACAGGAACAGTACCAAACACTTTTGATACAGACGTCCTAAGGCGGGTCTATGGCTATCAATTTGAATTAAAACACGTTGAAAATGCTGCAGCTGTGTCTGAATTTGACGGCAGTACCATTTTTATCTCACAACAAGAAGACCTTTCTAAAGTCACTCTTTCTAATTCTATCGACTTTTTTATCACTAGTCTGGCACAACTGGGGAGCGTAGTGTTCGTAAATGGCACCCTTAATGAATCCTATATCTCAGACATTCAACATGTACGACGAAGAGAAACCATTGCCATGACACCCGCTAATTCTCTTTCTGCATTACAATCCTTAGTCGATACATCGCCTTTTGAAAATTCTACAAATAATCTAGAGACCAACAAAAAAAAGGTCTTGGATTCCATTACGGGGATTACGGGTGCAGATACCAAACCAATCGTAGGCTCTAGTGGACTTTCGGTTCAATATGCGATTATGATGGGGCTCATTCACGATGCTCAAGAAAAGCACCCCGGAAAAGCGATCAAGTTTATTGTGCCTCCCAATTGTTATGGCGGCACCAATGACCAAGCACGACGGGTGGCAGCCTGTATTGAAAATGTGGAAATCGTAGATTTGCCTGTTGATGGCGACAACGAAATGGTGCAAAGTATTGAAACCATCTTAGCCAAAATTGCGAGCGAAGATGCCGTTCCCTACATCATTGCAGAAATTCCTACCAATCCCAGAGTGGAAGTCCCCGATCTCATGCAATTAAAAAACGTACTGAGTGCCGTCCGTAAAACACAGACCGGTGAAATTGCAATAGATCCCGTGTTTATTTTAGATCAAACTTTTTGTCCAAATGTTCTCTTTTTGGGGGAAGGCGAAATACTCTCTTCGGTTCGGACGATTTCCTATGTCAGTGGATCCAAATTCCCAAGTGGTGGTCAGTGTACAGCAGGCTACTGCGTTGGTAATAAAAAAGCCGAAGCCTTGATGGGCAAAATTGAGTTGCACCTCCAACTTTGTGATAACGAAGCAACGGATCATCAATATGAGGTCTTAGCCACCCAATTGCCTTCTATGAATCAACGCATTCAGGACGCTTATCAAAACACCCGAGACTTTGTCAACTTCATTAAGGAGGCATTACCTAGTGCCAAACTAAATTTTGTTTCTGATGATTTAGCATCTCAAGGCTTTACCCCTTCGGTGTTTTCACTAGACCTCCCTACCAAAGGAACTACGGACCACGAAAGAGAATCTTACAAGAGAGCCTTAAATCTTAAATTAATCAATTTAATGATTCGTAAAATCCCCAACGAAAGTAAATTTTGTGTGAGTTATGGACAGCTACAGGGTTGCTACTGGACCATTCCTGCCACCTCCACACAAGGCACCACCAAAGAAGGTGACAAAGATTATATTGTGCGGGTGTCACTGTCTCCAAAAATGAATTTAGGGCTACATAAAAAAGTGTTTTTAGAGTTTGTGGGAGACCTTTAACATGACGTCAATCCATAAAAAAACCAACAGCATCTGTTACGATACTGTTGGTTTCTTGTTTTTTTAAATTAACCGATTAAACGGTATTACTTAAATTGATAAACCTGTCTATGGACACCTATAGTTTGGCAGGGTATTTTTTAAAAAATCATTTGGTTAATTTTACAATAAAACAGACTACTAATCACTTTTATATTAAAAGTTGTTTTAGTTAATAAATCAAGAAAAAGATAAACATAAGTTGCTAGTGAATTTTGTGGAAACTTACCGTCTTTGTTCGTGTCTGTTTTGATTAAATACTTTAATTTTACAAGCAAAATTAAGTTAATGAGCCATCCATATCTAAATCTTGATACCCAAGAAAATGATTAAATGGATGTAACATCTGACCATTAAAAAAAATATGAAATTCTTTACAATACTAGCCATCTTTTTATCGGTCTTTACAAGTCACTCACAAACGATCCTTAACGAGATCAACGAAGCCTCTTTCAATAATTATGCGGATACTTATAATTACACCTATTGGGATGATAGCTGGAAATCGAGCATCGCACATCACAGACGTTTTTCGAACCAAACAAACGACTATGCTTTAAATATTGATTTTACTGATTTATCCATACAAAGTCTCTTAATTACGGATGCAACAAACACCGCTTCACTTGGGTTTCATGCCTTAAACAGCCATATTTTCACGAATAACTACAGTGGTAATATTGATTATTCCATACTTCAAAATGGAACTGCCATCTATGAAAAAGCAAACAAGCCTACGAATACTGGCAACAAAGACAGCCAAATGGCGGAGTACGGTGTCTGGTGTAACAGACGATTTGTAAGTGGTAATTTGACCAATTCTGCGCCTATAGAACCCTATTTTACAGGGATAGAATTTACCAATTGGCACAACCGTTTTAAAATGACGTTTCACATCAAACCAACCACCACTATTGTGAATGGTCAATTAAAATTAGTGGTGGAAATTCCCGCTGAATATTTAAATTATTATAACAGTGATGCGCTGCATGCATTTGGAACAGAGACAAACAAAGGCTTTGTGATAAAAAAAGGGGACTCTGCAGAAAGCATTAGCATCGCTGGAACTACCGTCACTGTGTTGACCACTGCTCAAGACTTCGTCGCTGATGAATCTTATGAAGTCAGTATCCTGTTTCATGCTGTTAAAGAAAACCTGTCAAGCACCTACACAACCGCATTTGATTCAGAATCTGAAATTACCATAACCGCCAATCAAACGGCACCCGCTGTTTCAGACCTATCAAATAACGTGAGTTATTCAGAAAATGAAGGGCTCCATATTATAGACATCCCTCGCTATTGGATGGGGCAATACAACTGTAACTTAGTGGATGAAATACAAGCAATTGACATTTCGATGACCAATTCTGAAGCCGAAGCCAAAAGCGTGAGACTGTGCATTCGGCAAGTTCCAAATATTAACGTCACTGGGTTCAATTCTGTGATTTGTAATGCAAATGGCGATCCTGCGGGTCTGCCGCTTCAAGTCTCAAAAAACTGGCATCCTGGGGTCGTTCAACTGTATTCGGGAAGGTGGATCAAAGAATATACAGAATTTATAATTCCTGCAAATACCACTTTAAATTTTCAATATAAACGAACAGGCGCAAAATGGGGCGAAACCTATTCGGCGTCCTCACATCAATTATCGGTGGTTGGAGCTGGGATTCCGCGAGGGGGCTGGCTCGAAGCTGCTTTAGGGAGTTTTGGAGAAAGCATCACCCACTCCCCCGATTATGCCTATGGGAGCACCAATGGCGCAGATATTCGACCGTTTTTGGTCACCAATGAAGCCTATGGAGGAACTTCTACAGAATGTGGCTGGACCGGAAATACGGGCGGCTTGGACATGTGGGTTTATGAAGACAGCAACAATACACGCCAGTATCAAAGTGAAGTGAAAACGGACTTTAAAAAATACTCTCCAAATCTTACAGAAACCACCATTGGAGCCGTCTCGGCAGATCGGAAATTAAAATTAGATTACACTTTTTATTTGAACCGTTCGGACGATTATCTGAGAGTGTATTATAAAATTAATATTGAGGCCTTAGAAGCCGTCAGTTTCAATCGGTTTGATATTTTTCAACTCGGCGG
>CATEFX010000050.1 GCA_949499105.1 Formosa sp. Hel1_33_131 | reverse complement strand
CCAACAAGGGTTGCTGCTGTCGTTGTATTCTTTCGTAAATAATCGGCGAGAGCTTCCAGTTTTTGATATTGATCTTTATCAATTTTATAAGAATCTAGATTAAAAAAGACCGTGACTTCAGGTGTTTGTTTTGAAGGTTGTTGAAGTAAATTAATGGCCAATTTTAAAGTTTGGATTTCTTGGGCCATGTTTACTTGATTCCCTGGAGCACCAACGTTAGAGTTGTTGTGTTCATGATCTTGAGCGTCTTGTTTGTTTGTTTTCAAATGAATTCTAAAATAGAGTTGATTGGATACATACGAAAGGGATTCCGATCCTTGATCGTTCGGTTTTATCGCCATCGAAAAATTATAACCAAGGTCCAGCCCAAAAGTATTTGAATCAATGATTTTGGTGAAAAGCCCTATACTGGGGTTAAGCCAAAATCCATTGACTTCTTTTTCATCATTTAGGCTAAATGTTTCGCCTCCAATTTTTTGTTTCCCCGACGCTAAATAAAGGAAGTCTGCACTTGCTTGAATCGCTAATAGGTTTTTATAAATTGGTTTTTGATACTGAAGAAACCCTCCTAGATAGTTCGTTTTCCAATCATAATTTTCATAGCCATCTCCCCCTGTTGCATTAAACTGTTGAAAGCTAATTCCGTAGTTAATTTTTTGTTTGAGCAATCGGAAAGACGCCAGTCCTAAACGAGAATAAAGCCCCGAAGAGGAGGTCACATTTTCGTTGGAGACCCCCATCGAATTTTCATAGTCGTATGAAGTAAAATTGAGTCCGGTTTCAAGAGAAATTTCTTGTGCTGACCCTGTTGTCCAAATAAGTAAAACACTAATAATTGTGATTAAATTTTTCAAAGTTTCTTTATGATTTTAGTTTGGAAATTAAGGTTTTGACCAATCAGCGAAATGATATATTCACTGTCAGAAAGAAAAGGGAGGTCTAATAAAATAGATTTATTTGAGGTTTGCACTGTGGTTGTCAATACGTTTCGACCCAGGATATCTATAATTGTAATTTGAATGGGATCATACTCCGACTGAAACTCAAAGTTGAGTTGGGTTGAAAATGGATTTGGATAAAATTTAATCCCCTCTAAATTTGAAATAGATTGTACTGTATAGTTATTAAACATGGGATGTTGATACCCTTGTATAACAGATGTTGAAGTTAATTCAGAGGATCCAATGACAGACGATTGCCCGACTGTTTGAGAGATTGAATAATTACCACGGACTTGGCTGCTTCCTAACGCTCCAATGGATTGATGGTGTAACTGGGCATAGACGGAAGTGGTAAACAAAAACAGCGCTAAAATGAATAGCAGATTTCTGGTGCTGGATAAAAACTTCTCTTTAATGCGCATGCGTAAACTCATTTAAATATTGAAAACTGAAAAAACACTTGTATAAAGCGCTCATCGCATTCACATAAATGAATTAACAAAGAGTATACTTAGGGGGGTGAAAGTTGAAGTTTAACACAACAAAAACTCCAACTACACAAAAGTAGAGAAATATAATTGTTTTAACAAAAAAAACAATAACTTTGATTTATGCAACTAAATCAGTACATAAGCGATTTACTTTACCGTTATGAATGCGTAACACTTCCAAATTTTGGAGCCTTTTTATCGCATCCTGTTTCGGCAAAGATTAATGAGGCCACCAATGATTTTTATCCGCCGCAAAAACAGTTGTCATTTAATGCACAGTTGCAATCTAACGATGGTCTTTTAGCCTCCTATATTTCAGAAGTTGAAAACATTCCATTCGAATCAGCGACTCGCAAAATTGAATCACAGGTTTCACAACTTAAATCGAGTTTAGAAAAAGGGGAAACTATTGAATTCAAAAATATTGGCGAATTATCCACTTCTAAAGAAGGAAAAGTGATGTTTGCTCCGTCGGAAACTCTTAATTACTTGACTGAATCTTTTGGGTTAGCTGGTTTTGTATCGCCATCAATTGAACGACAAGCACATCAAGCAATTGTTGAAAAACTAGAAGCCACTGGTGCTATCGCCTTGTCTCCAACGCGATCTAAATTCAATCAATACATGAAATATGCCGCTATTGCGGTACTTGCCCTTGGGTTGAGTGGTTCAATTGGATCTAATTTGTACCTGACTCAAATTGAGCGTCAGAATAATTTAGCCATTGATACCGCAACTGCAACCTTAGATAACAAAATACAAGAAGCAACCTTTGTCATTGAAAACCCATTGCCTGCGGTCATGGTTAATTTAAAAAAGCAAAGCGGAAATTTTCACGTTGTTGCGGGTGCTTTTAGAATTGAAGCCAACTGTAACAAAAAACTAAATCAGCTAAAAGCGTTAGGGTTTAATGCCCGAAAAATCGGTAAAAACAGATTTGGACTACACCAAGTTGTTTACGAGAGTTTCGAAACTCGTAAAGAAGCAGAAAAAGCCCTTTTTAAAATCAGAAAAGCACAGGATCGTGCTGCATGGATGTTGATCAAAAATATTCCGTAATTCACTTCAGCCTTTATACTAACAACTTAGTACAGGTTTCTGTACTCTATCCCTCATTATACATTCTAAATTTATGGAATCCAAACACCCTCAAGACTCAAAAACTACGATGACCGACTCGGTTCTTCCAAGTGAAACCAACGCCATTCATACATTATTTGGTGGTGAGTTATTAGCGCGAATGGATCGTGCTGCGAGTATCGCTGCCCAACGTCATTCGGGAAAAATCGTAGTCACTGCCTCTGTGAATCATGTGGCATTTAAACATCCTGTTCCTTTAGGAAGCATCGTTACTGTAGAAGCAAAAGTGTCTCGTGCTTTTAAAAGTTCAATGGAAGTTTATATTGATGTTTGGGTCGACAATAAGACCTCTAAAGGGTCTATTAAGGTTAACGAAGCCATTTACACTTTTGTTGCGGTTGACAACACTGGGTCTCCTGTAGTCATTCCACAACTGGTACCTGAAACAGACGAAGAGATTAAACGTTTTGAAGGCGCTTTACGTCGCAAACAATTAAGTTTAGTATTGGCTGGGAAAATGAAGGCTCAAGATGCTACGGAATTAAAAGCGCTTTTTAATTAACTTTTACAATCGATAGATCCAGGTCGAAGGATCTTGTGTAGAGCTGTCTTTGTAAATTCCAAAACTTAGAATCGACTCGCCAGATGCTTTGTTGGTAATGACTTCGCCGATCGCTTGTTTTGTAGTCACGGTATCCCCTTTATTGACATAAAACTTAGAGAGGTTTTTGTAAATCGTGATATAATTTCCATGCCGAATCATGATGGTATTGTTCCCGTTTTTAGGCGTCATAATCCCTTGTACCACCCCTTCGAAAACAGCCCGAACTTGCCCCCCTTTGCTCGTGGCAATACGAACACCGTTACTTTTGATTGTTAACGACGGATCGATTGGAGAGGGGTTGTTTCCATACCGCAACTTCACAACACCATTAGTAACTGGCCATGGAAGTTTTCCTTTATTGGATGTGAAATTAGCTGCCAAAACTTTCTGCTCTGGAGTTAATGAAAACACTTTACGAGTCGTCGATTTTCCTGCTTTTTTATTCGAAGCAGCAATCGCAGCCTGAATAATCTTTTTGATTTCTTTATCAATCTTATTCGATTCGCGTTGTTTGGTTTTTATTTGAGCCGTAAACTGCGATAAATTATTTTTAATTTCTTTTATCAAAGATTCTTGTTGAACACGTTCTTTGTCTAAAATAGATTTCGCTGTTTTATTGGCATCAATTAGCGCCTGCTTGTTCTTTTTTTGAATCACCAACGCACTGTTTAGCTGTTGCATTTTGGTGGTTTCTGTTTTAATAAGTTCGGCTTGCAACTTTTGATAATTTGCATATTGCTTAATATATTGCAGACGCTTATAGGCTTGTTGAAAATTAGTGGACGACAGTAAAAACATGAGCTTACTCTGGTCCGCTCGGCTCTTGTAAGACTTTACAATCATCTTCGCGTAATCGGCTTTCAATGCTTTGAGTTTTTCTCTTAGTTTTGAAATTTTGGTTTGATTACTATTAATTTCACGCGTTAAAAGATTGGTTTGTTGATTGGTGATTCCAATGAGATTTTTTCTGACCTTAATCTTAAAATTCAAATCTTCCACAACGGATACAACCGATTTTTGTTCTTTTTTTCCTTCGAACAGCAAGCTTCCTATTTGTTGTATTTCGCGTTGTAATTCACGACGACGTTCTTCTAACTCCTGCTGCTTCTTGCTTTGAGAAAAGCTGCTTATATGCAACATTAACATCAGAAGAAGCACCCCAAAGGTGAAACGTGAGTTGGTTAATTTCATTTTAATTCAATTGCTTTAAACCCTTTTGGAATGCTAAAAGGAAATCGTATTGGTTGATCCAAATTTACGGATTTTAAATTCAAATTTAATGTGGTTAATTCATTCCCATTGATCGCTGTAATGGTCATATTTTCAGGAAGCACTAATCCGGTTGCTTTCTGATAGGATTGATACTTGATTTTTAGGGTGTTTTGCTTCAGTGATTGGGTGATTTCTTGAGCGTCTAACTTAAAGCTGGTTGGATTGATTAAATATAAAAGGTCAAAAAGAGCATTGGATCGTTTGGGAATTAACTGATACGAACTAGGATGATCGGTTTTTTTGAGTCCGTTTGATTTTAGATTAAAAAGAGCTTCCCCCAACAATAGATTTTGGAGGTTTTCAAATTGAAGGTCCGTCCCTAAAAACTTACTAATTAGAGCGTAATCTCCATCAAAATAGGTGTTGTCTAACTTGTTGTAAAAACGCACACGATCTGGCGTAATTTTAACCCGTACCATATTCAAAAAGGCATTCACCCAAATGGTATTGCCATAACCCATTCGAAGTGTTAAAGTGTGTGATTCAGAACGGTCGCCACGTATGAGTTCAACTTTAAGTCGTCCCTGAAGAGTGTTAAATTTAGATTGAAATTTCGTGTGGTTTTTAACGATTTGCTTTGCAGACATCTTTGCATCCACAGTTTCAGAGGCACGAACAGTTTGAACACTTTTACATCCGAAAAAAAGAATGCTAATAACAAAGCTACATATTAATTTTTTCATGGTTTTTGTTCTAATGCCGTGGCTTTTTTAGTAAACGCTTCGGACTCCTGAATATTATCTTTTAGCATGTAAGCACTGCTAAGCTGTTTGTAAAAATCGATTTTAAGTTTTTGATTGTCAATTATATAATCTAAGCCCATTGTTAAAAACTCAATAGCTAAATCGAGCTTGTTTAATTGCTTATTGGCGGTGCCGTTGACTAAATATAAAAGAGGTTGTGAGGGGTATAACTCGAGTTGATTATTGGTAAATTCAGCAGCCTTTTTAAATTGATTTGTTTCTAAATATAAGAGCGCACTATTTTTAATAATTTTAAAATTAGCAGGATCAAACTCCAATGCTTTGGTGTAGTAAAACAGTGCTTTTGAATATGCTTTTTGATTGTAATAATAATCCCCCCACTCTACGTCAGAACGGCTGGGAGTCGTTTGAGTCACTGTGTTTGTGACCTCTAATAACGCAGATTTATATTCTGGAAACTGGACAACAAAACTCATAAAATCGTTCAAAACTTTTACTTTGATGTCTGGAGAAACGACTGTGCTCGTTGTCACAATTTTCATGGACTCGATGGCCTTTTCATACGCCTTTTCATCTAAATAAAACTTATATAAAGCCACGTGCACCAAATGAGATTTTGGGTGTTGTTTTAGAAATGCTTGAGCCGTTTCAAATGCTTCTTTTTTTTGATTTAATTGACTATAGGCATATACCAAATTTAAAAAATTAGTAGGCAGTTCAGGTGCTTCCAATAAGCGACGTCTAAGGTGCGTAATTCGATGCTCGTTATTGCCGCTTTGGTCGTATACTTCATTTCGAATACGGTCTCGTAGTGCATCGTATCCAAGGGTGGCATCCAAGTCGTCAAGAACCGCTAAGGCCTCGCTATACCGCTTCGCTTTTAGGTATAGGTTTGCTAAATCTTGTTTATAGTCGGGGTGTCGAGAAAGTAAAGGCTCAACGGCTAAAATGGCCGCTTCATAGCGGTTTTGATCCACGTATAAATGATATAAACTTTCTTTGTACCAAAAATTAGTTTCATCTAACGAAATAGCTTTTTGAAAATTAAATTCGGCCGAGTCCCAGTTTTTTTGATTGAAATAATTAATTCCTAACTCATGAAAAATAACAGATTCCAATGGGCGTAATGCCTTACAGCTTAACAATTCTTCGATGGCTTTTGAATAATTCTCAAGCGTTTTTTGTTTTATTGCTTCGTAAAAATGAGTTTGAAATTCAACATACGTTTTATCATTCGAAACCAATCCTAAAGAATCAGTTACAACTTGCGCTTGTCCCCAAATCGAACTGATGAGAAAGCAAACAATCACAAAACGGTATGGTCCTTTTTTCATTATTTTCCAGTGCTACCAAAGCCGCCTTCTCCTCTCGAGGTTTCGTTGAGTTGCTCAACTTCATTCCATGCGGCTCGTTCGTGTTTCGCAATGACTAACTGTGCGATCCGTTCTCCGTTTTCAATTTTAAAATCCGTATAAGATAGGTTCACTAAAATGACCCCTATTTCACCGCGATAATCTGCATCAACCGTGCCAGGACTGTTCAAAACGGTAAGACCATGTTTAGCGGCAAGACCGCTTCGTGGACGAACCTGCGCTTCAAATCCTACAGGAAGTTCTATGAACAAACCGGTTTTAATGATTGCACGTGCTAATGGTTTTAAAATAACTGCCTCCGAAATATTCGCCCGAAGGTCCATGCCAGCAGACGCTATTGTTTCATATTCAGGAAGTTGATGACTTGATTTATTGATAATGTTAATGGTCATGAGAGGGTTTTAAAAATTGTTTAATCGTTGCTTTTTCATTCGTCCAAATAATCAATCCTAGGATTATAATCATCCCAAATCCTATTAAGTACTGCGCTCTAAATTGATAAAATGAAAGCACTGATAAGGAAATAGCGAGCACTAAATACAGTCCTATTTTTTTTAGGTTGTACGGAATTGGATAGTGTTTTCGACCAAAATAATACGATAGTAAGGTCATTGAAAAATAGGCTACTAAGGTAGCTACAGCAGACGCCATATAACTGAACGATGGGATGAAAATCAGGTTTATTAAAAGCGTAATTGTAGCGCCAACAACCGAGATATAGGCTCCAAACTTAGTGCGATCAGTGATTTTGTACCAAACCGATAAGTTGTGATAAATCCCCAGAAAAAGGTACGCTAATAATAGTATTGGCACGACTTTCATGGCTTCCCAATAGGCTTCATTTGGAATGAGAATTAGTTTTAAAACGTCAATAAAAACAACCACAACCAACAAAATAAGGGCGCCACAGATCACAAAAAATTCAAGGATTTTTGCATAATTTTTGGTGGCATCTTTGGTTTTGGATTGACTGAAAAAGAAGGGTTCAATTCCCAAACGATACGCCGTTGCAAACAACATCATAAAAAGAGCTAATTTATAACAGGCCGAATACATGCCAATGGACGTTTTGGCAATAGACTCTGGAAGTAATCGCTCCAAAAGGACCCGATCAAAAGTTTCGTTGATGGAAAAAGCAATCCCTGCGACTAAGACTGGTAACGCATACCGTAGCATTTTTTTCCAGAGAACACGGTCTATCTTGTACTTGATTTTAGAGTAAAAAGGAAGAAGCAATAGTAGCGTTACTCCACTCGCAATTAGATTGGCAATGAAGATATAATTCACTTCAAAATTGGGGATATAAATTGAATCCCAAATGCTGTTGTGTTCCGACAGTGATTTTAAATAAAGTAGTAAAAAGAGATTTAAACCAAGGTTAACAATCACATTGGTAAGTTTAACAACGGTGTATTTAACAGGCTTCCCTTGTGCTCTCAAGAAGGCAAACGGAATAATGACCAAGGCATCTAAAAACAAGGTCCAAATAACTAAGCCAACATAATTAACATTGATGTGTGTAACTTCCGCTATCGGTTGCTGAAATACCAACCCAAGTCCTAAAAACCCTAAGGAGGTTCCTAAAATAGACATGGCAGCAGTACTCAGAACTTTTGTTTGGTCCGAATCTTTATTGAAAAAACGAAAAAAGGCAGTTTCCATGCCGTAAGCGATCACGACATTAAAGAGCACAAAATAAGAGTAAACTAGAGACACATCTCCATAATCCGAAACGTTTTCGAGTACTGATTTATCAGTGTGTAAACGCACCAAAAGGAAACTTAACATGCGGGGGACCACTGTTGCCAAGCCGTAAATGAAAGTTTGTTTGTAAAGTGTTTTTAGGACGCTCAAATGAATCTCTTTTATCCTATAAAAATACACATTTTAACGAACAAACTATAATTGAAGTTTATTGCTTTTGGGGGGGCGCCGAAGGGTAGGCAATCTCTCGAAGACTTTTAAGGTTTAGAACTTTATAGTAGAGCCGTTTGTCATTGACTCTATAGCTAATCACACACTGGTTATTTACCAACTTAAAGGGAGATCGATCCGTTTTTGATGGCAGTGTATTGCCATATTCTTCGTGTGGATTGGAGCTCATAATTAGCTTTTTTGGGTGAACCCTTGAATATTTAAAGCGTCCAATAAGCAGTTGGTCTCTTTTAACAACCGCCGATTTTTCGCCCCTAAAATGAATGCTATCAACCGTCACGCGTCCGAGATCCTTTTTTAAAGGTAAAAACACATTGACTCCAGAACCTGCACTTTCAATCCCTCCAACCCATGCGTTGTAATACGGTTCGACCATTTCGAATGGTGCGGTCGATTGAAGCTGTAAGACTGGTTCTTTCGAAGTTTTACAACTGAAAATACTTAAAAATATAATTCCTAAAATAAGACGGTGGTTTTGCTTCATTTGGAGTTGTGTTTTATTTTAGTATAAACTTACGTATTTTTTAATTGAGTTTAAAATTAAAGCCTAAAAACACGGCGACACCCGCAGAAGAGGATTCGTTGATTGTGATATTTTGAGCATTAAAATATGGCAAATGGAGCTGTAAATGTAACTTGTCATGTAATTTATAATTAACCCCCGCACCCACGCTAAAAATGGTCAATGCGCTATTCTCGATAGCACCAAAATTGCGGGTCAAATCTTCAAAACCAAAACCGTAGCCCAATTGCCCAAAAAGAGTAAACTTTGGTTTATTGATGAAATAATATTGAACGGTTGGCACAAACCCATAAGAGCTGATGCTAACGCCACTATCGTTCTTAAAAAGCACGTTATTGGATGTGAAAAAACTGCCTTGAAAAGAAATTTTTTCGGAGACATGAAATTCTAAGCCTGCCTTGGCTATAATGCCAAAATCGTGGTTGCCAGAATAGGTCGTTGGAAACGGAGAGGCTGTTATGGAGAGTGAAATATTGCCTTTTTTATTTTGAGCAAAACTAGTGAGGGTTGCCACTACCAAAAGAAGGGTCAATACGTGTTTTTTGAAGGTCATAAAAGATGATTTTGATTTTACAAATGGATCAAACTTTATGCCATAAAAAAAGCCCTACATCTGTAAGGCTCTTATTCTTATAAATTGAAACAAATTATTAGCCATTGAGCGCTTCCGCTCCACCAACAATTTCTAAAATCTCATTAGTAATCGATGCTTGACGTGCTTTGTTATACGTCAGTTTGAGCTGATCTCTCAATTCTGTTGCATTATCCGTTGCTTTGTGCATCGCCGTCATACGTGCGCCGTGCTCGCTTGCAAAACTATCACGAATCGACTTATAAAGCTGTGTTTTTAAAGATTTTGGAATCAAGGTTTCCACAATCTCTTCTTTAGACGGTTCAAAAATATAATCGAGATTTACGTTAGCATCCCCTTCTAAGGGGACAATTGGTAAAAACTGTTCCGTCATAATTTCTTGTGTCGCCGCATTTTTGAATTTATTATAAATAACTTCAATTTTATCAAATGCTTTTGATTCAAATTGCGCCATCAACATCTCTGCAATTTCAGCAACATTGTCAAAAGTTAAATCGTCAAAAACAGGGCTTTGGTTGGATATAATTTCAAAGTTTTTTGAGAGTGCATCATTTGCTTTTTTTCCAATGGCCACAACCGATACATTGGCGTCATAACTTTCAGCCACCACCATTGCTCTCTTAATAATATTGGAATTAAACGCACCACATAAACCTCTGTTAGAAGTAATCGCAACAATAAGTACATTTTTTACGTCCCGTTGTTCTGAGAATTTACTTCCAGAATCCGCGTCTAAAGTTGCACTCAAGTTTTGTAAAAGTTCCGTCAATTTATCCGCATAAGGTCGCATGGCCGTAATGGCATCTTGCGCTTTTTTCAACTTCGCAGCCGAGACCATTTTCATGGCGCTAGTTATCTGCATCGTTGACGATACGGACGCAATTCTATTTCGGATTTCTTTTAAATTTGCCATGCTATTGTCGTGTTAAACTAAGCGCTATATTTACTTGATAACTCTTTTGCAACCGCTGTTAAGGTATCCGTTACTTCATCCGTTAATTTACCGGATTTTAAAGTCGCTAGCACATCACTATGCTTCGCTTTCAAAAACTCGATATATTCCGTTTCAAATTCTTTTACTTTATTGACTGGTACCGCTCTTAAAAGGTTTTTAGAACCTGCATAAATGATCGCTACTTGATCTTCTACTTTGAAAGGATCATTTTGTGCTTGCTTCAAAATTTCAACGTTACGTCGTCCTTTTTCAATGACATTTAAAGTAACTGCATCTAAATCCGATCCAAACTTAGCAAAAGCTTCTAGTTCACGAAACTGCGCCTGGTCTAATTTTAAAGTTCCAGATACTTTTTTCATTGCTTTAATCTGTGCATTTCCACCAACACGCGATACCGAAATACCAACGTTAATTGCGGGACGAACACCAGAATTAAACAAATCACCATCTAAGAATATTTGACCGTCTGTAATCGAAATTACATTGGTTGGAATATAAGCAGATACATCACCTGCTTGTGTTTCAATAATTGGTAAGGCTGTTAAAGAACCACCCCCTTTTACAATCGGCTTTAATGAATCTGGTAAATCGTTCATGTCTTTTGCAATTTCATCGTTGTTGATGACTTTTGCTGCACGCTCTAATAAACGGGAATGTAAATAAAATACATCACCTGGATACGCCTCACGTCCTGGAGGACGACGTAATAAAAGTGAGACTTCACGGTAAGCAACTGCTTGTTTTGATAAATCGTCATATACAATTAATGCCGGACGACCTGTATCTCTGAAGAACTCACCAATGGCAGCGCCTGCAAAGGGTGCATATACTTGCATTGGTGCTGGGTCAGATGCATTAGCTGCGACGATTGTCGTATATGCTAAAGCGCCTTTTTCTTCTAATGTTTTAGCGATCAATGCGACTGTAGATGCTTTTTGTCCGACTGCAACATAGATACAATAGACTGGTTCCCCAGCATCGTAAAATTCTTTTTGATTTAAAATAGTATCAATACAAACGGCTGTTTTACCCGTTTGTCTGTCACCAATGACCAACTCACGTTGTCCACGTCCTACTGGGATCATGGCGTCAATTGATTTGATCCCTGTTTGTAAGGGCTCTGTTACGGGCTCACGGAAAATTACCCCTGGTGCTTTACGCTCTAGTGGCATCTCATAAAGGGTCCCTTCAATAGGGCCTTTACCGTCTATTGGTGCACCAAGTGTGTCCACGACGCGACCAACGATTCCTTCCCCAACATTGATCGAAGCAATACGTCCTGTACGTTTTACAATTGAACCTTCCTTTATTACATTAGAAGCTCCTAAAAGTACGATTCCAACATTGTCTTCTTCAAGGTTTAATACAATCCCTTCAAGATCGCCTTCAAATTGTACAAGTTCGCCATATTCAGCATTCGAAAGCCCGTATGCACGAACAATACCATCCCCTACAGTTAATACGGTTCCAACCTCATCTAAAGAAGCTGTTGATTCGAAACCTGAAAGTTGTTGTTTTAAAATTGCTGATATTTCAGCTGCTTTTACTTCTGCCATCTTAATTTATTTTATACCTCTGATTGAATCTCAGTATAGTTTTAGTTTATTGTAAATTTACTTTTTAATGTATTTAATTGGTTCGAGACACTTGCATCATATTGCTGATCTCCAACGCGTAAAATGAAACCTCCAAGGATGTTTTCATCTACTGTTTTATTAAGTGTTACTTCTTTTGTAGTTAAGGTTTTAAGCTTCGCCATGACTTTGACTTCTAATTCTGGAGTCATTGGAACTGCTGTGGTTACAAAAGCGTGTGCTTTATTATTAACTTGGTCATATAGAATCCCATATTGGGTTGCTACTTGTCCAAGGATATTAACTCGTTTATTACTTACTAAAATATTAAACAATGATTTGCTTTCTGAGCTCACAGAAGGAAATAAGGCGTTTAATACATTGGCCTTTTCTGACAGTTTTACGACAGGGCTTTTAAGGGCATCTTCCAAAGAAGCATTGTTTGCGATCGTCTGCCCGATGAGCGTCATATCTGCCTGAACTGCTTCTGCTTGTTTATTATCTGATGCTAAGCTTAATACAGCTTTCGCATATCTTATTGCTGCTCGTGTTCCTGCCATGATTAATTAGTTTAGTGTAGCGTTTTCCAACATTGATTCCACTAATTTTTCTTGTTTTGATTGGTCCGAAAGCTCTGCTCGAACCACTTTTTCTGCAATCGAAATTGAAAGTTCGGCAACCACTGATTTTAAATCTGCAATAGCGGCTTTCTTTTCAGATGCAATCGCTGCTTGCGCTTGCGCTACTAATTTATTAGCTTCTTCTTTAGCTTCAGTTTTAGCAGTTTCAATCATGTTACTTTTTAACTCACGAGCCTCTTTAAGCATCGCTTGACGCTCTGCACGAGCTTCTTTTAAAATACGGTCGTTATCGGCTGTGAGGTTTTCCATTTCTTTGCGTGCATTCTCTGCAGATGCTAAAGCAGTTTTGATCCCTTCCTCACGCTCGCTAACGGCACCCAAAATTGGGTTCCAAGCAAATTTTCTTAATATCACTAATAGGAAAATGAACGTTACTGCCGTCCAAAATACCAATCCAAATCCTGGTGTAATTAAATCCATTTCTTTGTTGTTTTTTTAAATAACTTAAATTTAAAAAATACTGAAGTAACCAACCGTCACTTCAGTATTTTTTGTGTTTTACCCTTGTAAGAAAGCAACAACAACACCAAAGAGTGCTACTGCCTCTACGAAGGCTGCTAAAATTAATGCGGAAGATTGAATTTTTCCGTGCATTTCAGGTTGACGTGCCATAGCATCCATGGCAGATCCACCAATTTTACCAATACCAACACCAGCTCCAATAGCTGCTAAACCAGCTCCAATAGCTGCAATTCCAGTAATAGTCATAGTTATAAATTTAAATTAATTAATGTTCTTCTTCTGTTGCCAT
>CATEFX010000049.1 GCA_949499105.1 Formosa sp. Hel1_33_131 | reverse complement strand
TCCACTTTCCACTTTCCACTTTCCACTTTCCACTTTCCACTTTCCACTTTCCACTTTCCACTTTCCACTTTCCACTTTCCACTTTCCACTTCTCACTTTCCACTTTCCACTTTCCACTTTCCACTTTCCACTTTCCACTTTCCACTTTCCACTATTCACTTTTCACTTCTCACTTCTCACTTTTCACTTCTCACTTTTCACTTCTCACTTTTCACTTCTCACTATCCCTCATGTTTAGCCCCTTTTAAAATTCTAAAAACATGCAATACTGATGGAAATATAGCATCCATGGACTCTTTAGCTCCTTTGGTTGACCCTGGTAAAGCCAGCACAAGCGTATTTTTGATGGTTCCGGCAACACTTCTTGACAACATTGAGAAAGGGGTGCGGTTTTGACCATAACTTCTTATGGCTTCTTCTATGCCTGGGATGCGTCTGTCTAGTAAAGGAATCAAAGCTTCTGGAGTCACGTCTCTTGCTGAAAGTCCGGTTCCTCCAGTATAGATAATCATGTTAATTCCTTTCGTTTGGTAAGCTTTTACCTTTTCTTGGATTTCCTTTTTTTCATCAGGAATGATACAATACTCAGCAATTTTAATATCACAAGATTTTAATTTATCTATGATCGCTTTTCCAGCTCTATCTTCTTTGCTTCCGGCCGAAATACTATCACTACACACAATCACAGCAGCGGTTAAATTCTTTTGGAATTTATCTTTAAAATCTGATTTACCACCATTTTTTTCGAGTAGTTTAATGGCATGAATTTCGATGTCTTTATCAATTGGTTTTAGCATGTCGTACATATTTAGTGCGACCACACTTGCACCATGCATCGCCTCAACTTCAACACCCGTTTTATAAATGGTTTTTACTGTAAATAGGATGGTGATTTCAAGTTCATTTATTTGGTATTCCACACTTGTAAACTCAATTGGAAGTGGATGGCAATCGGGAAGAATATCTGGAGTTCTTTTTACGCCTAATAACCCTGCAGCTTTACTCATCTCAAATACATTTCCTTTGGGGACCGTATCATTCTGGATGGCGACGATAGTTTCAGGCATACTGACTTTTACGACGGCCTGTGCTATTGCGGTTCTTAGCGTTGTAACTTTGTGAGTGATATCGACCATATTTTTGTGGTTTAGTTGTTTAATTGCGCTTTTCGTAAAGCATTTAACGTATTAGAAATTTTTTCATTTTCTTTTCTTAAAATTTGAAAATCTTTTTCTTTTGTGAAATTTAATTCTTTAGCAATAATGATTTGATTTAACACCTCCATTAATGAACTGAAAGAGAGTGTTGTAAAATGAGCTTTATCTTTATGGATTTTTCTGGCTGTGCCTTCTGCAAGATTCGAAGCCAAAGAAACAGAAGCTCTTCTAAGCTGACTTGTGAATCCAAATTTCTCATCACTCGGAAATTCTTTTGTAATGGTATAGATGCGTTTTATTAATTCTTTAGAATCAACCCAAACATTTAATTTTTTAAATGAAAATTTGTACGACATTTTTATAGTTAAGCAATTACACAATTACACGATTCTCCAGTTAAACAATTCTCCAGTACCCCAATTCCACAATTCAACAATTACACGATTCCACAATTCAACAATTACACGATACCACAATTAAACAACTATATATTTTTCTTCCATTGGTGACTTTCATCTTCAAAAATTTCTTTACCAAAAACAGGGACATTTGATTTAAGTTCTTCAACAATAAATTCTACAGCTTTAAAAACAACATTTCTTCTTGGTGCGGAGACGAAAACAAATAAACATATCTCCCCAGCTTTGACAGTTCCTAAACTGTGATAAATATGCATACAAGTGAGTTCAAATTTATCAAAGGCTGTTTCTCGAATCTCATTAATTTTTTTGTTTGCCATAACTTCATACGCCGTATATTTTATTGCTGCCACTGTTTTAGTGTCCATAATATCGGCACGCACTTGGCCTAAAAACAGAGAATGAGCTCCAATACTTGTTTTGGTTTGATGTTTGGCGATAGATTCTCCAATAAAATCTGAAGAAATGGCACCTTGTTTAAATGCGTTTTGAGGTTTTTTGAGTTTCATTTAATGAGTTTTATTAGGGGTATTGATATAATTTTTTAGTTCCGAAGCACCTTCATTTAGGCGATAACAATTCACAATACCTAGCGTATTAAGTAATTGGACCGCCCGTTTACTTCGAATTCCTGATTGACAGAATATGACTTTGGTACCTACCCGATTAATCTTGTGTAGTTGACTTTCTAATTGACTTAAAGGGATATATGTGACTTCGATTTCTGTGATTTTTGGTTGTTCGTGGGGCTCTCTGACATCGATGAGTTGCAGTGTTTTATCAAACGATACATTTTTAATTGAAACAGAATTAACTTCAGTGTCACAGCTAAAATTAGTTTGAGTTTTATAAAAATCCTTTTTACGTTCTAAAACGGATTGAAAGGAGGTTTCATTTCTTATAATTTTTAATATTGAAGTCTGTAAACTAAGCGCATTATAACAAAATAGTTTTCCAGAAAGTACATCTCCAATTTCTAAGATTATTTTTAGAACCTCATTTGTTTGTAGGCTTCCTATGATTCCGGGTAGGACTCCTAAAACACCAACTTCCGAACAGTTTGGAACCATTCCTTTTTTTGGCGAACTCGGAAACAAACAACGGTAATTTGGGCCAGCATTATAATTAAACACAGATACCTGTCCTTCAAACTTATAAATAGCGGCAAAAACCAACGGTTTACTTGTGAGGATACAAGCATCATTTGCTAGATAGCGGGTTTCAAAATTATCTGACCCATCGACTATGATGTCGTATTGACTGAACAAATCTAAGGCATTTTGATGTGTCAACTTTATAGGATAAGCAATAATTGAAATAGAATCATTTAAATCTTCCAGTCGTTTTTTTGCGGCTATGGCTTTGTTTTGCCCTATGGATGAGGATCCGAATAGTATTTGACGCTGTAAATTAGAAACTTCCACTACATCAAAATCGATAATCCCAAGCGTTCCAATCCCCGCAGCTGCAAGGTATTGTAAGGCCGAACATCCTAAACCGCCTGCTCCAATAACGAATACTTTAGCATTGGAGAGTTTGTCTTGTCCTTTTTGTCCAATTTCGGACAGTATGATATGTCTGTTGTAGCGTTCCATAATCAAATTACCCCCCTGCAAACGGTGGTAAAAGTGCGATTTCGTTTCCTGTTATTTTTGATTCGATTGACACCAATTCTTGGTTTTGTGCCACTTGAAAATTTTCATATTTCAATGCTGAATATTTTGAATACAGAGCTTCTATAAGTTCAGAAATTGAGGCCCCTTGAAATTCAATTGTATCCTCTTCTTTTTGAGTAACTTCGGCTATTTGGCCAAAATATTTAATTCTTAGTTGCATTTTTAGCTAATTTAAATTCTTCAATAGTATTTATGTTTGTTGTGTGTAGATCGTATTCAAAATCTAATGCGATCGTTTTGACCTTACATTGACTCACGGCATATTGTAACCGCCTTTCTCTTTGCTGTAATAAATTTTTAAAGAGGTCTTTACATTGTTTTTTATACAAAGCGATTAAGGGATTTTTTTTGCCATTACTCATTATTTGAACTATTTCATCCTCTGTCTCAACCTGATTCAGTAAAATCTTTAAAATTTTAGGTTTTATAAATGGAATGTCACAGCTTAATACAAGATTATAGTCTGTTTTTGAATGCACTAATCCCGAGTAAATTCCAGCCAATGGTCCAGCATTTTGAATAACATCCTCAATTCGCAATACCCCATAAATATCATGATCTGTAGTGTTCGAAATAATATTAATTTCAGAGACTAAAGGGCGTAAAGCATTGATGCTATGTTGAATAAATGTTTTCCCATGGAACACCAACATTCCTTTATCGGTTCCCATGCGTGTACTTTTGCCACCCGCTAAAATAAGCCCTGTAATATTTTTTTTATCAATCATAATTATGTGAAATATAATTTTACACTTGCAATAATTAAGACAAACGATAAGATATATCTTAAGTTTTGATTGTTTATTTTTTTACTTCCAAAATACCCCCCTAAAACGCCTCCTGTAAGGGCAATCCCTACCAAAAGAAAGGCGCTTTTTTCTAATAGTTTCCCACTACTTAGTTGTCCGATCAATCCAGAGGCTGAATTAACCCAAATAAACAATGCTGATACTGCTGCAGCTTCTTTCATTTTACCCCAATGCAATACTAAAATGACAGGCGTTAATATAATGCCACCCCCAATCCCAATGAGTCCCGAGAAAAAACCGATTCCTCCGCCAAGAATAAGACCTTTCCAAAGTTTTACTTTTTTTACAGACTCGCTATCTTTTCCAAACACATTTAACATTTTTAGAATTGCAAAAATTAATAAGAATGCGAGTATTTTTTTATATAATGAGGCCTCTACTTCAATTGTACCGCCTATAAATGCTAATGGAATTGATGTGATTGAGAATGAAAAAAATAGCTTTTTATTAAAATACCCTTCTTTATAATAGTAATAAAACGAAATACCAGCCACAAAAATATTAAGCAGTAGAGCTGTAGGTTTCATCTGTTCTGGAGCAAATGAAAATAAGGCCATAAGTGCCAAATATCCACTAGCTCCTCCATGACCAACACTAGAATATAGAAACGATATTAGTGGCAGTATGAGTAAAAAAAGATAAAGGTTTTCGGTTTGAGGCATTGCTTAATTATAATTTTTTTATTTTTTCAAGTTCAGAGTCTAAAAAATGCCAACAACGTTGGTTGATGGTATTAAACGTTTCAATTAACGACGTTCCATACTCTGTTAATTTGACCCCTCCGCCCCCTTTACCACCGACAGTGTTTATGGTCACTGGCTTTTGTGCAGATTTATTTACAGCATCTAAAAGATGCCATGCTTTTTTGTAGGACAACCCCAAGGATTTTGCAGCTTTTGTCAAAGATCCAGTGTCTTTTATGGCCATTAATAAATGCACGCGTCCTTCTCCTAAAAAAACCTTATTGTTCAACTCAATCCAGATTCTGCTTTTAATTTTATAACACATAATGTAATTTTAAACGGGTAATAAAATGGTTTCAACCCAATCGTTAATATTGATTTTCGAAACGTCCTCTGGTAAAAAGACCAGCGCATTTGATACCGCAAAAGTTTGAAGCATTGCTGAACTTTGACCTTCTAAAATTTCAACTTTATTTTCAGTATATATTGCTTTCAAGAATTGCGGACGCTCTCCTTTTTTTATGAAACTCGAGTTCGATTGCGCGCTAATTCGTGGAAGCTCCAAAGTCCCCTTGTTCATCATTTTTTGAACTGCGATATAAACATAGATATAAAAACAAGTTAGAGCCGCTGCAGGATTCCCTGGTAATGCAAACAGAAGGGTGTTTTCTTTTTGCCCAAAAAGCAATGGTTTTCCTGGTTTTTGTTTTACTTTATAAAAGTGCTCTACAATTTTTAATTCTGTAAGTGCTTTTCCAACAAAATCATAGTCACCAACCGAAATCCCACCAGTAATGATCACCAAATCGTTAGTGGACATAACCAACTTAAGGAGGTCTCTTGTTGGTTCGTATGTGTCTTCAACGGAGTGAAGTGAGATGTCATCAAATTTTAGATTCATTAAAGCATTTTGAAGCATCGCAGAGTTGCTTTCGTATATTTTACCATGGGGTAAAGAGTGTCCAGCTTTTATTAGCTCGTTTCCAGTGGAGACAATCGCAATTCTTGGTTTTTTGAAAACGGACACTTTTGTGATTCCTAAAGAAGTCAAATACCCAATGGCTGCTGGACGAAGTTTAGTTCCTTTTTTTAGAGCAACGTCTCCTTTTTTTACTTGGGCTCCTAGGGGTCTAATATTGTGATTTTCTAGAGGTGTCTCATCCAGTGTGATTTTAGTGCCATTAATAGTTACTTTTTCTTGCATCACAACAGCATTCCCAGTTTCAGGGACCGCAGCACCCGTAAAAATCCGGACGGCTTCCCCAGGCTCTAAATGCACTCGGTGTCCGTCACCTGCTTTAATTTCACCAATTAAAGTATAATCTAAATGAGCATGTAAATTTAAAGCATATCCATCCATTGCCGATTGTCTAAAAGGTGGCATGTGTATCGGCGAATGAACATCTCGATATAACTCATACCCTTCAGAATCAATAAGCGGTTTAATCCTGTCTTTAAGTAGGGGAGATGCAGTGTGTTTTATGAGCCGAATGGCTTCTGAAATTGTAATCATTTATAGGGCGTTATATCCCTATAAATATACCGAATCATTTTTTTAATAAACGATGACTTTTGTCATTAAATTTTATAAATATTAATATGAATTTAGCATATCAATTACTTAACCTATCTGATTTTATGCCCATCAAAAGCTATTTAGCCCATCCACAGGCTGGAAAAAAAAATGATCTCATTAAAGACTTGCTAGCCATTGCCCATTGCGAAGTCATTCCAGCTCAAAATAAAGATTTGATAGTCCTTATAACCGATACAGAGTCGGAAAGTGATGAAGATATCATAAAACAAAAATTGGAATCCATACACAGCTTAAAGCTGCTTGCCCTGGTTTCTGGATTTAACACTTCAAAAAACGAATTATAATATGTACACCTCATTGACCAACCGACGAAGTTTTATTAAAAAGATGGCTGTTTTATCTGCAATGACCGCAGCAGCCACGATGTTCCCTGGAATTATGTTTGCAGATGAACAAGAAAGTAAGCTGCCAAAAGGAAGAAATTTAGAATGGAAAAAAGCGCCCTGCCGTTTTTGTGGTGTTGGATGTGGGGTCCTTATTGGTTTAGAAAAAGGAAAAGCGCAAAGCGATCAAAGACGGCAAGCCAACGCGCTATACCAAACAGCAGCACGCCGCCGCCAAAGGTTTTGACCACGAAGATATAAGATATTGGAACTTTTGTTTAAACAGCATGGAAGCCTACACCAAAAAAGAATATACCGATTGCGAAGGTTGTAGCTCTCTAGAACTGATATTGTGGAATCGGATTTTACCAGAAGCCGAGCCATTCACCAAACAGGAATACAGGAACAACTTTGGTTTTGGTATTAAAGACATGGTTATATGGAACGAATGCTTACCAGAAGCCGAGCCATTCACCGAAGACGAAATAAGCAACCTATAAGTAAGCAGATATTAAATTGAGTGTTTGTAAAAAAGACAGCAACGGCCGTTTCACTTTCCGGGATGCCTGTAGAAAGGCCTAAAATCGCACTATTTTGGGGAGGATTTAAAAGAATTGAATCGTCTGAGCTGAATGTGCATCATCGGTTTCGTATAGGAATAGTAGTGGATTTTAAACACTTATTTTTTCGTTTAAAGAACCCTTTTTTATATTTATTTGCTTCTATCTTAACGACTAAACCGCTATTGTTTTTATACATTATTATAGTTAGTTGTTTGAATCCTCTAAATAAGTCTTAAGGAGACTTTAATATTCTACAATCAATTTTAGTGTAGTTGTTCCTAAAAAATCTGATTTTAAAATACGACTTGGGGTACCGTTTAGAACTTAGGTTACATTTTTAAGAAAAAAACAGAAAACAGAAAATTTTTAGCATTGCAACCCCATTTTCACTTCTTAGGTTTTATGGCACCAAATAGTATAAAGCCGATTAAAAAGCAAACTCTTCTCAAAAACAGCTCACCGTATTAATCAATAATTAATATTAAATTAATAGTAATACTGTATAATTGATAAAAATTATAATAGATAAATCTATAATCAACAAAATTAACCAATTATGAATAAAACGACACTAACCACACTACTGCTATTTACTTTTTTTAGCCTAAACTTAATCGCTCAAGATACTGTTTATGTTTCTGCAACAGGTGCTGGCTTATCTGATGGTTCAAGTGAGGCAAATGCCTACGGAAATTTCGGAAATGCACTTGGGCAAATAAACTCTGAAGGTGATAAACTT
>CATEFX010000048.1 GCA_949499105.1 Formosa sp. Hel1_33_131 | reverse complement strand
TTTGCCATAATTCTTAATTTTATTATTATTAAATAATTGTAGCCCGTAGGGGAATCGAACCCCTCTTACATGGATGAAAACCATGCGTCCTAGCCGATAGACGAACGGGCCATTTTTTTAAATCAAAATCACAATGTTGATGAATCTGATTTTATTTCAAATAGCACACATTATTTCTAATGCGGTTGCAAAAATACAACTATTTTTAAATGTTACAACTTCTTACTAACTTTTTTTGAAAAAAGTTAAATTTAATATGCTTTGGCAAATAAAACACGTTGTTTAGAGGGCTTTCCAGAAAACACACAAACACCAGTTTCAAGCTCCGAATCTATTGGAATACAACGGATTGTCGCTTTGGTGATGGTTTTAATTTTATCTTCCGTCTCAGAACTTCCGTCCCAATGCGCTAATATAAATCCTGTTTTGGTTTCTAAAACAGACTTAAAGTCTTCAAATGTTTCCACTTTTGTGATGTGATTTGCTCTAAAATCAAGTGCTTTTTGAAATAAACTGCTTTGAATTTCGGAAATTAAAGCTGTCACAGTGTCTGTTAGGTTTTCTAAAGCAATCACTTCTTTTGTTAAGGTATCTCTTCGTGCCAACTCCACAGTGCCACTTTCTAGGTCTTTTGGCCCAATAGCCAGTCTTAAAGGAACGCCTTGTAATTCGTGCTGTGCAAATTTAGCCCCAGGACGCTGAGTGGTTCTATGGTCATATTTTACCGAAATATTTTGAGCTCTCAAGGATTTCATAATTGCCTCGGCTTGGGTTGTGATTTCTGCCAATTGCTCTTCATTTCTATAAATCGGAACAATAACAACTTGATAGGGTGCTAAATTTGGAGGCAATACTAAGCCTTTGTCATCACTATGGGTCATAATTAATGCACCCATCAATCGAGTTGAGACGCCCCAAGAGGTGGCCCAAACATAGTCTTGTTTTCCTTCACTATTAGCGAATTTAACATCGAATGCTTTGGCGAAATTTTGTCCTAAAAAGTGAGACGTTCCTGCTTGCAATGCTTTTCCGTCTTGCATTAAGGCTTCAATACAATAGGTTTCTTCGGCACCAGCAAAACGTTCACTTTCAGTTTTAACCCCTTGAATGACAGGAATTGCCATGAAATTTTCAGCAAAATCGGCATAGATATTATTCATTAATTTGGCTTCGGTGATGGCTTCACTTTTGGTGGCATGTGCGGTATGCCCTTCTTGCCATAAAAATTCTGCCGTTCTTAAAAATAAACGCGTTCGCATTTCCCATCGCACCACATTGGCCCACTGGTTAATTAAAAGCGGTAAATCTCTATAAGACTGAACCCATCCTTTAAACGTATTCCATATAATCGCTTCACTTGTTGGTCTGACGACCAACTCCTCTTCTAGTTTTGCTTCTGGATCGACACGAAGTTTTCCAGGGTTATCGGGATCATTTTGTAAGCGATAATGTGTGACTACAGCACATTCTTTTGCAAAACCTTCAGCATTTTTTTCTTCAGCTTCAAACAAACTTTTGGGCACAAACAGTGGAAAATAAGCGTTTTGATGACCTGTTTCCTTAAACATACGATCTAACTCTGCTTGCATTTTTTCCCAAATTGCATAGCCATATGGCTTAATCACCATACAGCCTCTAACGGCCGAATTTTCAGCTAAATCAGCTTTAACGACAAGTTCGTTGTACCATTTTGAATAATCTTCGGATCTTGATGTAAGGTTTTTGCTCATATTGTCGTAATTTGGCACAACTGTTGTAGTGCTTTATATAATTAGTTTGACAAAACTAAGTATTTTTGTGACGTTCAACAATTTAATTTAAACTCTTATGAAATTTATTACTTACTTAAAGAAACAATGGGCACTCGTATTTGTAGTTGGAGTTCTTTTAAGTTTTACGTCTTGTGGATCTTTCCAGTATGCGGGAACCTATGAAGATGGGATTTATTCTGATTCTGAACCTAAAGTACAAACTAATGAGACTGCTGACAACACCTCAAATTCCTCTGATTATTATAAAAATTATTTTAAAGAAAAATCGCTTCAACTTGAAGATGATGCTGCTGTTTTTACAGATGTTGACGCCTATGAAGGGGATTATCAAGAAGATGCTACAAACTCAACTAATTACGCAGGCTGGGGACAAAACAATGACAGCGGAGTTACGATCAATGTTTATGATAACAGTCCTTATTATAGCTATGGATGGGGAAACCCTTATAACAACTATTGGGGCTGGAACAATGGGTGGTCATTAGGATGGAATAGTTGGGGGAACTCCAGATATAATCCTTGGTGCAATCCATATATTGGTTATGGGTATAATAATTTCGGCTACAACAACTACGGTTACGGCTATGGCTACAACAACTACGGTTACGGCTATGGATATAACAACTATGGCTACAACAACGACAGAAGACAATCAATCGCCTATGTAAATGGCCGTAGGTCTTATACGACTTCCAGAAATATTAGTTTGAGCAGCCGAAGTGCTTTGAGCACAACCGCTCGAACACGGTCTACCGTTCGCACTAGCCGTCCAACACAATCGAGCACAACGACTCGAACACGTACAAGTCGTCCAACAGCCACAGAGACTCGAACACGCACAAGTCGCCCAACACAATCAGCTACAGAGACTCGAACACGTACAAGTCGTCCAACACAATCGTCGACAACCACCACAAGAACACGTACAAAGCGTCCAACGCAATCTAATACAACTACTAGATCGACAACCACACGACAAAGAAGCACTTCTACTTCGAGTCCAAGAACAACCACAACCCGAAGTAGAAGTTCTAACTCTACATCTAGAAGCTCAAGCTCGCCTTCAAGAAATAGCTCCAGAAGTTCAAGCAGTCGACGAAGAAATTAGTAGAATTACTTTAAAAAAGATACAATGAAAAAAATAATTTTAGCACTCTTGGGAATTATTTCCCTCACAGTCTCCTATGGTCAAGATCTTTCGGATGCGTTGCGCTATTCAACTGAAAACACACAAGGAACTGCGCGTTTTAAAGCTATGAGTGGTGCCTTTGGTGCCCTCGGTGGTGATATGTCTGGAGTTAGTGTTAACCCGGCTGGATCCGCCCTTTTTAATCTCAGTCATGGCTCTTTGTCCTTGTCAAACAACAGTGTTTCAAATGACGTTGGCTATAGCGGCAGCAGTACCAAAGAAAATAAAGACAGTTTTGATTTGAATCAAATTGGAGCGGCGTTTGTTTTTAAAAACAAAAATGACGCTTCCTTATGGAATAAATTTGTATTGAGTGTCTTTTACGAACAACTGGACAATTACGATGACAATTTTTTAGCAGCGGGGGTGTCTTCTAATTCTATTGGTAGTTATTTTACAGACTATGCCAACGGGCTTAGACTTGATGAAATTTCTGCATTTACTGGTGAATCTATTTCAGATGCTTATAGTAACATTGGCTCCGATTACGGTTCTCGATATCAGCAAGCTTATTTAGGATATGAAAGTTATATTTTAGAACCTGGATCTGAAAATGATGATAATACGGTTTATACTTCCAACATTGCCCTAGGTAATTTCGATCAGGAATACTATTACAGCTCCACAGGCTATAATGGTAAATTTTCTGTGAATGCTGGATTTCAGTATGACAAAAATATCTATTTTGGAATGACCTTAAACTCTCATTTTATAAATTATGAACGAAGCACCTACCTCTATGAAGAAAATACAAACGTGGGGTCTACAATAAATCAAGTTGATTTCGAAAACAACCTGCTCACAACTGGAGAGGGCTTTTCGTTGCAACTAGGAACTATATTCAAGCTGAATGATGCTTTTAGAGTTGGCCTGACTTATGACAGTCCTACCAGGATTACACTAAGAGATGAAACTAATCAGTATATTTCTACTGTTAACGACACTGACAACACTCGCACAGTGGTTAACCCTGATGTTATAAATTTATTTCAAGATTATAAAATCCAAACACCTGCCAAAATCACAGGGAGTGCCGCCTTTATTCTTGGGGAAACAGGAGTCATTAGCATTGATTATTCTAGAAAAGACTATGGTAAAACCAAATTCAAACCAGAAAGCGATACTGGATTTTCTCAGCAAAACACTTTGATTAGTAACTCCCTAAAAGCGGCTGACACATTTAGAATTGGTGGCGAATTAAGACATCAGAAATACAGCTTTCGAGGGGGCTATAAAATGGAACAAAGCCCGTATTCAGACACTTCTGTTTATGGCGATTTAAAGGGGTTTTCGCTTGGACTAGGTTATAATTTTGGAAACACTCGATTAGACCTTGCGTATGAAAACTCTAAACGAGAAACTGATTACCAATTATTTAATGCTGGTACATTAGGCGCTGCTCAGATCAACGCTACAAACACCAATGTTTCAATTACATTAAGTATGAATTTATAAGAAATTTACTCTAAAACAAAACAGCCCGTAACTAAGTTACGGGCTGTTTTGTTTTGTGACTACCTATATATTATCGTTTCAATGTGAAGTGTAGTTTTAATTGATTCGCATTCCCTGTTGTAGGTTCATTATAATCAATCATAAACCAATAATCATTTGTCGGTAGTGGTATGCCATTATAGGTTCCATCCCACCCTTGGCCAGTAGGACTAATTTGTTTTAAGAGTTTACCATACCTATCAAAAATATAAACTTTCAAATCGTATTGATCTGAGATTCCTATGATATTCCATGTGTCATGGAATCCATCTCCATTTGGCGTAAAATATTTTGGGTAATCGATCACATAAACCACCGCCTGACTTTCACCACAGCCATTGACATCTCGTGCTGTGACGACATGCTCCCCTGGCAACACGTTTCCAAAGTTACCTGAAGTTTGCCATGGCCCTAGATCTAAACTAAATTCATAAACACCCAGTCCGGTCGCTTCTGCTTCGATTGTATGTGTTGTTGCAAATGCTCTCGAACTCACCTGTGCCGTTACTATTGGCGATGCACTTTTCTGGACTGTAAAAGTCGCAATCGGCGCTGCACAATTTGTAGGAAATGACACATCAAATACTTCTAATGAATAGGTGCCTCCCTGTGATACAAAACCACTTGATCGGGTTCCTATAACCGTGCCACTAGCATTTTTCCATATAAAGGCATAATTAACTTCTGACAAACCTGTAGGTATATTTAGAATCCCCGTACCATCAGAACCAATACACAGCACGTAATCATCTTCTAAATCTACGATTGGCAAGGGATTTACTTGAAGTGTTAAAGGAGCTGTTTCATAACATATTGAACTGTCGGACAAAGCACCACCACTACCTAACACTTGGGTATCATTATCAACACGAGCAATGATGACCTGTGGGTTAATTGTATTCTCAAACAAGCTTGGCAATTCATTTATACCTTCATCTGCATCAAACTGGCTCACAAAATAACGAACGATGTAGTTACTTGGATCCTGACCATTTAATACGCCTATATTTTGTGTAGATAAATCAAACTGCATGGTGTCGTTAATTGGATTTCCATCTGTTTCTACAGTGTCATCACAAAGCATATAAGGATTTAAAGGTGCGGTAGCTTGCGCTGCTTCAAAGACCTGTAATTCAAAACTTACCAACGTATTTCTACACCCTGTATTCGTGTTGGTAACGCTCACAAAAATAGTTTGAGGATTGGTCATATTCTCATAAGGACTTACCAAAGAATTAGTCCCTCCGGTTGCTTCTAACAGTGTTTCATAATAAGTTACTTCAAAAGCGGAAGCACTTTGGGACCCTAATATTAACCCACTTTGAGAGTCTAAATCAAAAGCGTATACATTGTCAGTCCTTAATTCACAAGCCTTCCAATCTTCTACGGGTGTTGCTAATGGTAAGGGCCGCACGATTAAATCAAAATCCACAATAGTAAAACACCCTGTAATATCGTTGGTAACCCGTACAAATACCGTCTGAACTGAAATTGTTGTGTTGGTATAATTTATCGGATCTGGAATCAGATTGATTTCTAATTGTGCATCCAAAAATGTTTCAAAGTAAGTCGGCGTCACTCCTAACTCGCCATTAAGAACAAACAACTCATTGGTCGTTAAATCAAAAACCTCCTGACCATCTCCACTCAAAGTATCATCACAATGAAATAAATCAATAGGCGCAATCGACATTGGGTTTTGAAATACTTCTAATGTGAGGGTCTTGAAATCATAACACCCCGTGCTATCATTTTCGACACGAACATAAATCGTCTGTGGATTGCTGATATTTGTATAAGGACTCACGAGTGGGTTTAAATTTCCATCTGCATCTAGTTCCGATAAATGATAACTTACACTTAAACCTGTTTGACCATCAAGAACTTGAGCAGCGCTGTCTTCTAGTAAAAAGGACTCCTGTTGATCCCCGGGACTATTACTGTCACATAAAATCATGGGATCGGGTTGTACTAACACTGGAAGTGGATTTACAATCAAATCAAAACTTGTAAGCTTCTTACATCCTGTATCATTGTATGAAACACGGATCCAAATCGTTTGAGGATTGGTTAGGTTTACATATCCAAATGGAAACCCTATGGCATTGGATTCACTCTCCGCATCTGCATTGGTTTCATAATAGTTAATCGATACATCTGCCGGTGAAATCCCATTTAAAAACTCGGGAACCTTCGTTGTTAAATTAAACGTGGCTAGCTCATCCGTAGTATCGTCACAAACCTCTAAGGGCATAGGCGCTAATAACTGAGGCGTTGGATGTACTATTAACACCACATCTACGATTGTTGGACAGTTTGTGACCACCGTGGTACTTATGACACGTCCAAATAATGTTTGAGTATTAATAACACTGTTAGTATAAGGGCTTGCTAGGGCACCAACGCCATTCTCTGCATCTAATAAAGTATCATAATAGGATACCATTAATTCTGGATCACCCCCCATGATTTCGGCATCGACATCGGTTAAAGTAAAGACTCCAAAACCGTCACTATCGACATCACAGTATTCTAAAGGTTGCGGAGTTGATGCAACAACTACCGGCGCAACACTGATTTCTAAAGGAACGGTATTGTAACAGCCTGTGTTTATATCTTGTCCGCGCGCAAAAATAGTTTGAGGATTACTCGTATTTGTATATGGAATTACTAACGGATCAGTTCCTGAGTCTGCTTCCAATTGTGTCAAATAATAGCTAATAGAATAGTTTATATTACCACCGCTAATTTCATTATCCTTAAGCGTTAAATCTATGGAAGTGAAACCATCAGACGCTCCATCATCACAAACCTCTAGCTCTGTTGGAATGACCAACTGAGGCAATGGATTAACGATAAGATTAAAACTTCCTGTGGAGCGACAGCCCGTTGTTAAATCTGTTAAGGATACGTAAATCGTCTCAGAGTTTGAAGTGTTTTCATAAGGACTTGTCAATGCACCCACTTCATTGGTGGCGTCTAACAGGGTTGCATAGTAACTAACACTCGAATTTTGATCGTTGATAATCTCGAAATCTTTACTGTTTAAATCAAAAAACGCTTGTTGATCCCCTGAATTTGGGTCATCACACAATTCATAATCTGAAATCACGGGAACTACTGGCAACGGATCCACAAATAAATCTAAAGTGGTGGTGGAATAACATCCCGTAGCGACTTCCTCAAGACGTATATGGAGTGTTTGAAAATCTTCTGTGGTGGTTTCAAAAGGACTGGTAACAGCATCTAGATTTGCATCTGCATCTGTTGGACTTGTATGAAAAGTAACTTCCATCCCAAGCTGGGAACCGATCACAAATAAACCAACAGCCGTTAAATCAAATGTTGCAAAGCCATCAAAATCATCATCACAAACTACTAAATCATCCACTGGAAAAATTGTAGGCTGATTGAACAGATTAAGTAAAAACGAATCTGTTCCATAACAACCAGTCGTAAGGTACTCGATACGGACATAAATTTGTTGACCATCAACTCCAGAGAACGCGACTGTATCTTCGTTTGAAATTGGATCGGCATCTGCATCTGCATCTTCTTGAGAACTATGAAATGATATGACATATTCTGAGCCGGATTGTGTTCCTAAAATAGATGTGTTATTTTGCGTAAGGTCGAAGGAAGTAGCCCCTCCATCACAAATCTCTAAATTTTCAACTGCAACAACGACAGGTACAGGAACAAATTCCACAAGAATTGAGTCGGAAGAAGCACAAGTTTCATTAAAAGTTGTATTCGCAGAATACGTTCCAGGTTCCGTGATAGTAAGGGTTGAAAGTATTTCCCCTAGAATTTCAGCCCCATTAACATACCATACATGTGAAGCAGAAGGGACTTTGGTATCTAGTGTGACCGTAGTTCCCGAACATTGAGCAGTCCCCAACTCGATCGTTATATCATCTCCCAAATCGCCCCCTAAATCGAAACTTCCTGCTTCTAAAAACACAGCTGCATCAAAAATTGTATCTTGATCATCTGCAATCACTAATTTGATTGAATAACTAGTGTTTGGGACGACGGCTGCTTGTGCTATCAAGTTAACGGTATGTCCAAGAAAGTTTGTAGGACTATCTAATGGTGGTAGCCCTCCTGGACCATAATATGCAGCGAAGAATTCAGGATTTACAGATGCACAATTCATGGCGGGGTCATTGTATGCGCTGTCCCTAACACTTAAAACAGAAATTGGATCATCAGTCCCTGGAACAATTGCTAAGTTGGTGGTCAATCCGTCAGAATCTGTTAATAAAAATGCAAATGCATCCGTGTAATCACATTGAAATTCTCCATATTCTTCCGATGCAAAAACAAAGTTAAAGCTAATGGCATCCGCTAGAGGCACAAAGTCAAATTCTATAAAAGTTGCATTGTTAGTCACTCCGGGATTTAAACTTTCTAGGGCGTTTTCTAGATCAGCATCTCCTAGCCACCAAACGGCCCCATCACTCAATTCTACTGTTTTAGGTCCACCAGCACGACCAGCGTTTCCAGTGGTTAATATAATTCCTTCGGTAAATGGAAACGAAACACCATCGCCAGAGAAATACCCAATCCCATTACTGGATCCAAAATCGGTTCCAGTCGATGAAACTAAATTAGACACATTAACACAAGGGCTATTAATTAAAACATCCTCTATAAGTTGGGTTGGAGTATACGTAACTTGATCAATTTGTATATAAGGACTTAAAACCTGAACCGTAATTGTTTGGGTGTCTGCACAACCCTCTGGATTTGTATCTGTAACTGTGAGTGTAATATTAAAAGTTCCAATCGCATTAAATAAGTGACTTACCTCCAAACCATTTGAAACATCTCCATCTCCAAAACTCCAACTGTAGGTAGCTCCTAGGCCACTTGTAGAAAATATCGCACTTCCAAAAAAATCAACTGTTTCGCCTTTACCGACGACCACAGTTCCTGTGCCGTCCGCCGCAGGGACGGTCGTTTCTATAGATGCCGTAATTGTTTGACAAGGCTCAACAAGCGGAGCATTGACAATCCAACTACCAGGACTCACCCCTGCCGATAAGGAGACAGATAGCAATATGCTAAAAAGTAAAACTAGCTTTTTTATTTTTGAACTTTTTTTATACAGTTTTTGCATAATTGTTATTTTTAAAATGTCATTTATTAAACAAAATATTTGACTTCACATTTTCAATTCACGCCATGCTTTTATTGTAACTAATAACAGGCAGTTTTAAACAAAAGGGTTTGTCGTAAGAAAAAATTAATTTCATCGTTGTCATTAAACCGAACATACATAAGAAGTTAAAAGACTAAACTTATGCTCTGGACTTTACATTGTAAGCTGAAAAGCCCAAGAAATAAAATGTATGTAATCATCCTAATTATAAATGAATTTATATTCGATTAAAATAAGTAAGTAAAATTAATTGTAGAAGGTTTTTAGGAAAATATTCAACACAAATTTAACGATTTTTTTATAGTAAATAGTAAAAAAAAGAAATTATTAATCTAAAATTAAAAGTGCCTAACACTGAATTTAATTATCTTTGTCGTCATATAACATTGAAAACTATATTGCAAATTTCGAATGGGACTGAAAAACAATACTGAAAAGCTTGACACCATTGGTGACAATCATATCGGAACCTCCACAGAGACTCCGATGCGATCTGACGCATTTACATTAAGTGCAGACGAAAAAATAAACATTATCAAAGACGATGTACGGCACATCATGGAAACGTTGGGCTTAGACTTGAGTGACGACAGCTTAAAAGGAACTCCCAACCGTGTTGCAAAGATGTTTGTCAATGAAATTTTTGGAGGTTTAGATCCTACAAAAAAACCAAAAGCATCCACCTTTGAAAACAAGTATCAATACGGAGAGATGTTGGTTGAAAAAAACATCACCCTCTACTCAACATGTGAACACCATTTTCTTCCAATTGTTGGAAGAGCCCATGTTGCTTACATCTCTAACGGAACGGTCGTAGGACTTTCAAAAATGAATCGTATTGTCGATCACTTTTCTAAACGACCACAAGTTCAGGAACGACTGACCATTCAAATTGTTAAAGAACTTCAGAAAGTATTAAACACAGATGATGTCGCTTGCGTTATAGATGCCAAACATTTATGTGTTAATTCTAGAGGAATTAGAGACATTGAAAGCAGTACCGTTACGAGTGAATTTGGCGGGAAATTTAAAGACAAAGAAACCAAAAGAGAGTTCTTGAACTACATACAATTAGAGACCAAATTTTAATCCTCTAACTCATGGGCAAACACACGACAAACACGCTTCATATTTACAACTCACTTTCTGGTAAAAAAGAAATTTTTGAACCAATCAACGAAGGAGCGATTGGTATGTACGTTTGTGGCCCTACAGTGTATAGCAACGTTCATCTTGGAAATGTCCGTACATTCATGTCCTTTGATATGATTTTTAGATATTTTAAACATCTCAATTATAAGGTGCGCTATGTGCGTAATATTACCGATGCTGGCCATTTAGAAAATGATGCCGATCAAGGCGAAGATCGCATTGCAAAAAAAGCACGTTTAGAACAAATTGAACCGATGGAAGTCGTGCAACGCTATACCGTTGATTTTCATACGATCCTAAATACCTTTAATTTTTTACCTCCGAGCATTGAACCCACAGCGACCGGTCATATTGTTGAACAAATAGAAATCATCAAATCAATTCTAGAAAAAGGCTTTGCTTATGAAGCGAATGGATCTATTTATTTTGATGTTTTAAAATATAATGAATCCCATCATTATGGGATTTTAAGTGGTCGAAAAATTGAAGATCTCATACACAACACCCGCGTTTTAGAGGGGCAAACCGATAAAAAAAATCCACAAGATTTTGCACTTTGGAAAAAAGCAGAACCAGAACACATTATGCGCTGGCCTTCCCCTTGGAGTGATGGATTTCCTGGCTGGCACTTAGAATGTACGGCGATGAGCACGAAATACTTAGGAGAGCATTTTGATATTCATGGTGGTGGAATGGATTTAAAATTCCCACATCACGAATGTGAAATTGCCCAAGCAAAAGCTTGGCACAGCCATACGCCAGTAAATTATTGGATGCATGCCAACATGCTAACGCTCAATGGCCAAAAAATGGCAAAATCAACTGGAAACAATATTTTACCTGCTGAGATTTTAAGCGGTAATACAAACAAATTAACCAAAGGCTTTTCGCCATCGGTGGTTCGTTTTTTCATGATGCAAGCACACTACCGTAGCATCCTAGATTTTAGTAACGATGCGCTATTAGCTTCCGAAAAAGGGTTTTTAAAACTCATGGAAGCGGTCTCGACTTTAGACAAAATCGAAGCCACTTCAGATGCCAATGACTTTGATGTCGCAACTTGGAAATCGAATTGTTATACGGCCATGAATGATGATTTTAATACGCCTATTCTAATTGCAGAATTGTTTAGTGCTGTTAAATATATCAACCAAATTAAGGATGGAAAAGCACATATTAACGCTTCAGACTTAGGAGACTTAACCGAAGTGATGCATCAGTTTGTATTTGATATTTTAGGGCTTAAAAATGTGACTTCTAACAATCAAGATCAAAAACTGGGAGAGACTGTAGAATTACTCATCAGAATGCGAAACGACGCAAGATCTCAAAAAAACTTCGCGCTGTCTGATTCAATAAGAGATGAATTACTAGCCATTGGAATTCAATTGAAAGACGGCAAGGGCGGCACCACCTTTTTAATAGATTAATAGCTATGAAGTCCATTTTGATTGCACCTTTTTTGTTTATCATCTGGATTTATCAAAATCTAATTTCGCCATTAACGCCTTCGAGTTGTCGATTTCAACCAAGTTGTTCTCATTACGCTAAAGACGCCTTACAGTTTCACGGACTCCTAAAAGGGAGTTATCTAAGTCTTAAACGTGTTTTACGCTGCCATCCTTGGGGAGGCTCTGGACAGGATCCAGTTCCAAAGAATTAGACGATAGCTGTTAATTAAAATGCGTGCGCCTTGAGTTTCGTATCTATTTTCTATATTTACACTCTAAACAAATGACTATGTATTTGCTACAAACCGTATGGGACCCTACTTCTGATGGCATCGCCCTTTTTGGAGATTTTAAAATTCACTATTACAGCCTCATGTGGATGGCTGCGTTTATCACAGGTTGGTATCTGACGAAAAAGATTTATAAAAACGAAGGACAAACTGAAGACAAATTAGACAGTCTGTTCATGTATTCTGTTTTAGGAATTATGATTGGAGCGCGTTTGGGTCACGTCATTTTTTATCAATCTGAATTATTTAAAGACGACTTTTTTAGCATCTTCCTCCCCTTCCGCTTTAGTGGTGGGTTTGAGTTTACAGGGTTTAGGGGTTTGGCCAGTCATGGTGCAGCGATTGGAATGATTTTTTCGATGTGGCTCTACAATAAAAAAGTATTGAAAAAATCAGTGCTTTGGATTCTTGACCGTGTGGTCATCGCCTGTGCGTTAGGAGCTGTATTTATAAGAATCGGTAATTTCTTTAATTCCGAAATGATCGGTAAACCTGCTGGAGCGGATTTACCGTTCGCTATTATTTTTAAACAACTCGACTCACTTCCTAGACACCCAGGACAATTGTACGAAGCTTTTGGCTATGTGTTTGTGTTTCTCATCTTATTCTTTTTATACTGGAAAACGAAAAAAAGTACGCAGACAGGATTTTTATTTGGGCTGTTTCTAGTGCTTTTAATGTCGGTCAGAGTGGTAGTTGAACAATTTAAAATTGCACAAATTGACAGTCGTGAGGATTGGATTTTTGGTTTAAATACGGGACAAGTATTGAGTGTTCCTTTTGTGTTGTGTGGTCTTTATTTTATGTTTCTGTATAAGCCTAAGGAAGCGTAATTACAGGCGATTTGTAGTGTCAGTATAGAACTGAAGTATTCCCTAAAGCTTTATTATATATCCATATTGCGTCCACTCAGAAATTACAGTGTCCAACATAAAACCAAAAAAAGCCACTCAATGAGTGGCTTTTTTGATATTTAATAATTAGCTATTAATCTTCTTTTTTATCTAAACGCTTTAATGTATCATGCATGATTGGCGTTGCAATAAATAACGATGAGTAGGTTCCTACAAGCACCCCTACAATAAGCGCAAACAACAAGCCTCTTAAAGAATCTGCACCAAAGGTGAACATCGCTAATAACACGACTAAAGTCGTTAATGAGGTGTTTAAGGTACGACTCAATGTGCTACTCAATGCGCTATTGACCACCTTTTCAAATTTCCAACTTGTATGTTCGTTTAGGTATTCTCTAATTCTATCAAAGACCACCACAGTATCATTCAATGAATATCCGATCACGGTCAAAATTGCTGCAATAAATGCTTGATCGATTTCCATACTAAATGGTAAGAATCTCCAAGCAATTGAAAAGATCCCTAATACAATTAAGACATCATGAAATACTGCTGCGACGGCACCTAATGAAAATTGCCATTTTTTGAATCGTAATAAAATATATAAAAAGACAACAATCAATGAGCCTAAAATTGCCCAGATAGATGATTTTTTAATATCATCGGCAATGGTTGGACTTACTTTTCCTGAATACATTTTACCAATATTATTTTCGGCATCAATAAACTGCTTATACGTTGTTGCATCTGGTAAAAACGGTATCAATGCTTCATATAATTTTTGTTGCACTTCCTGATCTACTTCTGCAGAATTTTCATCAACCTTATACTTCGTCGATATTTTCAATTGATTTGCGCTCCCGATTGTTTTTACCTCAGCACTGTTAAAAACGTCATTCAATGCCGTTTTAACTTCTTCAGTATTCATGTCTTGTGCAAAACGAACGGTGTAGGTTCGACCTCCAACAAAATCAATCCCTTGATCGAGTCCTGTAGTAAACAAAGATCCAAGTCCAGCAATAATGATAGATCCCGAAATTAAGTAAGCAATTTTACGTTTTTTAAGAAATTCAATATTAATAGAACGGAATAAACCTTTGGTCATCCCTGTAGAGAATTCTAATTTCCCCCCACGACTTAAATGCCAATCGATCAATAATCTTGAGATAAAGATCGCTGTAAATAAAGAGGTTAAAATACCAATTAAAAGGGTCGTTGCAAATCCTTTGATTGGCCCCGTTCCAAATATATATAAAATCAAAGCTGTTAAGCCCGTTGTAATGTTGGCATCTAAGATTGAAGATAACGCATTGTTAAATCCGTCTTTGACCGATTCTATTTGGCCTTTTCCTTTAAATAATTCTTCTCGAATCCGTTCGTAAATAAGAACGTTTGCATCTACTGCAATACCGATGGTTAATACAATACCAGCAATACCAGGTAAAGTTAACACAGCGCCTAATCCCGATAGAATCCCGAAGATTAATAAGATGTTTAATAATAATGCGATGTCTGAATAAATACCTGCTTTCCCATAATAAAAAATCATCCATAAAAGTACTAAAGCTAAAGCTATTAAGAATGATTTCATTCCACTGTCAATGGCTTCTTGACCTAAAGAAGGTCCAACTTCTTCTGCTTGTACAATATCTGCAGAGGCTGGTAATTTACCTGCTCTTAAAACGTTTGCTAAATCGACCGCTTCATTTAAAGTAAAGGATCCTGATATTTCAGAATTACCTCCTGAAATTGCCCCGGTTGTGACCCCAGGTGCAGAATAGACTATTTCATCTAATACAACCGCAATTTGACCTCCAGTATTAAACGCATTACCAGTCATTTCTTCCCAGACCTTAGCACCTTGAAGGTTCATTTGCATGGATACACTTGGGCTCCCATTTTGTTGGAAGGCTTGACGTGCATCAGTAATCACAGCGCCACTAAGCGGTGGCTTATTATCTCTATTTCCTTTTAATGCATACAATTGTACGAGCTCTATACTTTGAGAATCTTCTCCTACAGTTTGCTGCACCTCTGGGATTCCCCACACAAATTTTGCATACCGTTGTTCTGGAGTTAGAAGCGCGCGCACTTGTGGGTTGTTTAGATAATCGGTAACGAGCTGCTTATCTTTTTGTTCAAAAGACGCAATGACAGGACCTCCGTTGTAACCAGGCGCACGTATTAAATCGATTAATGGATTTACTTCTCCATCGTCCCCTGTTTCAGCATCGGTATCACCAATAATATCAGAGATTGAATCCTCTGTAGTTTCGGTTGCGTTTGATTTTTCTTCGGCTGGAGTGACATCAACAATCTCTTTTAAAGTTTCGTTGGCTTGAAATATAAACGTTCCAAACTCTTCGCCTTTAAATGCATCCCAAAACTCTAACTGAGCTGTACTTTGCAATAAGCCTCTGACACGTTCAATTTCTTTGGCACCTGGCAATTCAACAAGGATACGTCCAGAGTTTCCAATACGTTGAATGTTTGGTTGTGTGACCCCAAATTTATCAATACGTTTACGAAGCACTTCAAAGGCCGATACAATCGACTCATCAATTTTGGCAGATAATACAGGCTTCACCTCATCATCAGTCATATCAAATGTAATCTCTTCACTTAATGTTCGATTCGCAAAAACATCTGGAGACGCTAATTTAGTATCACCTTCAATTGCTTCAAAGGCTACAAAAAAGTCTTCTAAATAGGTGTTTTGACTGTCCTTTTGAAGTTCTTCTGCATCACTTAATGCTTTTCTAAAGACAGGGTCTTTACTTTCGTTTGCCAATCCAACTAAAATATCTTTGACCGATATTTGAAGAATCACGTTGATTCCTCCTTTAAGGTCCAAACCAAGGTTCATGGCTTTTTCCTTGACTTCATCAAAATTAAATTTTGCAATTCCGATGTTATATACTTCTTCGTTTTTCAACGAATCTAAATACTTGCTTTGTTCAAGCGCGCGTTTGGCGTCATAGTCTGTCTCGGTATCTGCTATTTTTTCAATAGCAAACTGCGTTGCATTATCTTCTATTTGATTTGCTTTAAAACTAAATGATAATTGATAGATACTTACCAAACCAAATAGGAGAGCAAATAATTTTACGAGTCCTTTATTTTGCATTATGAGTTAATTTAATCTGTGTTAATTTTTTATAAACGAGCAAATATAAGATTTACGATGTGAATTGACAATAGATTCCTTTGTTTTCAATAAAAAGAGCCTATAATAGGCTCCTTTATAGTGAAAGACTCAAATCACACCACCGATCTAATTATACGTCTAGTAATGAATTTGTTTTTTTAACGCCTTCAGCACTTGTCTGTAGATGCGCTTTTTCGCTATCGCTTAACTTAATTTCAACAATTTTTTCGATACCATTTGCGCCTAATACAACAGGAACTCCAATACACAAATCAGATAAACCGTATTCACCGTCTAATAAAACAGAACAAGGGAATATTTTTTTCTGATCGCAAGCAATTGCTTGAACCAATCCACTCACCGCCGCGCCTGGTGCATACCAAGCAGAAGTTCCCAAGAGTTTAGTCAGCGTTGCGCCACCAACTTTGGTGTCTTGTTTTACTTGTTCTAAGCGTTCGCTTGAAATAAACTCAGAAACTTTAATACTATTTCGAGTGGCGTGCGATGTGAGGGGTACCATTCCAACATCACTATGTCCTCCGATAACCATGCCATCGACATCGCTAATTGGTGCATCTAAAGCTTCTGCTAATCTGTATTTAAAACGTGCAGAATCTAAAGCGCCCCCCATTCCAATGATTTTATGTTTTGGAAGTCCTGTGACTTTATGCGCTAAGTACGTCATGGTATCCATTGGATTACTCACCACAATAAGCACCGTATTTGGAGAGTGTTCAACCAAGTTGGTCGATACTGTTTTTACAATGCCTGCATTGATTCCAATTAATTCTTCACGAGTCATTCCTGGTTTTCTTGGAATTCCCGAAGTAATGACACAAATATCGCTATTGGCCGTTTTATGATAATCATTGGTCGACCCCGTGATTTTAGTATCAAATCCATTTAAGGATGCACATTGCATCAAGTCCATCGCTTTTCCTTCGGCATAGCCTTCTTTGATGTCTAATAAAACAACTTCAGACGCAAAGTTTTTAATGGCAATATACTCTGCACAACTTGCTCCAACTGCACCAGCACCTACTACTGTTATTTTCATGTTTATTTTTTAATTTATTAGTGTAATTATTTATCTAAAGCTAAATGCAATCCCAACGGTCGCAGTATTATATTCTTGTAATGTGTAATCGGCAAAAATTTTGAAAAAGGCAAGGTTTAAACGGGCGCCTATAGTGGCACGAGTTCCACTTGATTTAAAATCTAAGTTAACAGGATCTGAGATTTTATCTACTTTGGTTTCTAAATTTTTTTGTTCAGAATCCTGTATGTCATACGTTAATGAATAATCGCCTTTAATATCAAAACTAGACGTTCCGCCATTATAGCCAAGTCCGCCGTAAACGGTCACAATCTTAAAATCCAAAGACCCTAACGCTTGAACCGTCCAAGTCTTTAACTTAAATTGCGCTGATCCATTGGTTACGGACACTTGATCTGATAATTCGTCATTTCTAATCGTATATTCGACACTTGCAGAAGTATAAGCTCCAAGTAGTGATACTGACAATGGAAGCTTGCCTACAATCCCGAGGTATTGAGTTAAATCGTGCTGAAGTCCAACTCCAATTAAATTGGCTTCTACATCTGAAGCAAAATTAGTTTTAGGCACTAATCTTAATTTGACCGTTGTTTTAAACGGTAACCCAAGACCAACTTGCACAAATGGTGCTGGCGTGGCATTGGCTGGCAAATCTTTTGCGATTCCGCCTGGCATTTTGAATGTGCCGACTTTAAATTTATCTCCTTCATAAGGAACCGATATATTAATCTCAGTTTCTGTTTCATCTTTACTTAATATGGTTGGAATACTTGTGTTTCCACCTGAAACGGATATAAATTCATATTGATCCGCTACAAATTGAAACATTTGGTCTTTATCGGGAGTAAAAGACGCACTGGCTCCAATCGTGATGTCAAATCCGAATTTTTTGTGCGTTTTTGCCGTTGTGTACCAACCGTTATTCATACTAGTCATTAATCCTTTCATTACAGGATTGAGATAATTTTCGAGAAGTAGACTGGCATCATCAGATGCCAGTAAAATACTTTCAAGTTCTTGTGCGTTTGTTGTATTCACACCAAAAAAGATGGTGCAAATGAAAATTAGGTTTTTCATTATGGTAGGATTTAGGGGTTACTTTTCTAGGCATCGATATTGGCGTAAATTGCGTTTTTCTCGATAAATTCTCGTCTTGGCGGCACATCATCACCCATCAACATTGAGAAAATGCGATCGGCTTCGGTTCCATTGTCAATTTGTATTTGACGTAAGGTTCTAAACTCAGGATTCATTGTCGTGTCCCAAAGTTGTACAGCATTCATTTCTCCAAGACCTTTATAACGTTGAATTTTTGCACCATCTCCATATTGTTGCATTAGCGCCAAGCGCTCTTCATCATTCCAAGCATATTCTTTTTTAGTTCCTTTTTTAACTAAAAACAACGGTGGGGTGGCGATATAAATATGACCATTTTCAATCAATTCTTTCATATATCTAAAAAAGAACGTCAAAATAAGTGTTTCAATGTGGCTACCATCAATATCGGCATCACACATAATTACAATTTTATGGTATCTTAATTTTGAAAGGTTTAAGGCTCTCGGATCTTCTTCGGTTCCTATTGTGACGCCTAAAGCTGTAAAGATATTTTTGATTTCTTCATTTTCAAAAACCTTATGGGTCATTGCTTTTTCTACGTTCAAGATTTTACCTCTTAATGGCAAAATCGCTTGAAAGGCTCTGTCTCGTCCCATCTTTGCAGTCCCGCCTGCCGAATCTCCCTCAACAAGGTAAATTTCACATTTTGTAGGATCTTGTTCAGAGCAATCACTCAATTTACCAGGCAATCCTCCAATACTCATTACAGATTTACGTTGCACCATATCACGCGCCTTTTGAGCGGCATGACGGGCTTGGGCTGCAAGGATCACTTTTTGAACGATTATTTTGGCATCGTCCGGATTTTCTTCTAAATAATTGGTGAGCATTTCAGAAACGGCCTGACTTACTGATGCAGATACTTCTCTGTTTCCTAACTTGGTTTTGGTTTGTCCTTCAAACTGAGGTTCTTGAACTTTTACCGAAATAATGGCGGTCAATCCTTCACGGAAATCATCCCCAGCAATGTCAAACTTAAGTTTGTCTAACATGCCCGATTCATCGGCGTATTTTTTTAAGGTATGTGTTAATCCACGACGAAACCCAGATAAGTGTGTCCCCCCTTCATGTGTGTTAATATTGTTGACATACGAATGTAAATTTTCAGCATAAGACGTATTATAAATCATAGCCACTTCGACAGGAACTCCATTTTTCTCCCCTTCAAAAGCAATGACATTTTTCATGATCGGATCACGGTTGCTGTCTAGATATTTGATAAACTCTGAAAGCCCTTTGGTTGAATGAAATGTTTCTCCTAAAAACGCACCTTTTTCATCTTTTTCTCTTTCATCAACAAGAACAACGGTAATGCCTTTATTTAAAAATGCTAGTTCTCTTAATCTACTGGCTAAAGTTTCATATACATAAACTAAAGTCTGCGTAAATATTTGAGGATCTGGTCTAAAAGTAACTGTTGTTCCTCTTTTATCCGTTTCACCGACTTGCTTTACAGGATACATGGCTTTTCCACGTTCGTATTCTTGCTCGTAAACTTTTCCGTCTCGAAAAACCGTCGCTTTTAAATGCTCCGAAAGTGCATTCACACAACTCACACCAACGCCGTGTAATCCTCCAGAAACTTTATAAGAATCTTTATCGAATTTACCCCCAGCACCAATTTTAGTCATCACCACCTCTAAAGCAGAAACACCTTCTTTTTTGTGTAAATCGACCGGGATCCCACGCCCATTATCTTCGGTTGTGATGGAATTATCTTCATTGATAATCACCGTGATTTTATCACAATGACCCGCCAAAGCTTCATCGATAGAGTTATCAATAACCTCGTATACCAAGTGATGCAAACCTCTCAGGCCAACATCGCCAATATACATGGATGGTCGCATGCGAACATGCTCCATTCCTTCTAGTGCCTGAATACTATCTGCGGAATAACTATTTTTATTGACTTCTTCGCTCATTATGTTCGTTGTGTTTTTTGTTTAACATAGATGCGGCAAAACCGCAGCTACGGAAACAAAGATAATTAATCTCTAATCGAATTTAAAGTCTTTTTACGTAATTTAAGTGGAATTATTAACAATTGGCTATTTTCGTGAAACGCTCTTAAAACAACTAAAAACGCCCTTAAATTAAATTTAAGGGCGTTGATATATTAGAGTAAATTAAAAATTTACAAAAAAGACTTCAGAAGTCTTTATTTGAGCTTTCAGAATTTTTAATCGTATGCTTTGTCATGCACATTTAAAATTGCTCTTCCGGAAGGTTCGTTCATGTTTTTAAAGGCTTCATCCCATTCTAGAGCTATCGCCGTACTACACGCTACACTTGCCTCTTGTGGCACACTTAAAGCTGCTGCATCACTTGGGAAATGGTCTTCGAAAATAGATCGGTAATAAAACTCTTCTTTGTTTTGAGGGGTTTGAATTGGAAACCTGAATTTAGCATTTGCTAACTGTTCATCAGAAATCTCTTTATCAACAACTTCTTTCAGCGTATCAATCCAACTATAGCCGACGCCATCGCTAAATTGTTCTTTCTGACGCCATGCGACACTTTCTGGCAACATATCTTCAAAGGCTTTTCTAATGACCCATTTTTCCATGCGCTCACCATTAATCATTTTATCTTGTGGGTTGATGCGCATTGCGACATCAATGAATTCTTTATCTAAAAATGGCACACGCCCTTCGATACCCCATGCCGCCAAACTTTTGTTGGCTCTTAAGCAATCGTACATGTGTAACTTATCTAATTTACGAACTGTTTCTTCATGAAACTCTTGTGCATTTGGTGCTTTATGAAAGTATAAATATCCTCCAAAAATCTCATCTGCTCCTTCACCAGATAATACCATCTTAATTCCCATCGATTTTATAACACGTGCCATTAAATACATCGGCGTTGAAGAACGAATGGTGGTGATATCATACGTTTCTATATTATAAATCACATCCTTAATAGCATCTAATCCTTCTTGAATGGTAAATTTAATTTCGTGGTGTACGGTTCCAATATGATCCGCAACCACTTGTGCCGCCGCTAAATCTGGAGAGCCCTCTAATCCGACTGCAAAGGAGTGTGTTTGTGGATACCATGCATCGGTTTCATCGCCAGACTCCACACGTTTTTGAGCGTATTTTTTTGCGATTGCTGATACCACTGAAGAATCCAAACCACCAGACAATAAAACTCCGTAAGGCACATCGGACATCAACTGTCTGTGCACAGCAGCCTCTAATGCTTCTTTAATTATTGCAATACTTGTTTCATTCTCTTTTACTGCGTCATATTCTCTCCAATCTCTTTTGTACCATTGCACAAACTTTCCATCTTTACTAGACATATAATGCCCTGGTGGAAATAACTCAATTTTAGAACACGTTCCTTCTAAGGCTTTTAATTCTGATGCCACATAAAAAGTACCGTTTTGATCCCACCCTATATATAAAGGAATGATGCCCATGTGATCGCGTGCAATAAAATATTCGTCATTTTCGACGTCGTAAATTGCAAAACCGAAAATTCCGTTTAAGTCATCTACAAAATCAACACCTTTTTCTTTATAAAGCGCCAAAATAACCTCACAATCACTTTGGGTTTGAAAAGCATATTTTCCTTCAAATTGTTTTCTAATGTCTTGATGGTTATAGATTTCTCCATTCGCTGCTAAAATAAGCTTACAATCTTCACTAAAAAGAGGTTGTTTTCCAGAAGCAGGGTCCACAATTGCGAGACGCTCATGCGACATCACTGTTTTTTCATCACTATAAATACCGCTCCAGTCTGGACCACGGTGTCTTATTTTTTTTGACATCTCAAGCACTAGAGGTCTTAAGATTTCCGATTTTTGTTTTAAATCAAATGCACATACAATTCCACACATAATAGTTTCTTAAGTATTAAGCTGCAAAGATGCACCTTAAGTTATATATTATAAACATTAAACCTTAAAACACTAACAAATTGAAACTAAAAAACACAAAAAAGCATTAAAATGAAATTAAATTGAAGATAAAATCAGTAAAAATTAAATAAAAACAACTAAACAGCCTGTTTTAGACTACGGAATATTCAAATACTTATGAGTTTGCAACGAAACCTTCCATTTTGGATGTTTCATCACATAGTCGACGATAAAAGGCGTGATTTTTTCACGTTTACTCCATTCGGGTTGGAGGTAAAGAATACAATTAGGATTCACTTTTGCAGCTTGTTCTTCGGCAAATTTGAAGTCATCCAAATTAAAAACAATCACTTTAAGCTCGTGTGCTTTTTGATACACTTCGTCTAAAGGGCCTTTTAGTTTTTTAGGCGACAAACAAATCCAATCCCAATCGCCTGTTAATTTATAAGCGCCAGAGGTTTCAATATGAGTTTGCATCCCTTTGGATTTTAGGGCCGCTGTTAATGGATTCATATCCCACATCAACGGTTCTCCACCAGTCACTACAATGGTCTGACTGTCTTTTGCAGCATCCTCAGCAATGGCGTCTATAGATGTTGGCGGATGTAATTCTGCATTCCAGCTTTCTTTAACATCACACCAATGGCAACCAACGTCACAGCCCCCGATTCTAACAAAATAAGCAGCCGTTCCTTTGTGGAATCCTTCACCCTGAATGGTATAAAACGCTTCCATAAGAGGGAGCATTTTTCCAGCATTCACAAGCGATTTAATTTCTGTCTTTAACATAGTGAGCAAAAATAGTTTACTGTTTGTTGTTTCAGTAATAAAACTTCATTTATTTTTACTGAAATTATAAATACCAATCATTACTAAAAATCATTAGCAACCAAAACAAGGCCATTAAATTACATTTATCCAAAAGCATTTGGAATTTCAACAAAAGTAATTTAGCATTGTAGCATACAAAACTAACCATGAAACACTATTTAATTATCGGATTATTGGCAGGCCTATTAATGGGATGCGAATCAAAAACCAACCCATTTGCCATCACCAAACACAGCATAGGACTCCTAACAGACTCTACAAAAATAAACCAACTGAAAGTGGTTTTCATAAACGACTCTATTAGTAAATACATTGGGGGCGATGAATTCACCGGAAGCACCAATACCATAAGTGTTTATGAAAAAGGAACCGGTAGATTGTTATTAGAGCTCGATCCAAATTATTCTCTAGACTCTTTATCGACCATCCGTACCGTGCGTGTGATGGACGACCGTTTTAAGAATAAAGACGGCTTAAACACACTTAGTACTTTTGGTGAGATTAATTCTAAGTACACCATTTCGAGCATTCAAAACACACTCCGAAGCCTTATTATTTCGGTGGATGAACTCAATCTCTATTTTACGGTGAATAAATCAGAACTACCGGAGGATATGCGCTACAATATGAATCAAAAAATTGAAGCCATTTCAATTCCAGAATCTGCAAAAATAAAGGACTTTTACATTCAATGGTATTAAACGATGAAAGCTTATAAAATACAAACAACGCCTTTTGTCGTTCCGACGACTGATGGTAAATTAATTGAAGAGCATTTTGGAAATGCAACGGATGGCAACGATGCCCTAAGCATCGCCCACATGATCGCCCCTCCTGGATGGAGTGAGCCGTTTCAAACGCCCGAATTTGAGGAATACACCTACATCATTAAAGGAAAAAAACAGTTTATTATCGATGGAGACACCCTTATTTTAGAACAAGGGCAATCCATTAAAATTCAAAAAAATACACGTGTTCAATATTCAAATCCATTTGATGCCCCATGTGAATATTTAGCGATCTGCACCCCTGCATTTTCGATGGATCGCGTACATAGAGAAGACCCTAAAGATTTATGAAAACACTCATTCCAAAGCTCGTTGGTGCCCTCATTAATTGTATTGGATTTTTCAATGCTTCGTATGCGTCCAAACTCGCGTTAAAATTATTCTCAAAACCAAGAAGTGGGCAACTCACTTCAAGTGCAAATTTATTTTTAGAGACCGCAAACAAAAAAACCTTGTTTTACAACGATACACCCATTCAAACGTATCATTGGAAAGGCGACAAAGAAACGCTCTTGCTCGCACACGGTTGGGAGAGCAATACCAGCCGATGGCGGCAAAAAATTGAAACACTTCACAAAGAAGGTTATAGCATATATGCCTTAGACGGCCCCGCACATGGCGCCTCTGGAAGTGACACCTTTAACGCCATACTCTATTCGGAATTTATTAATGTCGTCAGTCAGGAATTTAAACCAACGGTCTTTATTGGACATTCAGTTGGCGGGATGGCTTTGGTGATTTTCCTTGAAAAACAAATCTATAAAAACGCTCAAAAGATGGTGCTCCTCGGCGCCCCATCAGGATTTAAAGGGATCATGCAACGCTATAAAAATATGATGGGCTACAGCCCAACGATTTGCGAAGGGATTGATGCCGAAATTGAGCTTAAATTTGGACACCATCCCAATTATTTTTCAACCGCAGATTTTGCAAAAAAAATTGAGACAGAAGGTTTGTTATTTCATGATAAAAATGACGCTATCATTCCCTATTCTGATGCGCTTGAAATCGATGCAGAGTATAAAAACGCCACACTAATCACAACTGAAGGACTAGGCCACTCTCTAAAAGGGGATTTTGTTTCGGGTGAAATAATAAAATTTTTGAGCCACTAAAGTTTTGTAAATTTGCACTATGGAATCAACTTTAACACGACTGAATAAATACTTAAGCGAAGCCGGCTATTGCTCGCGACGTGCCGCCGACAAACTGATCGACGAAGGGCGCGTTACGATTAATGGCGTCGTTCCAGAAATGGGGACGAAAGTCGTACAAGGGGATGCCGTAAAAGTCGATGGGAAAACGATCCTTAATGATGCCAAAAAACGAACGTATATTGCTTTTAATAAACCTGTTGGAATTGTTTGCACGACCGATAGCGGCGTTGAAAAAGATAATATTATTGACTATATCAATTATCCAAGTCGAATTTTCCCAATTGGACGCTTAGATAAAGATAGTGAAGGGTTGATTTTATTGACCGATGACGGTGATATCGTGAATAAAATTCTTCGTGCGAGCAATAATCATGAAAAAGAATACATTGTCACAGTTGACAAACCCATCTCTCAGACATTCGTCCAACGCATGTCGAGTGGCGTTCCTATTTTAGAGACTGTAACCAAAGAATGTAAAGTGCAAAAACTGAGCACTTATGAATTCAAAATTGTCTTAACACAAGGTCTCAACCGTCAAATTCGTCGCATGTGCGAATACCTTAACTACGAAGTACAATCGTTGAAACGCACCCGTATTATGAACATTCATTTGAAAAGTGAGGTTGGTAGCTATCGCGATTTAACTGACCTAGAGATGGAAACCTTAAACGAAACCTTGAAACACTCTAAAAAAGCCATTTAATGCGTACGGTCTCCCCTTTTCATTTAGCCATTCCGGTGTGGAATTTAGAAGCCTGTCGTGTTTTTTATAGAGATACTTTAGGGTGTGAAGAAGGTCGCAGTAGTGACCATTGGGTTGATTTTAATTTTTTTGGACATCAACTCGTGATTCATTTTAAACCAAAAGAAACTGACAACGATTTACATCTAAATAAGGTAGATGGAAAACAAGTACCTGTTCCTCATTTTGGGGTGATTCTTCCATGGGAACATTTTGAAACGTTTGCAGAGAATTTAAAACGTCAAAAAATCGACTTTATTATTGAACCTTATATCCGTTTTAAAGGTCAGGTTGGCGAACAAGCCACGATGTTTTTTTATGATCCCGCAGGGAATGCTTTAGAATTTAAAGCGTTTAAAGATACGTCTCAGATTTTTGCTAAATAGTGTCTGTTGCTGCATGACGTTCACAAGCGAGGAGGGTGTTTTTAAGTAACATTGCAATGGTCATTGGCCCTACTCCACCAGGAACCGGTGTGATGAAACTTGCTTTTTTAGCCACAGTTTCAAAATGAACATCGCCCGCAATACGGTAGCCTCTTTTCTTGGTTTCATCCGGAACTCTTGTAATTCCCACATCAATAATAACCGCGCCAGGCTTCACCATTTCAGCAGTTAAAAATTCTGGAATTCCTAAAGCTGCAACGATGATATCAGCATCTAAAGTTAGTTCCGATAAATTAGTGGTACGACTGTGTGCTATGGTCACGGTCGCATCACCCGCTGGGCGTTTTTGACTCATTAAAATACTCATTGGGCGCCCCACAATATGACTTCTTCCAATGACGACCACATGCTTTCCTGAGGTTGGTACTTCATAGCGTTCTAAAAGCTCCATAATTCCATAGGGCGTAGCTGGTAAAAATGTTGGTAAATCCAAAGCCATTCGTCCGACATTCATCGGATGAAAGCCATCTACATCTTTATCGGGATGTACCGCCATCAAGACTTTTTGTTCGTCGATATGTTTTGGCAAAGGCAACTGCACTATAAATCCATCAATCGCTGGATTGTCATTTAAGGCGTGTATTTCAGAAAGTAAATCGGCTTCGGTCGTTTCAACGGGTAAATCAATCAAGGTAGAATCAAATCCAACAAGCTCACAGGCTTTCACTTTAGCGCCGACGTAGGTCATACTCGCGCCATTGGTTCCCACAAGAATCGCAGCCAAGTGTGGCGCACGTTTTCCTTGATCTTTTATTTTTGAAACTGCCGCAGCAATTTCAACTTTAATATCTGCACTGGTTTGTTTCCCGTCTAGTAATTTCATTATAAATTGCTTATTAATTTAACTCTATCGTGGCATATTTTTCATCATTTGCATCATTTTTTGACCGCCACCGCCTTGCATCATTTTCATCATTTTACTCATTTGATCAAACTGTTTCATCAATTGATTCACCTGTTGAATGGTCGTCCCTGATCCAGCTCCAATCCGTTTTTTACGACTGGCATTTAGCAGGGTTGGCTTGCTGCGCTCTTCGGGAGTCATCGAATGAATGATGGCTTCAATATGTTTAAACGCATCGTCATCGACATCCACATCTTTCATCATTTTTCCAGCCCCAGGAATCATCCCCATGAGGTCTTTCATATTCCCCATCTTTTTAACCTGTTGAATTTGAGATAAAAAATCATCAAACCCAAATTGGTTTTTAGCAATTTTCTTTTGGATTTTCCGCGCTTCTTGCTCATCAAACTGCTCTTGTGCACGTTCAACTAAAGAAACCACATCTCCCATGCCCAAAATTCGTTCGGCCATACGTGCAGGGTAGAACACATCAATGGCTTCCATTTTTTCGCCTGTACCAATAAATTTAATCGGCTTATTGACGACTGACTTTATGGATATGGCGGCTCCACCACGAGTGTCTCCATCTAATTTGGTCAAAATAACCCCATCAAAATTTAGAATATCATTGAATGCTTTGGCAGTATTTACGGCATCTTGTCCCGTCATTGCATCGACGACAAATAGCGTTTCTTGCGGTTGGATGGCTTTGTGAATATTAGCAATTTCGGTCATCATGACTTCATCAACAGCCAAACGACCGGCAGTATCAATAATCACTACATTACAGCCTTTAGCTTTGGCTTCTGCAATTCCAGCCTTGGCAATGGCAACTGGATCGGTATTCCCGCGATCGCTATAGACCTCAACCCCAACTTGTTCTCCAACGATATGTAACTGATCAATGGCGGCAGGACGGTACACGTCACAAGCCACTAATAGTGGTTTTTTGGTTTTCTTTGTTTTTAGGTAATTGGCCAATTTTCCAGAGAAGGTGGTTTTACCCGACCCTTGCAATCCTGACATCAAAATGACACTTGGGGTTGCTGACACATTAATAGCTTCAACATCCCCTCCCATTAAGGCGGTCAGTTCGTCTTTTACAATTTTGACCATCAATTGACCTGGCTGAAGCGTCGTCAAAACGTTTTGACCTAATGCTTTTTCCTTCACTCGATTGGTGAATTCTTTCGCAATTTTATAATTCACATCGGCATCCAGTAACGCGCGTCGGACCTCTTTGAGAGTCTCAGCTACGTTGATTTCTGAAATGCGCCCGTGGCCTTTGAGGACGTGGAGGGCTTTATCTAATTTTTCACTTAAACTATTAAACATAAAAAGTTGTTTTTATCGAGGTACAAAAGTAAAGAAATATTTTATTTTAATTCCGTTAACAAGCTGTTAAACCTACGGCATTATTTTTTAAAAAGAATGTGTTTGTAGTTAGGGCGTCGAGTTCGAAATTTGCAACAATTTTCCATTATAAAACTGAGTTCCGTTCATGGAGAAATCAAAAATATAAGCCGCCATTTGAGCGGCTGTATTTGGTGCTTCATAGCCTGGAAAAGCTTCTGCAAGCATTTCTGTTTGCACGGCACCTAATGCCAAAACATTAAAAGAAGGCCCAGTTTCTTTGTATTCTTCTGCTAAAAGTTCGGTGAGTGTAATCACTGCGCCTTTGCTAGAACTATAGGCTGCAAGACCAGGGAATTTTACAGAACCCTGAACGCCTCCCATGGAACTAATCGTCACCACATGGCCTTTTGAGGGCATGAATGGAATCATGCGTCGTGTGAGTTCTGCCACTCCAAAAACATTGGTGTTATATACCTGTTGAAAGTCTTCAAAAGTAGTGTCAGCAAACGGCTTATTTAAAAGAGTTCCTGCATTATTAATCAGAATATCAACTTGTTTCCATTCTTTTTTTACAAAGGCCTCTACCCGATCATAATCTTCGGATTTACTTAAGTCAAACGACAAGGCAGTGATGTTTTCAAAATTTAAATTTGAAACGGGCTTTGCGTTTCTGGACAGCGCCAAAACCTCATAACCTGCATTGGCAAAAAGATGGACGAGTTCAAAACCGATGCCGCGGCTGGTCCCTGTAATTATAACTGTTTTAGTTGGTTTCATGTGTTTCTATCTATTATTTTTTAACGGTCACATGGTTCATCCATAGAATCATTTTCTTGAGTATCAAGTTCTAGCTATGGATGTTTCATGTGTTTCTATCTATTGTTTTTTAGGGGTCACATGCTATTCGCGATGAAGCATTCCCTCGGGCGACACTATTTTTGGCATGCTCGTTTCATACATTTGTATTTCTTTGGAGTCGCTGTTGCAAATTTGCACGATTCCAGGGATTAATTTATTTATAGTTGTTGCCATAAAAGTAAAATCTAAAAGATCTATTTCATCATCCACATGGTGATAAAAATCAAAATTAGTCAAATCACAAGAAGAAATGGTATGACTTGGTACTTTAAATTCTTTATGAAACGAATAATTATCGGATCGTTTGAAAAGATTGTACTTTTTAGCAATCTTTGAAACCCCAACTAGGGTTGAATTGGTATACGTATTTAATTTTTCGCCCAAATCAGACAATTCATAACCCGTCAGGAAAACGTCGTAATCACGACCTGTAAATGGCACGCCAATCATTTCAAAATTTAGCATGGTATATAAATCGATTTGTTGTTCATTTAGTTTTTTAGCTAAGGATTTTGAGCCTAACAATCCTTTTTCTTCTCCCGAAAACAAGGCTATAATAACGGATCGCTTATTGGCCCCCAAGTGCGCTAAACGGTTGGCAATGGCCAAAACCGTCGCAGTCCCTGAAGCATTATCATTGGCACCATTAGCAATGGAGTCGTTATTGACTATTTTACCAAAGCCTAAATGATCGTAATGCGCTCCTAAGAGTACCATTTCATGTTTTAATTTAGGATCATTTCCTTCTATAAATCCAACCACATTAACGCCCTTATATCGTTTTGACTCAAAAGGGTCCATATAGGTTTCGAAATAGGGTTTGATTCCTGATTCGATGAATTTTGACTTGATAAATTGGGCTGCTATTAACTCGCTTTCAGTGGCGGTTTCTCGTCCTTTGAGTTCGTCAGAAGTCAAAAAACTGACCATCGCTTGTAGCTCTTGAGGTTTTACCTTTTCAAACTCTTGTGTGTGACCCATTTGAAAAAAGAGGCCGGCTAAAAGTAGGATGTGAAGTTTCATATATTTAGGGTTTAATTCATTTCTGTAGCGAAGATAGTGAAGTCTGCTATAAACGCTAATTAGTTACTTCTATTTATGTTAAATCTCAATGTAGAAAGTTTATAAAAAATAAACATCAACACCACAATAAATACTTCAAACCATAACAAATAATAGGGCCATACTCCGATAATTAAAGGGTTGTTAGCTTGTGGCGGTTCTGCCAAATACATATAATTTGAGCCTAAATAGAAATTCAAAGGCATGATAAAAACCAAAAATACATTAATGACAATAAAGGAGGTGAAAACTGAATATTTAGAGAGTCTGATATTTAAATTTTGAAGCATATACAGAGGTAACAAAAAGATCAAGACATGTCTTATATAGTATTCTAAATACGCAAAATCACTGCCGTCATAGCCATTCATTTGAGGGGTTAGCACGGACATAATGCCTCCGATAACTCCGGTGTAAAACACAAAATCAAACAAGGCTTGTTTTCGTTTTAAAAAAGGGAGAACAGAACAGATCAGTCCCGAAATTCCACACAAATGAAAAGGCAAGTCTGTCACTACATTCCAGTGCCCATTAATAGCCGTTCGCAGGGGTGTGACTACCGATGTGAAAAATAAAATCACCCCTATGATATAAGTGACTCTGATATTATTTTGAGAGGACAAAAAACGACCTAACCCTAAGATGAAAATAACAACCACTAAAACAGCGATATTATTAACGATCCATTCATCGGACATAAATTTGATAATGTAGTTGGGAAATGTTTGATTGGTTAAAAGTAACAATAGACTAAATATTGGTTATTAATAAAAATTTTTAGAAATTAAAAAATAAAGATACATAATTAAAAGATATTAGTATTTTTACACCCTACAAAAGGGGGTCATTAACTCAGTTGGTTCAGAGTGTTACCTTGACAGGGTAGAAGTCACTGGTTCGAATCCAGTATGACCCACAAAAATAAATCATATATCTCTGTAAATCAGTTATAATGATGGTGAAAATAAAGATTTGGGGATAAAAAAGGGGATAAAGTGTATTTTTTCTTTATCTTTACATTATGAGTTTGTTTCTAACTACACGAAAAAATAAAGGTAGGATATACCCACACTTTACCTACCAATACAACTACAAAAGAACCAAGATTTATAGTGGAGTATCTTGTAAAGATAACTTTTGGAATAATGAAACAAAAAAAATTACAAGAGGTGATAAAGATTATAAATTAAAGAACCTCAAAATAAGCTCATTAAAAACAAGGATTGATGAAATCGTCAATAGATATAAAGCTCTTGGTGAGGTTTTACTTCCTCCACAAATCAAAATAGAACTTGAAGGTAGAGAAAAGATAAGTGAGAGTAAAAGTATTAGAACTCTACCATTACTTTCACTCGTGGAAGATTGGGAAAATCATTATATGAATGATGTAGAAATACAATCCAATACCAAGAGTAAAACTAAATCTGTTGTTAAGGATATTAAAGAATATATCCAACTTACTCAAAAAGATAGAAGAAGAACCCTACTAATTGATGATTTAGATAAAGATTACTGCAGAAACTTTATGAGTTGGTTATTTGATAAACCAACCAAGAATGGTAATGGATTACAACCACATTCAGTTGATAGAAGGTTTCAATATTTAAGAACCTTCTGTAAGTGGTATTCTATTCAATCAAAAGAACTAAAAAGAATTGAAATACCAAGAGAATTAAAAGATGCAAAATCAGTAAGTGATGAAGAAACACCTATATGTTTATACAATAGTGAATTGGAAAAACTATATGATTTTAAGGGATATGATTTTGATGGTGAAAGTGGTGAGTATAAAAAGTATTTATCAAATGATAGAGCAAATAGAAATAAGAAAGATGGTGTATTGGATTTTTTCTATGATGAAACCAAAAATGGATTACAAACATATACAACATATGAAGTGTATAAAGATTTACTTGTTTTCCTATGTTCTTGTGGTGTAAGATTTAGTGATGGTGTGAATATGAAATTAGAAAACTTCAAGCACTCTAAAAGAAATGAAACTTCTATATTAGAAGGAGGAGTTGAAGCTTTTTTCACTTTTTATCAAAAGAAAACAAATAAAAAAGCTACACCTCGTGTAAATGAAGTTTCATTTGAGATTTACAAAAAATATAGTAGAGGGAAAACTCAACAAGATTATCTTTTTCCAAGAACATCACAAGGAAAACAAATTAGTGATGTGAAGTTTAACAAACACATTAAAAACATTTGTAGAAGTTTAGGTTTTGATAGAAAATATATTGTAAGAAAATTAGGTAGTAAAGGAAAAGAAAAGGGTAGAACTACAAAAGAATTATGGGAACTTGTATCCTCACACACAGGTAGGAAAACTTTTATAAAAACATTAGTATTGAATGGTAATTATTCAAGTGGTGAAATAATGGTTCAAACAGGTCATAAAAGTGAAAGAGTATTCCAAAATTATTATAAGATTGAAGAAAGAGATTTATTATTAAAACCTAACTCACTCTTCTTAAAAAAGAAAAGTAATTTCTATGTAAATAGTAGTGATAGTTCAGTTGAGAAGATTGATGTAGATTTACCACCACCTCCTTCTAAATCTCTAAAACAAAAATTTGAGGAATTAGATACAATTAAAGATATGATTACTAAAAAAGAATATGATAAAATGAGAAGTGATTTACTTAAAAATCCTTTCTAACTCATCAAATCAACAAATTCACTTGAAGATAAAACTGGTTCTTGATTAAAGTAATCCATCTACGTTAAGTATTTAATAAGATTTTTTATTATATCCTGTTTTTTTTTCATCTACAAACGTTTCAACCAAACCAATTTAATATATTTGAAGTATAAACGAGAACTAAAGTTCTTATTATCCTGAAACAGAGACTTATAAATAGGAGGTTTATTCCACATATAAGGAGTTGTAAGTAATGCAAAAAAACCCATAATCCGAATGAATAAAACACTATTTGAAATTACGAAAATGGATTGTCCTTCAGAGGAAAATCTAATCCGAATGA
>CATEFX010000047.1 GCA_949499105.1 Formosa sp. Hel1_33_131 | reverse complement strand
TATACAAAAAAGAAGACATGAATATTTAAAACAAAAGCTGATATCAGCATAATTATGAAATGTAAAAACTATTTACTAAATTTAATTGAAAATATTCCACTTTGGTATGAAGACGTACATTAAAATAAAATCTATTATATTTACAGCTTAAACCAATTTAATGATGAAAAAACTTCTGTGTCTATTTTTAGTGTTTTCTGTGCTTGGAGTGTCAGCACAATCCGTGTCTAAACAAGTGATTAGCCCTTTGGGAGGCAGCGCTTCTTCGGACACGCATCAATTAAGCTACACCACCGGTGAAGTGGTGGTCGGTGCGATGACTTCCGAAGATGGGAGCATTCAGCTAGGCAATGGCTACTACCCATCGATGGATTTAGAAGCTTTAAGCCTTCAAACGCCCAACACCAATTTAGTAGTTAAGGTCTTTCCAAACCCTGTCACGGAGGCGCTTTATATATCACACCCAACGGCCGTTTTGTTTGAGGTTCAACTCACAGACATCTCCGGCAAACTCCTTTTTAAAACCACCCATCAAAAAGACCAACCGCTCTCAATGCAGGGCTATGCGCCGGGGACTTATTTAATAGCGGTATCGACTCAAAAATCTAACCAAATTAACACTTACAAAATTATTAAGCGATGAAAAATTACGTCCATATATTAATGTTAACCTTGTTGAGTTTTAACATAAATGCACAAACACCTCAGGGCTTTAACTACCAAGCAACCGTAAGAAATTCCGAAGAGGCTTTGATTGCCAATGCGAACGTCTATTTTAAATTTAATGTTTTACAAGGTTCACTATCGAGCGTGCCTGTTTTCACAGAAATACACTACATCGCAACGGATGATTTAGGTCAAGTAAACTTAATCATAGGAGAGGGGACCGCCACAGAAGGCACCTTTTCTCAAATAGATTGGTCGCTCGGGAACTTTTATCTAGGAGTCGAGATCAACACCGGACAGAGCTATGTGGCGATGAGCACCACACAACTACTAAGCGTCCCATACGCTTTATATGCTGCCAACAGCGGAAATGCGATTGCCAGTACAACCTTAGGGTCTGTCTTGTCAACAAACAACTCAGCCAACCAACAGCAAATCAAAAACTTGCTAGACCCAACCGAAGGCGCGGATGCCGTGACTAAATCCTATATCGATGCCTTATCCACAAGCTCAGGGTTAATGAATTTTAATGGCTGGGATAATTACCAAGTTTGGGATGATAACACCACCGTTCAGTTAGAGCCCAATTCATTTGTTTATGTGAATGCCAACCAGACGACCTTAGTTTTTCCAGAAGCCGCGGATAATTACGGCGATGTGATTTATGTTTATGTCATGCAGGGCGACAACACCACCCCACTAGATTTTGTACTTCAGCCAAGTGGTCTTACTATAGCGATACACTCAGGGGTTGACTTAGAATCGACCGCGACCGAAGAGATTCATGGACAATTTCAAACCGGAGGCTTACAAACAATTGTGCATGTTGGAGACTATTGGATGGTAGCAAACTTTAACGGCGTTTTTAATTCTCCGACAGACGACGATGATAACGATGGCTACACAGAAGAACAAGGCGATTGTGATGATACTGATGCCAATGAATTCCCTGGTCAAAACTGGTATATAGACGCCGATGGAGATGGGTATCCAAGTTCAAGTGTCGTCGCTTGTGAACGACCAGCTAATGGACGCTTGTCGTCTGAACTATCAGGAAATACTAACGAAATAGATTGTGATGATACTGATGCCAGCATTAGTCCTGGTAGATATGAAATAGGACACGATGGTATTGACAACAATTGTGATGGAGAAATTGATGGTTTTGCAGGCATCTATAAAGTCACTGAAAGTGCATACTGGAATTCTGGAGGCTATATAGAACATTGGAACGGTACAACGAGACTTATAGAATCTGTTGGGGGAAATATTTACAGACATGTAGGTTTAGCTTATTGGGACGATAATGAATTTTATTTTACAGTAGATAGTGATACCAATGTAATCACTGTTTTGGATGTAGATTTGCAAGGGGGTGATCTATTACTTAATGGATCTCCAATAATGACTTGTGAAGGAACTGGAGGGGCATTTGAAAGCATACCATGTAATGACTCTACGTCTAAAGCCACTCTTGATGAGGTAAATGGTGAGGATGTTTTAGAATTTACCGTTGGTTATTTTAGAGGAGTTGGTGCGACGAGAGAGTTTCACGAAGTATTAAAACGTGGAAATTCAGACGTCAACACCGACAATGACGGTGATGGGTATACAATATTTGCAGGTGATTGTAATGATGACGACCCAAGCATTAACCCTGGAGTCACAGAAATTTTTTACGATGGGATAGATAATAACTGTAGTGGAGTGGATGGCAACGTATACTACACGGAAGAAAATTTAATGATAGATATGACGTGGGCAGCTTCTAGCACAGTGACGGATAATTATGGAAATGAAATTGGAGCAACCGATTTAGCGAACATGCGTTTGTTAATTACAAACGTACCTTTTACAGGAATTCTACAAGAAGAAGACGGAGCTGGATTTGAATCGTTGGCTTTTTTAGGAACGTATCCTGATGGCGAATATTATATTGTTGCTGATTTTTTTGCTGCTAATGATATTTCTATTAATCTAGATTTTGAACTTACATTTAATCAAGTTGGAGTCATTAATGGTGAAACTCATAGTTTCCCAGCGGCAGTGAATACTACTGACGCTTGTGTTAATTTGCATTACATATTAGCAAAAATAACGAAGAACGGTCAAGATTATACAATAGAGAAAGTCGGTGAAAAAAGTACCATGGATTTAGCAAATTATGTTGGAACCTGGTCAGGTGAAGACATGTGGGGTGATACTGAAGTAACCACTACGCTTAATGCAGACGGCATTCTTGAAATCACTGGAATTGGCGTAACTTTCATGACTGATGCAAATGCATGGGGAGAGACGGTTTTAGAACAAAACGTACTGTTAATGGATGTTGATGAAACTACGGGTAGTTTTACAATTGAAGAACAATACTACATGACAACTGAAAAAAATGGAGATGTCCAAGACCTATACTATTTAAGTGGGACTGGAACCATTGATCCTTGTACAAATACAATGGATTTAGTATATGATTTCGTTCAAGCAGGTACCTCATACACAGATTGGTTGGCACAATACGATTATGTATTTCATGAAATCAATGTATTAAATGAAAATTAATAAATTAAAATTACAAAAGAGGCTAATTGTGACGTTAATGTTATAAGCGGACTTAACTATAAAATAGGGGCTATGCTCCAAGTACTTATTTAAGAGCGGTATCAGCCAAAAAACCAAATGAACCCCTATAAAATTATTAAGCGATGAAAAATTACGTCTATATATTAATGTTAACCTTGTTGAGTTTCAACATAAATGCACAAACCCCTCAGGGCTTTAACTATCAGGCAACCGTAAGAAATTCCGAAGGGACTTTGATTAC
>CATEFX010000046.1 GCA_949499105.1 Formosa sp. Hel1_33_131 | reverse complement strand
TTAGATTACACTTTTTATTTGAACCGTTCGGACGATTATCTGAGAGTGTATTATAAAATTAATATTGAGGCCTTAGAAGCCGTCAGTTTCAATCGGTTTGATATTTTTCAACTCGGCGGGGATATTTATAACATTCACAACACTCAAAGTGTCGTTTACGGAAATGATGCTGGAAACCAAGGCACATTTACACCTACAAACAGTGGCTCTAACACCTATACAACCGCCGAAATTCCTTTGACAGGTAGCAATCCTTGGGTTTGGGCAGGCGATGGTTTGTCTTATGCTGGAGCAGAATCTGGTATTGACATCGACACCAATAATGGCATGATTATTAGAGAGTATAAAGCAACGCTAAACGGGGTCGAAAACAACACGCCTTATTTTAGAGAACGTTCCAGTTCCATAGGCTATTCGGCCGGTCAAAACCTAAACATCAACCCCACTTCCTATTGCATTGTGACGCCGCCAGGCACCACCTCTTTTGCGGCAGGTGATACCATTGAGCTGCTGGTGGAAGTTGTTGTATTTCCTAAATTGGATGGGGATTATTATGGACCAAATAGCAATTTTGAGGAAGCCCTCGCATTGTATGGAAATTCCTACGAATTACTTTACAGAGAATCGTTGGGGAATACGATCACTGCTGCTTCTCCAACAAACACCATTGACAACGTGTATCCATTGACGGTAGAAACAATTGATAATACAGGACTCGTTACCATCACAGGCGGAAAAGGCTATGTGCCCTTAGTGTTTTCGGGACTCACCAGAAGTTCAAATCCTGAGCTATGGAAGGCCTCTGACAGCTGTTGGGAATTGGTCGATCAATCCGTGCATGGAAAGGATTTTTGGCAAACCAATTTTAACCCACAAACCAGTACGTTTGATTTGATCTATAATGTGAATCAAGACCTCGAAAATGATGAATCAGCCGTCATTCAATATTATTTAGGAACACCACCACCACAACCAAGCATTCTCACACAATCCACAGTCGGAGAGAACCCATCTACCTCAGAAAGTGAGCTAACAGCAATAGCAGATATTGATGCGGTCGTTCTCGAACCACAATTAAACGCATATGGTTCAATAACCAATGCCATCGACTTGAATTATGCATGGACAGGTCCAAACAATTTGACGCACACTGGAAGGGTTTTGAATTTTGATCCCATACAGGAAACAGATCAAGGCGAGTATATAGTGACCTATACAAATGCATTTGGATGCACGAATACGAAGAGCTATACGATTGCCACCACGACAACCCTGTCAAACCCAATACTGGAACGAGACGACTTTCGACTGTTTCCAAACCCAGTCGCTCAGCAATTTAGTATTTCAGAAATGAGCTACAAAACGGTGATCTATTCCATTTCAGGTCAAAAAGTGATGACTTCAACTGAAAAAAAGAACCGATTTCAAGTAGCGTTTTTACCGAGTGGCTTTTATTTTGTAAAGTTTGAACTGGAAAAAAACCGAACACAAACAATGTATTTTTTAAAGAACTAGGTTCAAAACGTAGCTTTAAATCGGCTTCTCTAATTTGTTTTTTTGTGCTGTAAGTCAACTTATTAGAGCCTTTTCGGTGGAAGTTTTCCACCGAAAAACGGATCAAATTGCACTTGCTTGTAATAGAATTCAACTATTTTTACTACATTTATCTCGGTCTTAGAGCTCAAATCTAATGCTTCATAACCAATGAAACTAAAAGTAGGTAATTGGATTACTCTTAAAACAGTAACCAAAACCATCTATGATACATTGTAAAAACTGCGAAATGCAATTTGAAGGCAAGTTCTGCCCAAATTGCGGACAATCCGTTTATGAATTTGATAGACCCTTTAAATTTTTGATTGTTGATTTCGCAGGAAACATCTTCGCTTTTGACACCCGATTTTGGAAATCGTTGGTATCCCTAATCCTGCGTCCTGGAAACTATACTGCTAACTATGTAAAAGGGCACCGTGCAAGTTATACACCGCCTTTCCGACTTTATATATTTACAAGTTTTATCTTCTTTTTACTACTCTCTATTTATGTAAAACAAAACGTAGCCATAAATGAGAATGATCAACTAGAAATGTTTACGGCAATTAATGAACAATTAAACAACAACAAAACAAAACCAGATTCAATACAAATACAGAACGTTAAATTGATGCCGAATTACAAAAAAATGGCAGAAACAGCAAAGGAAGTTGTTCATAATCCGAGTACATATCTAAACCGATATATCAAATTCATCTCGTGGGCGCTCTTTTTATTGATGCCGGTATATGCTTGTTTTCTTTGGCTGTTTTTTAGAAAAAGTAGGGCCTACTATTTTAATCATCTCATTTTTGCAATCAATCAGCATACATACGTGTTTCTATTAGGAATCGTAATCCTTGTGGCTGGATTAGTAGCTCCTACGAGAACGTATTATCCCGAATATTTTTTGATTATGGCAATCCCAATTTATATGTACTTAGGATATTTACATTACTATAAGAAAGGTTATTTTTCGACTCTTTTTAGATTATTTATAATGGCCTTTTTTTACACGATAACACTTGTTATCGCATTGGGAAGCATCTTAATTTTATGGGTTAACAACGAGTTTCTATAAAACAAAAAATCCCTAACAAATAAATGTTAGGGATTCTCAAAAAAGGCGGTGACCTACTCTTCCACAAGTGTAGTACCATCGGCGCTAATGGGCTTAACTGCTCTG
>CATEFX010000045.1 GCA_949499105.1 Formosa sp. Hel1_33_131 | reverse complement strand
GCATCTTCATCGATATGAAAAAAGATGCCAGCTAGATTTATACTTACAGTTTTGTTCATTTTTTTGTGGTTTTTGGTAGGGTTACTAAAGTGACTGCATTATGAAGTTCGTTCCATGTAGTCGTTAATTCAACTAAAAATAATTGCCCACTTTCTGTGAGTGCATAATATTTTCTAGGGGGACCCGTAGTGGATTCTTCCCAACGATAATTGAGTAATCCAGCATTTTTTAGACGGGTGAGGAGGGGGTAAATGGTACCTTCTACCACTAACAATTTCGCCTCTTTTAGTGTTTTTAAAATTTCAGCAACATACGCATCTTGGTTTTTTAAGACCGATAATATGCAGAATTCTAAAACACCTTTTCGCATTTGTGCTTTTGTGTTTTCTATCTTCATAGATATATTATTTTTGGTAAATCTAATATATAAAAAGGTATTATGCATAACATAGTATTATAAATTAACATTAAATTAACATTTTAAACTAATTTTAATTTTGCTATATTAGCTCACTAGTTCTATTATACACATGACTTTTACACCAAGAAAACTTAATTTATTCACACTATTTAAACTTCCTGCCGCCTATTTCACGGGGGTTAGAACCAAGTCCATTGACGCACAAACATGTGTTGTGGTTGTGAAACATCGCTGGATTAATCAGAACCCTTTTAACTCCATGTTTTGGGCTGTACAGGGGATGGCGGCTGAATTTGCGACGGGTGCATTGCTAATGATGAAAATTAAAGACTCTCAAAAAAACATCTCAATGTTGGTCATCAATAATAAAGCATCGTTTACCAAAAAGGCGAAAGGACTAATTTCCTTTTCCTGTGACCAAGGTCATCTTGTAGACCAGGCTATTCAAAAAGCGCTTGAAACAGGCGAAGGGCAACGCTTTATATTAACGGCTTCTGGAGTGGATCAAATTGGAGATATTGTCTCTTCTTTCGACTTCGAGTGGTCTATCAAATTGAAACACTAATTATTTCAGAAATAAGTGTTAAAGTTTATTTGTTGTCTACGATTTTCACTAAATTTATAAAAATAACTTAAAAACTTAGAGCCTATTCAATACCATTACTTTTTATTAATTTAAATTTTTCTAGAATGTCAAGAGCAATGTTTGAGTACACCAAAACGGTACTGAATAAGGTAAGCTTCGATGCGAATCTATTCTGTAAAGAAGTTCAAAAGGCACTTAAACGCTTATTACCATACGAAATTGAGGAATTAAAATTATTTATTCAAAACTTGATTACAACACATCCAGATTTGAAACAATGTATGGTTTATTTGAGTTAGTCTTTTTAATATAATTAAACTGTGATAAAGTGGCCGAGAGGCCACTTTTTTTACTTGGCTACCGGACTTATGATTTGAACATTTTGAAATGCAATAGCCCCCCTAATAATTCCAGAAATAATCTTGTGTAAGGCATCAATAATTTGAATTTTCAATTCACTCTTATGATAAATTAAACTCACTTCTCGAGCGGGCGATGGTTCATTAAAAAAATGTAAATTATCGCGTTCGGTTTCTTTTAAATCGAGGGTATTCAAATAGGGGAGAAGTGTCATTCCCATGCCTTCATTGGCTAGTTTTACTAACATTTCAAAACTTCCACTTTCTAATTGAAATTCATCGTGATCTTTGGATTTTAGTCCTTTACATAAATTAAGAACCCCATCTCTAAAACAATGACCATCTTCTAATAAAAGCATGTCATCAATGTCCAAATCCGAAACCTCGAGTGTCTTTTTTGAGGTTAATCGGTGGTTATTTGGAATATACCCGACAAATGGTTCGAAAAACAAGACCCGTTCTTTAATGTGTTCATTTTTTAAAGGCGTTGCAGCAATTGCAGCATCTAAATGGCCGTCTTTAATCCGTTGAATGATTTCTTCGGTGTTTAATTCTTCAATCTTTAGTTTTATTTTTGGATACCGCTTAATAAACGTTTTTAAAAACATAGGAAGAAGTGTTGGCATCACAGTCGGAATAATTCCTAATCGGAACTCCCCACCAATAAATCCTTTTTGTTGATCGACAATATCAGTAATCCGATCGGCTTCATTGACGATATTTTTGGCTTGGTTCACAATTTTCCGTCCAACCTCGGTCAATTCAATTGGTTTTTTACTACGGTCAAAAATCTGAATTGCTAACTGATCTTCCAATTTTTGAATTTGCATACTTAGTGTTGGTTGGGTCACAAAGCATTTTTCGGCAGCTTTTGTAAAATTCTGATGTTCAGCAACAGCTAAAACATATTTGAGTTGAGTGATGGTCATGCGTATAGGGTTTGTACAAAGCTATCAATAAAAACTATTAATTAGGTGTATTTCAATAGATTTTTACTGTATGTGTATAAAAAAAGCGTATTCAACCGAATATGCTTTTTTTTAATTTTATAAATCCTTTAATTCACAGGGAATCCGTTGCGCAAAGTCTCCTGCTACCGCTAAGCTGCGCTTAGTGGCCGTAAACTAGCTGAAAATAATTTTTATATTTACTTCAAGCTAGACCTGCCAATCTTTGACGCCACTAAGTACAACTTAGCGGCAGCGTAAACTAGCAGCATCAGGGGGACTTGGTTAAAAGCTCTAAACTTTGGTTTAAGCACTAAAACCCGTATTAATTATAGCCATTGTTAGCCACTGGCTTTTATTTTCCTCCAAATAGTTTGCCAGCTAAATCATTAGGCATTGTTGGTCCAGAATCATCTTTTAATAATCCAGAATCCGCTCTACTAAACAAAGATTGCATTATTAACTGTCTGTCTTTTTCATCTACTTTAGAGTCTTTTAGCAATGACAAATAAAAGTAAGTTAATGTATGACGTTCTTCACAATCTCTTGCCAAATGAAATGAGCTAAACATTACTTTTGTTATTGCTCTTATACAAAAAGCCATAAATGAAATGAATGTTACATAGATAATAGACCAACGAATAGCAGCACTTTTATCTTCGGCAAAAAAACTAGTATAAATTTCTTCAGGAACTTTCCATAATAACTCTCCTAAAGACCAAATAACAATTCCAACAAAAGCTAATAACGCGACAAAGGCAATCCAGCCTTGGGTTTTTAATTTCCCAGCTCTAGTATCCCAATATTTTGCAGGCTCTTCTAGTTTTAGTTTTTCTTGATAAATTTTTTCTAATTGTTCAACTTTATTTTTAACTCCGGTAATTTCTTCCGAACCTTCAAAACCAGTTATTAAACAACACCTCTTTTCCTGTTTTAAATTGGTCAATTTTGCTTACATAATCTTTGTAATCGCTATTTGCATTTGTAAGATGTTCAGTTAATTGACTTTCAGATTCACTTAATTGAGCTCGAAAATCATTTTTGAGCTTACTTAATGAATTAGATTCTTTTTTTCTACGAAGAGTTAAATCAGATTTATCTTTTAAGTCAAATTCATAAGCAAGCAGACTACCAATAAATTGATTTCTATCGTTGAGATTAGTATTTGTTTGAATAATGAAATTATATGCTCCATTTATGGAATTCGGCAAACGTGTATTTAAGTCAATTAAGAAGTCAGTGTATTCTGAATCATAAGTGAAATAATTACTATTACTCTGAAGTTGACTTTGTTCGGTTCTCCAATAACTTTGAAGATTATTTTCAGTCTGTTGTTGATGGGCATTAATAAAGTTATCTAAGCGATTCTTTAGATTAGTAAAATGTTGTTTTGAGCTATTTAGTACAGTTGGTATTGACTCATATTTCTCCCAACCACTAATCTGTTGAGATAAAAATTTATGAATAGAACTAACACCTTTAAAGTTTTGTAAAAATTCAATGTGACCATATTCAATAGTTACTTCTATCGAGTTGAACCATTTTGGTTCTACAGCATTGGCAATTATTTTTCTAACTTCGGTTGTTGTCATTCTTTGTTTTTTTTAGCTTGTGGCTAACTAGTATATATAAACCACTAGTGGTATTTATTTCCTTTATATTTTGTGTTGAGTGTCACAATACATCCCAAATTGGCGTGTATTGTGTCACTCTAGTTTTCTAAGTGTTCTATAATTCTCAATAAAATAATATCTAAACTTCGGTTAAGCTGCTTACAAAGATTTAGACTCGGGATCTTCATCACTCAAACGTATGACATATTTTTTAAATCTCCAAAAATAGCCACAGCAATTTACGTTCTAATAACTTGACAATTAGTTGCTTGTATTTTAAAACAAATAAATATTGAGCATAAAAAAAGCGTATTCAATCGAATACGCTTTTTTTTAATTTTATAAATCCTTTAATTCACAGGGAATCCACGGTCGCGCATTAAGGCTTCAATTTTAGCATCTCGTCCTCTAAACATTTTATAGGCCTCGGCAGGGTCCATAGAGTTTCTGGGTTCAAATAAATATTTCACTAAACGCTGAGCAACCTCTTTATCATAAAATCCAGCTGGTGCTTCTTGAAAAGCTTCAGCAGCATCGGCCGTGAGGACATCCGCCCACATATAACCATAATAGGCAGTCGCATAACCTTCCCCCGAAAATACATGTCCAAAATGCGGCGTGCGATGGCGCATTGGAAGTTCGGTTGGCATTTTAAGATCTGCTAAGGTTTGTTTTTCAAATGCATCAATATCAATATTCTCTGGGTCTGCAAGGTGAAGCTTCATATCCATTAGGGCAGACGCTAAATATTCGGTGGTATCAAATCCTTGATTAAAAGTCGCTGCTTTTTTAATTTTTGCAACTAATTCTTGAGGAATGACCGCCCCTGTTTCGTGATGTACCAAAAATTGATTGATGACTTCATCGGTCGATAACCAGCGTTCTAACAATTGAGACTGAAATTCTGTATAATCTCTGACACCGCCATTTAAAGTTGGATATTTCACATTGGAGGAAAAGAAATGCAAGGCATGTCCAAATTCATGAAAAAAGGTAGTTGCATCATCCCAAGATACTAATAAGGCTTGGCCCGCTGCAGGTTTTACAAAGTTAGAGTTGTTAGAGGCTAACACTGTTTTTTTGCCATCAAAGGTCGTATGACTTCGATAGGTGGTTGCCCAGGCACCAGAGCGTTTTCCTTGACGTGCATACGGATCTAAATACCAAAGTCCAATGTGTATTCCAGAATCTTTATCAGTGACTTCCCAAACTTTTACATCTTCTTGAAATACGGGTACACTTCCGTCTGGCACTGGCGTAAACTCATAATTAAATAAGCGGCCCGCCACATAAAACATGGCATCTCTAAGTTTATCAAGTTGAAGGTATTGTTTGACTTCATCACTGTTTAAATCATATTTTGCAACTCTAACTTTTTCGGCATAAAATCGATAATCCCAGGGTTCAATGGTAATGGTATTTCCATTGGTATTGGCAACCGCTTGCATATCGGCCACTTCTTCATGAACACGCGCAATAGAGGCTGGCCATACGGCTTCCATTAAAGCCAATGCATTTTCGGGCGTTTTTGCCATACGGTCTTGTAACCGCCATTCGGCATAATTTTTATACCCTAATATTTCGACGCGTTCCCGACGTAATTTTAGAATTTGAGCAATGAGACTATTGTTGTCATATTCATCGCCATTGTCGCCTCGTGAGTAATAATTAGTCCAAACCTGTTTTCTTAAAGCTCTGTTTGTTGAGTACGTCAAAAAGGGATCCATAGAAGATCGCGTATTGGTAATCGCAAAAAGGTTTTCTTTTCCTTTTTCGGAAGCAATGGCCGCAGCCGATTTTATGAATCCATCTGAAAGTCCGTCCAACTGATCGGCTTTCAAAAAGGTCACATAGTTTTCTTCATCATGAAGCACGTTATCTGAAAATGTATTGTAGAGGGTCGATAATTCTTTATCAATGGCCGCATAGCGTTCTTTTTTTGCGGCATCTAACTCTGCACCACGCATTTCAAATCCTTTATATGTGAGTTCGACCACCCGTTGTTGGTCGGCTTCTAAGGGCGTTTTTAAAGAGGCGTCGTAAACCGATTTAATGCGATTGAAAAGCGCCTTGTTTTGACTGATGCTTGACGAAAATTCAGAAAGCTTTGGAGCCAATATAGCTTGTATGTCTCTAAATTCTGGCGAAGACATATTAGAACTCATGATGCCGTAATACGAAAAAACGCGGTCCAATTCTGCTCCCGATCGTTCCATCGCAGCGATGGTGTTTTCAAACGTTGCTACGTCACTTGAATTGGCAATCGCTTCAATCTCAGAAAGGTTGAGTTCCATGCCTTTTTCAACGGCGGCTTGAATGTCGCTAACATTCATTTGATCAAATGCAGGTACGCCGCCATAGGGGCCTTCCCATTTTTGTAATAATAAATTATCTTCTGGTTTCATAGTTTCTTTACAACTTGTCATAAGCGTTATGAGACTCAAAACAAGCAGTTTGGCGTAAGAGTTAGCGATTCGTGTTTTCATTAGATAAGATTTTAATGATTGGTTACGTTTGACAATGTACTTAAATTAAGTTAGTACTTATTCTAAAATTTCAATTTTTCGAATGAATACATTTTGAAGCGGCCAGTCCGAGCCGTCTGTTGGAACGGCTGCAATTTTATCGACCACATCCATCCCGTTTATAACGGTTCCAAAAACGGTATAATCGCCATCTAAATGATGAGCGCCTCCTTGTTGTTGTACAATAAAAAACTCAAAAGGAGAGGCTAGTTTATAAGGGTTTTCTATACTACTACTTGGCATACTCACCATTCCACGATTGTGTTTGAAGCCTTTGTCATGATCATTTGGAAGTAAGTATTTCCCAATTTTTTGACGTTTTCGCAAGGTAGGTCGATCATCGCTATTGCCACCTTGAATGACGAAATTGGGAATGACTCTGTAAAACTGTGTTTGGTCGAAATATTTTTTTTTGGTGAGGTAAATAAAATTGGAGCGGTGAAACTTTGTCGCTTCAAACAATCGAATGTCAATTAATCCATAATCAGTGGTGATTCTTACAGTCGTTTCTGAATGTTTCTTATCATACGCTAAGAAAAATTCCATCACATTTTTATCATTCAAAATAAAATCAGATTCTTTTTTTTCTGGACGAATCTCTTTAGTGAGGGGTGTAGTTGAGCTTTTTTTAGTCTCTATTTTATTCACTTTAGTTTTCTTATCTTCACAACTAAATAGTGTACTACCTAAAAATAAAATGATTAATATTCGCATGGAGACCACTGGTTTTTAGAACTGTAATATATGAGATTTAAAGCATTTGAAAAAGCGATTTCTGAAATAAATAAACAGAGTTTACCAGGCTTAGAGGCGCAGTTAAAAATGGCGCCTTCGTTTCGAAAAAAATTAATGGAGCAGTACAAGGAAGATCGTAAAACGGCCAAATTAGCGGCTGTACTTGCCTTATTTTACCCGAGTAACAAAGGAGATACGCTTTTAGTTTTAATATTAAGAAAATCCTACAAAGGCGTCCACTCCGCCCAAATTGGCTTCCCTGGAGGAAAACCAGAACCAGAAGATACTTCTTTAAAAGCCACGGCTTTGAGAGAGACTTGGGAAGAGATTGGTGTTCCATTCGATCAAATCACTGTTTTACGGGAATTATCCTCTATTTATATCCCGCCTAGTAATTTTCAAGTTTATCCTTTTTTAGGGGTCGCGCATGCACCCTTAACTTTTGCGCTTCAAGCATCTGAAGTTGATGCGGTTCTGGAAGTATCTTTAGCTGATTTTATGAACGACAACTCTGAAGTAGTGTCGGATGTTTTATCGGCGGAGGGTTTATCTTATGAAGTGCCAGCATTTACATTAAACAACCATATTGTTTGGGGGGCTACGGCGATGATGCTCATGGAAATTAAAACGATGTTAAATAAAATTTTTAAAAAAATAGCGTAGGTTTGCAAAACCAATTTCAACAATCTATATGGGTTTATTAAAAAAAAATATATTCGGTCAATATCTATTTCTCAAAAAATGGGTCATTCGTCTTGCAGGTGTATTAAGTCACCGACGCTATCGAGGGTTTAATGAGCTTCAAATAGAAGGGTCTGATATTTTACGAAATTTACCTCAGAACAACGTTTTGTTTATTTCTAATCATCAAACGTATTTCGCAGATGTGATGGCGATGTTTCATGTATTTAATGCAGCCCTGAGTGGGCGCGATGACAATATTAAAAATGTAGGCTATTTGTGGGATCCAAAATTGAATGTTTATTTTGTTGCTGCTAAGGAGACGATGAAGTCTGGATTACTTCCAAAAATATTTGCGTATGCAGGTTCTATAAGTATTGAACGTACTTGGCGCGCTTCTGGCGAAAATGTCAATCGACAAGTTAAAATGAGTGATATTTCTAATATTAATAAAGCCTTAAATGATGGGTGGGTTATTACGTTCCCACAAGGAACCACAACGCCTTTTAAGCCCATTCGAAAAGGAACGGCTCATATTATTAAACACTACAAGCCTATTGTTGTGCCGATTGTAATTGATGGGTTTCGACGTTCATTTGATAAAAAAGGGATTCGTGTAAAGAAGAAAAATATTCTTCAAACCATGGAAATTAAAGCCCCTTTGGAGATAGATTATGAGAACACATCAATCGATCAAATCGTAGAAAAAATTGAGTATGCTATCGAGCAACATCCTTCATTCTTAAAGGTTATTTCTCAAAAAGATCTTATAGAAACGGAGTCTCTTAATAAAAAAAGAAACTGGTAATTTTAGAATGCTTTTTCTAGCGCTTTCAAATCTTTGTAGTTCGATTTCAATCGCTTTAGTAAAAGCCCATAAATCAGATAATAAAACCCTATCAAAACGGCTGCAATGACGGCCATTGCGAGCACACTTAATCCCACAACTATTAAATAAAATATATAAATATTATTGGCGCCCTCAGATTTGATATTCGTAAGCATCGTTTGGACTTCTGGGTTGTTTGTCAGTTCGATATAGACTCCCAAAACAATAGAAATACACATAAACCCAAGATTGAAAATCACGTATTGCTTAACTGTTTTACGTGTTTTTAAAATTTGTTCCATCAACATTTTTGTATTGTCTGTTGCTGAAATACTTTTGTAGTTTTTATAAAACAAATAGAAAAAAACAAATAGAACCAAATACCCAAAAATAGTCAAAGGAAAAAAAATGTGTTCAACATTATAGCTTTTCATTTTTTCTAAACTCTCAGCACCATCAAATAGAAATGAAATCAGGGTCCATGCCGAAAACTCTAAAAGACTTATAATGAAAATCCACTTCACGATCGAAGACGATTTCTTATTAATTAATTTATAAAGTTGTTCATTATTTAGGGTTGGATAGTTCGTAGAAGACTTATCCCAATCTTTTTTCAGTAGTTCTAATTCATCCATAATTAAGAATTTAACTGGGTTTTTAATTTCGTTTTAATACGATTCATACGTACGCGTGCATTGACTTCGCTAATTCCTAGTGTTCCACTAATTTCTTTATAATTTTTGTTTTCTAAATACAAGAAAACAATTCCTTTATCGATATCGTTTAGTTTTCGTACGGCACCATATATAAGTTTCAGTTGTTCGTCCTTGGTATCATCATATTCTTCATAGGATAATTTATATGCCACCGATTCGATCCGTTGACTTTGTACGTGTCGTAAGGATTTTCGATATAAAGTAATGGCCGTATTTAATCCGACGCGATACATCCATGTACTAAATTTAGAGTCGCCTCTAAATTTAGGAAACGCTTTCCATAACTGAATTGTAATTTCCTGAAACAGATCTTTATGAGCATCAGAATCATTTGTGTAGATCCTACAGATCTTATGTACAATGTTCTGGTGTTCCTGTAAAAGGACTACAAAATTTTGTTCTGTTACTGATTTCAAATTGGTTATCTAGTTGAAATATTAGTATCTCAATTTACTAATTTGTTACACTTATTATTAAAAATTATAAATCTTTTTTAAGAAGTTCTCCCGCTTCAATCTTGAATGGTAATTGATTTTGTCGAGGTGGATATAAACAAGTCGTGAATTCGGAGAACGCACAAGGAGGATTGTATAGGTAGTTAAAATCTAAACGAATGCTGCCATTTGTATCGGGCAACTCAAGATACATATAACGTCCACCGCCATACGTAGTTTCTCCGGAGGTTAAATCGGCAACCATGAGGAAGCCTTCACTTCCAACATCTAATGTGTAATTATTTTTTTTGTAGGTAAAATGAATTTGTCCAATAAAATCAGTGACCTCCTTGATCCCTAATTTTGAAGCGACGGTTTCTTGCTGAGCGGTTTCAAAGTATTTAAAGTTGGCGTCGAAAATAAAATCTGAATTTACATCAGAACTTTTAAACCCTTTAAACGCTTTTATAGCGAAGTTTTTAGAATCCCAAACTCTTAGATACAGTGAGCCAGAACGCGTGATGACTTGCCATTTCAGGTCTTTGTAAATGAGTTTAATTGAGTTTCCGTTCGCATCAATAGTTAGGGCTAAAGTTTCGATTTGATCGCCAGTTTCAGTGGATACTTTTATATTTTTTGCAGCCTGAAATTTAAGACCTTTTTCTGATAACTGGATGCTACCAATCGTAGGAGGCACGTATTCAATATTGAAAACAAATTGATTTGAAGCTGCTTTTCCAAAGGAGTTAGAAATAGAATCTAATTTAAATAATCCTGTCAATTCTAAGTATTTGACACGATTTTTGGATCTCAGTTCTCGATTTTGGTTCAGAGCAATTAAATAGTCCGAATCCAATACCGCGTTTTTATTTGTGTAATTACAATTAAAAAAGAGTCCTATAAGTAAGCTGATTATAACCCCCTTTTTCATAGTTCTTATTTTTTCGGAGTGGTATTCGCCGCTTTTGGAGGCATTGGTCCTCTTAAGTGAATGATTAAGCCGTCTAAGAAATTTCTTAAAAATTGATCGCCACATTCCATATATTTTGGGTGGGTTTCATTTCTAAAAATAGCATTGAGTTCACTTTTGGTGATTTTGAAGTCCTTTAAACTGCAAATTTTTACAATATCATCGTCTCTTAATTTATGAGCGACTCTAAGTTTTTTAAAAATATCGTTATTGTTTAATCCCATAACAACAAAGGTACGTATTTTTAAAACTTATTCTTCAACTCTATTGTCGTCAAATGCTGAGGGCAGAAGTTTTGGAATAAACTTAATAAACAATGGTAATAAAAAGGCCCCACCTGGCAACATAAATATGGCGAGGCTAGGGATGGACTTCAGGATATCCATAAGTTGAACTTGCATTTGTTTTTGCTCGTCCTTACTGAGGTTTCTAACGGTTGACTGCGATAATAATTGTACTAATTCTTTGCTTTCTTTTAGTTCTTTATAGAGCCGTTTGCTATTTCTCGAAATCAGCTTTCGAACTAGTAGACTAGAGTTGTCATAAAAACTTTGAACAAGGTTTTTTGAGCTCAAAAGTGCGATTTTATTTTTATGCATTGCATAAAAAGTATCGATCGCTGTTTCAGCGTCTATAATTTGTGCTTTTGAAACGTTTAAGGCAGCCCCTAATTTATTTAAAAATTTCTCTTCTTCGGAATCAATTCGGAAATCACTCCAGGTGGCCATACACACTAGATCTAGATAAAAAAGGGCTTCAATTTCGCAGTCAATCGATTTAATATTTGGTGTATAGTTCTCATCTGATTTTTCAGTAAACCGAAGCGATGCTTCTAATAACTTTATCAAACTATGGTCGTAGTCATTTTTATCGGATTTAGAATTCAAAGCATTTACCACCAATATTCGAATAGAATTTTCGATTCGCTTTAGCGCTTTTGTCGTTTTTTTCTGGTTTTTCAAAAAAATACGATAGGCGATCACATCCACAAAAAGCAAGGAATTAGTTACAAAATAACTAAAATTTTTAGTAAATAAGTTGTTGTCTATGTGGATGCGTTTGTGGATAATAGACTCTAAATCAGTCCCAAGAACTTTATTTATAAGGGTTGATTTATGAAACTTTATTTCTTTATAAAATGCCCATAAACTCACTTCAAAATTTTGAGAAGTATCTGAGTTAGAATAGACGGCATAGAAGGCACTTAAAAGATTTATTTTACAACGCTCTTCTTTAGTATAATCAGGGTTATCAGGAATCAGGTCCAGCGTAATGACATTGCTTCCATACACAAATCCCACAGTTCTGAGTTTTGGGTATAGGACTTCAAGCGATTCAAAAGGGCTCTCTGAATTCGTCTCAAGTAGTTTTATCAGTTTATGGATCCAACCTCTTCCCGATGGGTTCATTTTGTGGACATTTAGTATACAATTAAAATGCTAAGTTGAAGACCTCACTTTATATAGATAGTGTTTGGGTGTGTACTTATTCGATTATTCCTGCACAACTGACTCTGCTTCCTGCAGCACCAGAAGGTTGGGAACTGTAGTCATCGGTTCCTTGATGGATAATAACGCCTTTTCCAAGAATATCTTTTGCGGGATCGCCACAACCAATACACCATTCATCAGTACTGAATTCTACGACCGTTTCAGCGTCGTTTTCAACCATAAAATTACCGATATCTCCTTTGTGGTACCCAGTTTCAACACCCCATTTTCCATGCGGTTGGTTGGTGGGATTCCAATGGCCACCAGCAGATTTCCCGTCAACAGAGCTACAATCACTCGTTTGGTGAATATGAATCGCATGTAAGCCTTCTGATAATCCGGAAATCTTGGCATTCATTTTTACCATGCCATTCGTTTCAGTAAAAAGAACGACACCACTAACATTGCTGTCACTTTTTGGGTTTAAGCTAATGGAAAGAGTTTTTGATTTTTGAGCGTTCTCAACATTTTCTATTGTTTTGGATGTTTTTGAATCTGATTTTTTAGGTTCAGATTTACAAGCTATAATCAATACACTAAGGGCGAATAAGGAAATTAAGTTTTTCATAATTTAAAAATTTATTTTATCTAAAGTTAATTAAAAAATCAGAACCTTCGGATTTTATTGTTTAATAATTTTGAACCGTTTAGATTTTGTCTAACGACTTGTCACGTAAATTTTAGAGTGACTGTAGGTTTATTTTTTTGGTGAGTTGGCTGCTTGGTTTAAACCGAACCACCTGTTTAGAAGGGATGAAAATAGGGGCGTTGGTTCTCGGATTTCTTCCATTACGAGCGGTTCTTTCATAAACAGACCAACTTCCAAACCCTTGCAGACTCATTCGTTTACCATCCATTAAAGTCTCACTTATGCCGGTTACCAAGGCTTCTAGTGCTTTGTTCGCAGCGGATCTAGAAATACCAGCATTCAGGGCCATTTGGTCAATCAAGTCGTTTTTTGTCATGTGTACTAGTTATTAAATCATTTTAGCATTTTCATCAAATGTAAACCCATTTAAAAAAGAGACGGCATCCATTTGTCGTTTTCCAGGGAATTTAAAATTGATGAGTTCAATAAATCCACCCTTAACGGCGACCTTTATTGCTTTTTTAGAAATTATGAGGTGTCCAGCTTTAAATTCGTGTGGTTCAGAATGTTTCACAACCTCATACAGTTTAATATTTAAAAGAGCCTCGCCATTGGACAAAAGTCCCCAAGCAGCAGGGTAGGGATGGAGTCCCCGAACCTGGTTATAAATCGCGTCCATTGTAGTATTCCAATCCACTTTACAATTTTCCTTATTTAACTTATAAGCCGTTTTGGTTTCTTTTAGAGGTTGCGTCGTGGTTTTTACGGTTCCATCTTCAATGGTTTTGATGGTTTTTAAGACCAATTCACTTCCTAAATGCATCAGTTTATCATGTAATTCTCCTGCATTTTCTGTAGGATGAATGTCAATTTTAGATTGTAAAATAACCGCTCCTGTATCAATTTTTTCATCAATAAAAAAGGTGGTAACACCCGTTTCGTTTTCTCCGTTGATAATCGCCCAGTTTATCGGGGCAGCCCCTCGATAATCAGGGAGTAAAGAGGCATGTAAATTAAAGGTTCCTAAATCGGGCATTTGCCACACAACTTTTGGGAGCATTCTAAAGGCCACCACAATTTGAAGATTGGCTTTTAAATTTTTTAAATCATTCAAAAAAGAATCTTCTTTTAAGTTAGTTGGCTGTAAAATGGTCAACCCTTTAGACTTAGAAAACACTTTGACGGCCGATTCATGAAGTTTTTGACCTCTTCCAGCAGGCCGATCGGGAGCAGTGATAACCCCTACAATCGTGTATTTATGTTTCAAAAGCCCCTCTAATATAGTGACTGCAAACTCTGGAGTCCCCATAAATACAATACGAATGTCTTCTTTTTTCATAACGTTTTGAGTTGGTATGTATTTCTTTCTGTAATTTCAATTAGCCCTCTTTCCAAAAGATTCGCTAAAATAGCGGTTAATGTGTCGCGACCAAATGAACTTAAGGTTTCAAGTTTTCGAGACGAGAGCGAATCTTTTTTTAGCAAAGTTAAGATTGTTTGAGTATCATTTTTAGAAAATGAATTGTTTTTTGAACGTTCCAAACAACTCGAACAAATCCCACATGCTTTTGAATCTGTTTCTTCAAAATATGAAAGTAGTTTTTGACTTTTACAAATGCCATCATTTTTGACATAATCAAATACGGATTGAAGCTGTGCTTTTTTTAAATCGTGTTGTTGGGTTACAATCTTTGAAATTCTATGAATTGTTTTATCGTCTTCTCGCGGTTCTATAAACGTAATTTCAGCATCGGTTTTAGAAGCTTCGAATGCCACAATTTCAGCGGTGTTTAAAGCCGTTAATTCTGCAATGACTTGAGCTTCTGTTAGGTTTGTTTTTTTAGCAATGACCTGGGTGTAAATTTCTGTTGAATGCTCAAAGACCCCTTCATGCGTTCTTAAAATAACCTTAATAATTAGAGCTTGTTTTGGATGTTTTTCAAGGTAATTGAACAAGGCCGTATTTCCAATTTTAATCTGGATAAAGGCCGTGTTTTTAAATCGTTCTTCTAACGTAATAATACTGGTACGATCTAGAATTCGGAGCGCATTATAAGTCAATGCAGAAGGGAGTTTATAGGTGCTGCAAAATAATTTAAAGTTAAAACTATGAACTGCGTTCACGCCTTCACCATACGAAATTTGGAAATAATTACACAGTCGCTTATAAATAGTTTTTAAATAGTTTATATCTGGTAAAGCATTAATATATTGATTTTTAGAATCCGTTTCATCCGAAGTATTCCGAAGAATCACAGCGTATGCATTTTCATTATTTCGTCCCGCTCGCCCAGCTTCTTGGTAATAGCTTTCTAAACTTTCAGGTAAATTATGATGAATCACGGTTTGTACATTTGCTTTGTCAATTCCCATTCCAAACGCATTGGTAGCCACCATGACTTGATTTTGATTCGTGGTCCAAAGATCAAATTGGGTGTCTTTTTCTTTCGGACTTAACCCGCCGTGATAGTAGCCGCTTGTAATTCCAATCTTATTTAAATAGTTTGAAATTTCAAGCGTAGCTTTTCGATTTCGAACATAGATAATAGAAGTTCCCGAATATTTTTTTAAAATTTGAACCGTTTTGAAGTATTTATCTTCACAATCCAAGGTCAAATACGCCAAGTTAGGGCGTACAAATGAGGTCTTCAAAACTTGAGGTGCAATGCAATCCAATTGGATACAAATGTCGTCGATCACTTTGGACGTCGCTGAGGCCGTTAACCCAATGACATTTACAGTAGGGTGTAAGATTCTGAGGGATTTAATCTCTCTATAAGCGGGTCTAAAATCATGTCCCCATTGACTAATACAATGCGCTTCGTCGACCGCAATTAGATTAACATTCATTTGTTTGAGCCGTTCTTGAACTAAATCTTGTTGCAGCCGTTCGGGAGACAAGTAGAGGAATTTATAATTCCCATAAATACAATTATCCAACATCCGATCAATATCATCGTAACTAAAACCACTCGTAAGAGCCATGGCTTTAATCCCTTTTGCTTTTAGTGTATTGACTTGATCTTGCATCAATGCAATGAGTGGCGATACCACAATACAAATACCGTCTTTGATAAGTGCCGGTATTTGAAAACAAACCGATTTTCCGCCACCCGTTGGTAGAAGTGCAATACAGTCTTCATTCGCTAAAACCGCTTCTATGATCGCTTCTTGTTGGGGTTTAAATTCTGAAAACCCCCAATAGTGTTCCAATAGTTCAATTGGATGCTTCATTCATGAGAATTTAAATGATTTTTAATAAATTCAATGCGTTCTTCAACGGTTCCAAAAGGAGTGTCAATAATGGTATATCCGTGTTCCGTGTAAGATTTAACTAGAAAGTCATGAATGATAAGGGCTTGTTCAAATGTTTCATAACGTTCATTGTCTTGCTCATAAATTGCTTTCCAGGGTTTTAAGATGAATACCTTGTCATACTGATGTTGACTACAAATCGTTTTAAAAGATTCTGGATAGCTGCTTTTTAAATAGTCTAAATACGCCACAACATCTGGGAGGCCACGATCAAAAAACACAAATTTATCAGAAAGTTTGTCTGCATCTAAAAACTGTTTTTGACGTCCCAATAAGAGTTGTTCACTAAATAATAAAGGATCTTCCAAAAACAATTGCTCAATACCTTTTTCTTGTGCTTCGAGGGTAATTTGTCTAGAAATTTCTTCCATACAATAATAGCCTTTTGCCTTAAGGGCATTAATTAAAGTTGTTTTCCCAGTACCAGGACCACCAATCAATGCTATTTTTTGAGTATTCAAGTTGTTTTATTTAATTCATGTAAAATTCGTGATTTAAAAGGGAAATAAAAAATCAGATATAATGTATATTTGCTGACTTAGAGTTAAACAATGGATAAATCATCTAACCCAGAAGCGTTTTATAACAATTTAAAAGAAAAGTTATACGATACCGCCATATGGCCTTCTGAATATTTGTATAAGTTTATTGTCAAAACAGACCTTTCAAAAATCAAAACGATTGAGTCTATTTTTGATAATATGGGAGCGGTAATCCATACGATTCCTTCCAAAAAAGGGAATTACACAAGCGTTTCAATTAACGTAGTAATGCGTACTCCTGAGGCTGTAATAGTAAAGTATAAAGAAGTTGGAAGCCAAGTTGAAGGTGTTATTTCCCTGTAAATATGCTGCTTTTAATCAACTTTTAAAATACTATTAGACTCACACTATTTTTTTGTATTTTGCAAACACTTAATTTTTTAAAACAAAGATCGCCTACATGACAGCGTTAACAGATCAACTAGAATATAATACAGAACGAGAACACTTAATCATTCCTGAATACGGAAGACATTTACAGAAAATGATTAACCATGCCGTGGCTCAAGACTCTAAAGAAGAACGGAATCGCCTCGCAAAGGCTATTATTTCTGTTATGGGAAACATGCAACCTCACTTACGTGATGTGCCTGATTTTCAACACAAACTTTGGGATCAATTATTTATCATGTCTGATTTAAAATTAGATGCAGATTCTCCTTTTGAGAAACCAACAGAGGAAATGTTAAGCATAAAGCCAGCGCCTTTAAAGTATCCTCAAAACTTTCCGAAATACCGTTTTTATGGAAATAACATCAAAACCATGATTGATGTGGCCAACACTTGGGAAGTTGGTGAAATGAAAGAAGCTTTGGAATATACCATTGCCAATCACATGAAAAAATCATTCCTAAATTGGAATAAAGATACGGTAGAAGATGTGGTTATTTTTGGACATCTTTTTGAATTATCGGATGGAAAGATTGACTTACGTAATAGTAAGGAAGCGTTAAGTGAAGTGTCTAGTTTACTAAAGGTACAACGAAAATTCACCTCTCAAAAGAAGCCTACCAAAAAGAATAACAACCATCAAAGAAATAGAAAACGTTACTAATATCCATGTAGATTTGGATTTCAGGACACTTACTACTCATTAAAATCACTCAACATTGAAAACTTTTAAAATTGAAGGCGGACACCAATTAAAAGGGGCCATTCAGCCACAAGGTGCCAAAAATGAAGCCCTTCAAATATTATGTGCCGTTATATTATCTCCCGATAAAATTACGATTCACAATATCCCCGATATTATTGATGTCAATAAGCTTATTGCGTTATTAGGAAAACTGGGCGTTAAAGTTGAAAAGTTAGCAAAAGGCAGTTATTCTTTTCAGGCCGATGCGATTAATTTAGAGTATTTAGAAACGGAAGCTTTTAAAGTTGATGGTCGTGGTTTACGTGGATCCATCATGATTGTAGGGCCGCTTTTAGCGCGCTTCGGAAAAGGATATATTCCAAAACCAGGCGGAGATAAAATTGGCCGTAGACGTTTAGACACGCATTTTGAAGGGTTTATAAAGCTAGGGGCCAACTTTAGATACAACCGTGAAGATCATTTCTATGGGGTCGAGGCAAAAGAACTTAAGGGGACTTATATGTTGCTCGACGAAGCCTCTGTCACTGGGACCGCCAATATTGTGATGGCTGCCGTTTTAGCCACAGGAACCACCACTATATACAATGCTGCTTGTGAACCCTATTTACAACAACTTTGTAAAATGCTCAATAGAATGGGCGCCAAAATCTCGGGAATTGGCTCAAATATGCTCACCATTGAAGGAGTTAAAACCTTGGGAGGTACCGAACATACGATGTTACCCGATATGATTGAAATTGGGAGTTGGATCGGATTAGCGGCAATGACTAAAAGTGAATTAACGATTAAAAATGTCAGTTGGGATGATTTAGGTGTGATTCCAAATGTGTTTGGAAAATTAGGAATTACCATCGAAAGAAAAGGCGATGATATTTTTATTCCTGCGCATACAGACGGCTATGAAATTCAAAACTATATTGACGGATCAATTTTAACCATTTCGGATGCCCCTTGGCCTGGATTTACACCCGATTTATTAAGTATTATTTTGGTGGTTGCAACACAAGCAAGAGGCAGTGTACTTATCCATCAAAAAATGTTTGAAAGCCGTTTATTCTTTGTCGATAAGTTGATTGATATGGGCGCAAAAATTATCCTTTGTGATCCACACCGTGCGTCTGTGATTGGACATGATTTTAAATCAAGCCTAAAAGCAACGACTATGACCTCTCCAGATATTAGAGCGGGCGTATCTTTACTAATCGCGGCACTTTCTGCCAAAGGAACCTCAACAATCCACAATATTGAACAAATTGATCGTGGTTACGAAAATATTGATGATCGCTTGCGTGCTATTGGTGCCAAGATTGAACGCATTGACTCATGAACATAGAAAAAGCACTTCAAGAACGTAGCCAACAGGCCTGTGAGCTTTGTAAAGCCACTGAAAACCTAAATGTTTATACGCTTCAACCCTCCAAGAAAATAGATCTGACGGATAGTATTTATGCGTGTCAAACGTGTACGTCACAAATTGAAAATTCTGATTTAATCAATCCCAACCATTGGCGGTGTCTAAATGACAGTATGTGGAGTGAATTTTTCCCTGTACAAATTATCGCATGGCGCATGTTAAATCGCGTCACTTCGGCCGGTTGGTCTCAAGATTTGATAGACATGATGTATTTGGACGATGAAACATTAGAGCTGGCAAAGGCGCTTGGCGATGGTGTGGAGGAAGGGACCAAACTTATTCACAGAGATGTGAATGGCGTTATTTTAGAAACAGGCGATAGTGTGGTTCTAATTAAAGATTTGAAAGTCAAAGGGACGAGTATGGTTGCCAAACAAGGGACCGCTGTGAGACGCATCTCATTAGATCATGAAAATGAGACTTATATTGAAGGGAAAGTTGATGGGAAGCACATTGTGATTATCACTCAATATGTCAAAAAACTATAGCTACTTCGCTAGGGCTTCTTTATACGTTGTGAGGCAACGTTCTCTAGCAAATTTATGATCCACCATTGGCGTAGGATACGTTAACTCCTGATACTCTGGCACCCATTTTTTAATGTATGTATGCGCTTTGTCGAAATTAGTGACTTGTGTCGTCGGATTGAAAATTCTAAAATAGGGCGCAGCATCAACGCCACAACCAGCCACCCATTGCCAATTACTTACATTGCTTGAAAGTTCAAAGTCATGGAGCTTTTCTGCAAAATAAGCTTCACCCAAACGCCAATCGATCAAAAGGTGCTTACACAAAAAACTACCCACCAACATACGAACGCGGTTGTGCATAAATCCAGTTTGATTTAGCTCTCGCATGCCAGCATCTACTAGTGGATAGCCGGTAGTTCCATCACACCATTTTTTAAATTCTTCGGGATCATTACGCCATTTAATGGCATCATATTGTGGTTTAAAACTCCGTGTAACGGTATGCGGAAAATGCCATAAAATCTGCATAAAAAACTCACGCCAGATTAATTCTTTTAAAAAGGTGATATTTTCATGTCGAATCGCTTTAGCGACGATTTCCCGAACACTCACGGTCCCAAATCGCAAGTGAGGCCCTAATTTTGAAGTCCCATCAACCGCAGGGAAATTTCGTGTGGCTTCATAATTCTCTATGATCTCTTTTTCAACCTTGTAGGGCGCAACTTTAACGGGATTGGGTTCAAATCCCATAGCATTCAAATCGACCCAATTCAATGACTTTGATTTATGTGTATGGTCCAATAAGTTCTCCGAATCAAACACCCTACAGTCTTCTGAATTAAAGGCTGCTAACCATTTTTTAGAGAAGGGTGTATAGACTTTATATGGCAGTCCATCGTCTTTAGTAATTTGATTTTTCTCAAAGATAACTTGATCTTTGTAGGATTTAAAAGGGATCGATTTTGATTCTAATAATTTTGAAATATCGGCGTCTCTTTCAAGTGCATAGGGCTCATAATCATGATTATAATACACGGCATTCACATCAAACTCATTTGTAATTTCATCCAATATAGCTTGTGGTGATCCATGGTAAACAGCCACACCACTTCCGTGTGTTTGTAAACTTGCATTGATTTCAGTTAGCTTGTGGTGAATAAATTCAACTCTTGCATCATTTTTAGGCAACGATTCCAAAATAGCAGGATCAAAAATAAAAACAGGAAGTACCGTCTCGTTGGCCTGTAATGCTTCAAATAATCCATGGTTGTCGTGCAGTCTTAAATCTCTTCTAAACCAAAACAGTGATATTTTTGACTTCATTAGTAATCTCCAAATAATTCGATTAATTTCTTTTGTCGGTGGGCGAAAATTTCTTCTAATTTAGGCTTTACAATAAAGGGATGCACCAATTGTCCAAGCCAGCCCAGTGGGACTTTATAGTCAATAATATCTTCCATTTCTACACCCCCATCAATCGCTTTAATAAAATGCTTGTGATGCCAAAGCGCGTAGGGTCCAAACCGTTGTTCATCTACAAAATAGTGTTGGTCTTTAACTTGGGTAATTTCAGTGACCCATTTGGTTTTGATTCCTAAAATTGGTGTTACAATATACTGGATAATTTGTCCTGCATACATGGGGCGATCGGCCCCCGATATGATATCAAAACTCATATACTCTGGCGTAATGGTTTTTAGATTTTTTGGATTTGATAAAAATTCCCAAGCTGTTTCCACACTAATAGGAAAATTTTGCTTTTTGTGTAATCGGTATAATTTCATTTTAATTGTATAATGCGATGTATAGATTTAAGGAAGTCGCCAGTAATAACCAGATGCAATAGGGGAGGACGTAAAAAGTTTTGTTTTTCAGCGAATGTTTAAACGCCACAAGAAAATAGAACATCAATAAGGTTAAAAATACAATATTCAGTAAGCCTAAGATGATGAGATGTTGGTTGAAAAATAGGTAGTTCCAAAAGACGTTCAATACAAATTGAAAACTAAATAATAGAATTGCTTTTTGAGATCGGTCTGTTTGAATTAGATACGCCATATAAACCGAAAAAAGCAGCATAATACTACTCCAGGCCACTCCAAAAACCCATCCATGAGGCGTCCATGGCGCTTGATTAAGATGAATATACCAGTCCGATTGAGGACCATCGTTCATGAGCCAAGAACCAACTCCAAGTGCACTAAAATTTATGATGACAAAAAGGATTAATGCTTTGTAAAATTTCATTTAATCTCTGAGATTTTCGATTTCATCTAAAACCGTCTGTGCTTCGGCATATTTAGCATCACTTGCGGAGCGATCGGTCGATGAAAGTTGATGCCATTCTGACATTAATTTTTTGTAACGTTCCTGAAGTTTTTCAATCGGTGATTTTTTCTTAAAAATTCCAAACATGATTTATTTAAATTGGCGGGTTATTTTACTACTTAATGGTTTTGTGATTGAATAAAAGTAATCTACAAAGTGTCCGTTTCCATCAATCAAATACTTTTGAAAATTCCATTTAACGGAGGTACTCTTAACACCATTAAGGTCCTTTTTAGTTAACCACTGATAGAGTGGATGCTGCGTATCTCCTTTAACATCAACTTTCTCCGTCATTAAAAAAGTAACGCCATAGTTTTTTTTACAAAAGGATTGAATCTCATCAGAACTTCCAGGTTCTTGACTGCCAAATTGATTGCAAGGAACCCCAATCACCATCAACCTATCTTGATAGGTATCAAATAGTTTTTGAAGGTCTTCATATTGTCCAGTAAAGCCACATTCAGATGCAACATTCACAAATAGAAGGTGTTTTCCTTTGTACTCGTTTAAATGGATAGGACTTCCATCAATACTATTAATTTCAATATTATATAAAGACATACTTTGGATGATTTTTGATTGCGATTTAGATTGAATTGAAAATATTGTTATAGCAACGACAACCATTACTATTAAGAGTCTCATTTTATAATTTAAGAGATACAATGCCACAATCTAAATTAAATATTTGTCCTGATATTGATTTAGAGACATCTGAAATAAGGTACTCCGCCATTGCAGCGACTTCTGAGGGTGCTAGATATTTTTTTAGAGGATGACGCTGAATTGTACTTTCAATCATGCGTTCATTTCTAAGAAATTTAGCCGCTAATTCCGTATCGGTAATGGTTGGTGCAATCGCATTTACTCTAATGGTAGGCGCTAAGTCGGCAGCCACCGATTTGGTGAGTCCTTCAACTGCTGATTTTGCAGTGGCAACACTTGCATGAAATGGCATCCCTAATTTTGTAGCGACTGTACTAAATAACACAATAGACGCCGATTCACTTTTTGAAAGTGCCTTTGTGTAGGCTTGAATTGATTTAACGGCACCAATCACATTGATTTCAAAGTCCGTTCTAAAATCATCTAACTTTAACCTATTAAAAGGTTTTAGGTTGATACTTCCTGGACAATAGATTAAGCTATCCGCTACTTCAATTTCAGGCAATTCATCGGTTAACACATCACAGCTGTGGTGTGTTAGATTCGCATGTTGGAAATCTGGTGGGGTTCGGCTGATGTTGACGACTTCATACTCCTTAAGAAGATTTTCGGTAATTGCTTTTCCAATGCCTTTACTCCCCCCAATAATAATAATTTTTTTCATGCTCTTAGTGGACGCCCTTTTAAACGTTTTTCAATTTTTTGTTTTATCGCAGTTAAGCGTTTCATTTGATCCATTAACTTTGGATCTTGACTGGTTTTATAAATCTCGTTGATTCCCAATATCAATCCTTTTACTTCTCTTGATGCTTCAATTCGTTCACTCGTTGTTTTGAAAGTGAGTGGTTTGAGTTCAAAAGCTTCAGCTTGTTTGATAACATCCATAGTTATAGTTTTAAATAATTTTGTAATTCAGCAATTTTTGCTGAGGTATTAAATGCACCACCATAAAAAGCGGTGACAGTTGCAGAGGTATCATCTTTAATTCCTCTTGAGGATACACACAAATGTTTAGCGTCTATAATGACTGCGACATCATCAGTGCCTAAAATACCTTTTAATTCTTCTGCAATTTGATTGGTTAGTCGTTCCTGAACTTGAGGCCTTTTCGCATAATATTGCACGATACGATTTAATTTTGATAAACCAATTACTTTTCCTGAAGAAATGTAGGCAATATGGGCTTTACCGATGATCGGCACAAAATGATGTTCGCAGTTCGAATAAAAAGTAATCTCTTTTTCTACCAACATCTGATTGTATTGATATTTATTATCAAATAAGGCCACTTTTGGTTTATTAGCTGGATTTAACCCAGAAAATATTTCATCAATATACATTTTTGCAACACGTTCCGGGGTTCCTCTAAGAGAGTCGTCTGTAAGGTCTAATCCTAAAACATCCATTATTTCTTCAAATAAAACAGCAATTTTCTTTTTCTTTTCTTGATCGGATACTTTAAAAGCGTCTTTTTTCATCGGCGTTTCTAACCCTGTAAAAAGATGGTCATCCCCAATTTCGTGGCTTGAAAATCCATTTAACAGATCCTTTTCTTCTTCAATAACTTGATTGTTCATAATTTATTTTAACGCTTTGATATTTTGTTATGAGTTATTTGTCGTTGTCTTGTACATTTAAACCTTCCAGATTCAAATGATCTTAATTTTTGATGTTTTGTTTTTCTACCTTGAACCCGTGCTCGCCACAATCGGAAACTTTTGGGTTTCATGTAGGTACGCATAATTTTGATTACTTCTTGTTCACTCAATTTGAATTGATGTTCAATCGCTTCAAAAGTCGTGCGATCTTCCCAAGCCATTTCTATAATTCGATCCAATTCTACAGTATTAAAATTCATGATACAGGAAGTTTATATTGTTCGTCAAACTGTATTTTTTCTTCCAATAAAGATCTTAAAAAATTCTTATTTTCATAGAAATTTCTCGACTTTTTGAAGTGGATGAACTTTCCTTGAGCATGAATACTCATCCCATCTGTTTTGTATACTACCAAATGATAAAACGGAATGGCCCAAGTGAAATTCTGTTGTCCTTTAGTGATATGAATTAAAATGCCTTTTTTTCGCATTTCAATATTAGCATAATTTAGATCGGAAACCGTATTTAAAATTGGATTTAAATTTGGACTTACTTTGTCAACAATCATACGTTTTGAGCCAACGCCTCCACGTTTGATCGCTTCGAAAAAACTGTAGGGTTTACCAACAAATTCTTCAAATAATTGTCGATGTTCCTTGTTGTAGTATGTTGTATCTAGAACCAATAGTAATGTTTAAGTATCAAACATACATAATGTTGAGTCATTTGCATTAACAATTAAACAAATATTAACATTTATTATCAAAAAGACTAAAAATTCTCTGGAGTTTCCATTATATTGGAAGCTCTCAATTTCATCGAAATGAGTTCTTCAGTAGAAAATTTATTCAATACAGAATACATCATCTTCATCCGAAAATTACTGGCTAATTGAGATCGTTTATCATCCAGGAAATTCCAGTATAAGCTATTAAATGGACACGCGTTTTCTCCCAAGCGTTCTTTGACATTGTACTGACAATCACCACAATAATTACTCATTTTATTGATATAACTCCCCGATGACACGTACGGTTTAGTCGCAATCAGACCGCCATCAGCAAACTGACTCATCCCCCGGGTATTGGGGAGTTGAACCCATTCTAAGGCATCGATATAAATACCTAAATACCAAGCATCCACGGCATCGGGGTTTGTTTGGGTCAATAGCAAATAATTTCCCGTAATCATCAAACGTTGAATGTGATGTGCATAGGCATTGTCTAATGAGTTATTAATGGTTTTGTTTAAGCAATTCATTTTGGTCTCTCCAGTCCAAAAGAATTCAGGGATTGGCTGATGATTATCGAGCGTATTTAAAGTTTTATACTCGGGCATTTGTGCCCAATACATCCCACGCATATACTCCCGCCAACCAATGACTTGCCGGATAAACCCTTCGACTTGTGAGATAGAAATTTCATCACTATGAGATCGATAATGCGATAAAATAGACGTTATAATTTCTTTTGGGCTAATAATTTTAAGGTTCATTGCAAACGATAATCGAGAGTGAAACAGATACACTTCATCGGTATGTAATGCATCTTGGTAATCCCCAAAATGAACTAATAAATGCTGATTAAAATACTCGAGTTGTTGCAACGATTGCGCCCTATTTACTGGATACGAAAACGTGGTTTCTTTGAAACGCCCAATGGTTTCAACTCCAGACGATTGAATGGCGTTTAAAATCGATTCTACGTTGGTGTCAAACTGAATAAAGGGTGGAATTCCTGGAGATCCTTTCCATTTATTTCGATTGCTTTTATCATAGTTCCATTCACCCCCTTCAGGCTGTTCGCCTTCCATTAAAATGTGATGTTTTTTACGCATATATCGATAAAAGCGTTCCATTAACAACTGCTTTTTTCCTTCAAAGAATATCGAAAGTTCATCGCGAGTGGTATAAAAATGTTCCGTATCAAATTCTTGAGTTTTAATGGATACTAGGTCGCAAATGCATTTAAGCTGCTGGTCCAACCGGTACTCATCAGGCGATTGGTATTCAAATTTCTCACTACTATGAGAAGCGATCAGAGCCGTTATGTTTTCTGTTAAGTCCTGATGATTTGAAGCCTCGTCTAAAGTAACATAAATCACGGTATGCCCTTGCGATTTTAGTTCTTCTGAAAACGCTCGCATGGCCGCGAAAAATCCAACCACTTTTTGAATGTGGTGTTTGACATAATCGGTTTCTTGCCGCATTTCAAACATACAATACACGGTAGATTCTGTAACAGATGTATACCATGAATGCTGGGCGTTGAGTTGATCTCCTAGTATAAGACGTAGTGTTTTCATTTAAAATAATTTGGTTTGAAGCCATTTTTTACGATACGCTCCATTGGAGTCATAGCGCTCGGCTTGAAGTTTGACATTAAACGTTCGATTTCGAGGGTCATTTCCGACCCCTGAGACGTACATCCAATTGCCATAATTACTATGTACATCATAATCGATTAAAAGTGCTTCAAAGTAGGCCGCACCAATGCGCCAATCCAATTGAAGTGTTTTGGAAAAATAGGAAGCGACATTTTGCCGGCCTCGATTACTCATCCAACCTGTTTTTTGTAATTCAAGCATGTTTGCATTTACAAAGTCATTCGAAGTGGTGCCGTTGATCCATTGGTCTACAAGCGAAGCGTCCTGATTCCAATCGTATGTTTTTTCTAGAATCCCTCCGATTTTAAAAATATGAGAGCCATGTTTTAACGAAATAAATTTGAAATAATCACGCCAAATTAATTCAAAAATCATCCAATACGTAGAATCATTTGATCCGTAAGTAGCTTCAAATTTTTTAACATTCCAGTAGATAGTTCGAGGGGAAAGACTCCCATTCGCCAGCCATGCAGAAAATTTTGAACTATAATTGATGCCTATCAATCCATTCCTCGTTTTTTTATAAAAGCCTAAGGCTTTACTTTCAAAAACATAGGATTCAATTCGCTGGTTTGCTTGTGTTTCTCCACCTTTAAATGGAAACGCCGATTCCGGAACTTGATGAGGCGTTTGATAGCCTAAAAATTCAAGAGTCGGGACGTCAGGTGTGTTTTCTAAAAGATTTTCTTTGTGCATTTGTTTAGGAACCACTAAAGGGCGAATTTCAACCGATTTCTCAATGGCTTTTCTAAAATGAGTAAAGACCCGAGGCGTGTCCTTTGCTTCAAAATCAAGATCCTCTGGGTGGTATAAAAATTGATTGTAATAAGATTTAAAATCGACCGTTTTTGAAATTGTATTGAGGCTCGATTGATAAGTTTTCACTTCCTCAGTTGTCCATTCATTTTGACGATATACGCTTGTAATTTCATACTCTGAAATTAGTTTATTTAGACTGTTTTCTGGAGTTTCGTGTAAAACAATTAACGAAATATTGAGGTGTTGTAATTGTTGTTTAAGATCTTCTAGGGATTCAAGAAGAAATTGAACGCGAAATACGGCTGTTTTTTTAAACCCATATTTAGTGGGTATGAAAAATTTTGGATCTAAAAAATAAACACCGATGACTTTTTCAGACGATTCAACGGCTGCATTAAGCACATAATTATCGGCTGTTCTTAGGTCATTTCCAAACCAAACTAAGCTTGTTTTTTTCGAAGACTGCTGCATTTTTTACTACAATATTTGACGGATTCCCAGTTTTTCTCCCATTTCTTTCGCCATGTAAAGGGGCGATTGCATTGAATGCAAATTTTACTGGGGAGAAACTGTTTTTTCAATGTGAATGAATCTTTATTTTTTTGGACGTTGGTATTCGATTCGTTGTTTAAGCGATGGCAGAGCATAGCCGTCTAAGCCGTTAATGGCCACAATATTTGCTTTGGCTAAATTGACAAATCCATCTGCTTCTACAATATCATCTTTGATATATAAATCCTTTATCTCGGCAATAAGTTGGACCGTATTGTTGGCTTTGATGATGTATTCCTCACAAAAGGTGAGTGCCATTTGAATGGGCGCGCCTTTTACAAATGGTGCATGCCAATCGTTTTTATATTCTTCTTCAAGTTTTGTAATGTCAAATTCTGAGATACCTTTATCATATTTTGCAGAGGTATGGTGTGCCTGCTCAATAATATCTAAATGGATGTGATTCACTGTGAATTGGCCTGTTTCTTTGATGTTTTCGTACGTATTTCTGGGCACATCACTTACGGGTCTAAACACGATTCCAAGAAGGGGAGGGTTGGATCCTAAGTGCGTTACGGAACTAAAAACCGCCACGTTTGGAACGCCATCATTTGATTTGGTTCCGATGAGATTTGCCGACTTAAATCCCGAACAACTATTCATCATGTTTATTCTGTAAACATGGTCTAAATCATCAAAGTCTTGGCGTTTTAAGTGTAACATTTAGTAATTGTTGAATTGGTTAATTTTAACAGACGATGCTTTCAAATCAAACATCAAATTATAGAGCCCAAAAAAGGTTCGATTGATATATATAAAGTGCTTTGACCCACGATTTCCATTAAACTTCCTAAGCTCTGTGCTTTTGCTGTAACGTTCGGCTAAATCTCCAATTTTATTAAAAAATTCTGGGTTAGAAAAGTCAAACACCGCTTCGTGAAATGGCAGCGTAAACACACTCAATAAATCATGAAACATCGCGGTGAAAAATGATAATTCTTCGGGTGTATCTGTTGGGGTTAAAATTTCTAACTCAAACAACTTTTCCTTAAATAACTCGGGAGTATCAATAATTTTTTTATCCGATAATTCAAAGTAAGGAATGTAAAACTCATCTGGAATCGATTTCATACAACCAAAATCTAAAGCAATCAACTGTGCATCCTCATTAATTAGAAAATTTCCAGGATGTGGATCTGCATGTACTTTTTTTAGGGTGTGAATTTGAAACATATAAAAATCCCAAAGCGCTTGGCCAAGTTGATTCGCCTTTTGCGTATCGGTATTATATTTTGCAAATTCTGAAAGATGCTCTCCCTTCATAAAATCCATTGTGATGATGCGATCCGAAGAATAATCATCATAATATTCTGGAAATAATAAATTAGGAATGTGAACGCAGGCTTTTGCTATTTCTTTACTTTGAGAGATTTCAAGATTGTAATTGGTTTCTTCTACCAATTTATCTTCAACTTCTTGAAAGTATTTGTCAGAATCTGTTCCTTTAATGTTAAACATTTTTATGGCAATCGGTTTCACTAGGGATAAGTCTGATTTGATACTATCAGCCACACCTGGATACTGGATTTTTACAGCCAACTTCTTACCATTTTTTTCTGCTTTGTGGACTTGACCAATACTGGCAGCATTGACGGATTCAGAATCAAATTCGTCAAAAATTTCGTTGGGGTGTTGTCCAAAATATTTTTTAAAAGTCTTGATCACTAGTGGAGGCGACAGTGGCGGAACAGAAAATTGAGCTAATGAAAATTTATCTACGTAAGCTTGCGGTAAAATACTTTTCTCCATGCTCAACATTTGCGCTACTTTCAAAGCACTTCCTTTGAGTTGTTTTAATCCCGAATAAATATCTTCGGCATTATTTTTATTGAGATTTTCTTTTGCAACGGCTTCTGATTTAGTGATTTTCTCACCATAGTATTTTAAATAATTCACCCCAACCTTTGCACCCGTAGAAATAAGTTTCCCGGCACGTTGTATTTTTGAGGTTGGTATTTTGTCGATGGACTTCATATTAGTTCATGCTGATTTTTTCCTTAATCAAAAATTTGCCGAAATCAACGAAACTTTTTAATGGGGAAATGTTAATGAGATCAAAGCTAGCATTGATAGATTTTTCAATAAAAATATCTGTTTTCTCAAAAGATGTAGATGTGTCATCTAACCAAAATTTTAAGGTTAGCATCAGTTGAATCCAATAAGTTTCCTGAACAATACTATCTTTTATTTGTTCTAATTGTTTGTTTTTGATTTGCAATACTTCAATATCTAATTGATCGATATAATTCAAGAACTTTGAACGTAAGCCTTTAAGTTTTTTTAAATTTTCGAGTTGATTAGAGCTTTCGTTTAAAGCATACACCACATAACTCCTGTTGGCGGTTAAATTCTCGAAAAATGTAAAGTAAAAACTTAATAATTGATTTCTAGAATCGTAAGTAGGGTAGTCTTTACTTGACTCTAAAGTTTCGAGTGTGTTTGTAAAAAATAAACTAAAAATAGCGCTTTCTAAAACTTCGAAATTTGCAAAAAACTGATAAAAATCAGCTTCTTCAAATCCGTTAGATTTTGCAAAGGTGTAAATAGATTTTGGAGCATGGTTATGTTCTAAAACATAGTCCATATAAAACTGTACAAGTTTGTTTTGTGTGAGAGGGATTTTTTTTGCCATAACATGTTTTGTTTACAGCGTAAAAATACACCTTGTTTAAGGTAATACATATATAATTAAACAAATATTAACATTTTTCATCACAACAATTATCCTCTTTTACTAGTTTACAGCTAAAGACTGCTAACAGCATCCCCAAGAATGGTGCAGTCAGATACACCCACAAGTCAGTGAAATTTCCGGAAGCTAAGGCAGGTGCTAAAGAGCGTATTGGATTCATAGATGCTTTTGTTAATGGCCCCGCAAACATAGCTTCTAAAAGAATTACGCCTCCTACGGCTATCCCAGCGATGGGTCCAATTTCTTTGCTTCCTGTGGACACATTAATAATGACCACCATTAAGAAAAAGCTAAGAAGCAATTCGATGATAAATACTTTTAAGGGTTCAATGGTGGGGATGGTGGCTCCTAAATCACTATCTGGAAACAAATAGAGGAGGAGTAGCGAAGCGGCAATTGCGCCTGTAAACTGAGCTATTATATATTTTGGGACTTCCTTCCAGCTGAATTTTTTAGCCACTGCAAACCCAACCGTCACCGCTGGATTAAAATGGGCCCCAGAAATATCACCAAACGCATAAATCATCGCCATGACTATCAAACCCCATGTGATGGCTACCCCAGGATGGGTAATGGTGCCCCCTGTGAAATCATTAATCACCATGGCGCCACAACCACAAAATAGCATGCTAAACGTTCCGATGATTTCAGCGATATATTTTTTCATTCATTTTTTTTTCAAAGATACAATCTAAATTTTGTTTTGTATTATTTTTTCAAATAGGTGTTTTAGACGTTTTTTAGATAGGCACCTGAATACAGCTTCGAAACGAACACTCCCAAATCAAAAATTTGAACTTATCCACCAATCCGAATCATACTGCGATTTTTGTTATGGAGTTTTGGCTCTTGTAATTTTTTTAAAGTATCCATCCCACCACGAACTTTAAACTTTGCAAGAACCGCTTTTTGAATGATGACTTCAATAGATTTCCCTTCCCGTAAAGGGGTCAGTAAATCGGATTCTGTTGAAGAAAATAAACAATTTTTTAATTGTCCGTTTGCAGTGAGTCGAAGCCTATTACACGAATCACAAAACGGATTCGTCACCGAACTAATTATTGCAAAAGACCCTTTATAGCCCTCAATTGAATAGTTTTTTGAAGTGTCATGTGGAGAGTCTTGTAAGCGTATAATTTTTTTGGAGTTAAATGAATGCTGAACACAATCCATGACATCTTTATAAGATACCATTTTTTTGAAGTTCCATTGGTTGCCTTCAAAAGGCATAAACTCAATAAATCGCACAGAAATAGGCAACTCTTTGGTGAAGTTTATAAAATCTATAATTTCATGATCATTAATCCCTTTTATCAGTACCGCATTTACTTTTACGTTAAAACCTTCCTTAACTAGGCGTAAAATATTAGCGTAAACAATGCCAAATTGATCTCTTTTCGTGATAAACATAAATTTATTTTTGTCTAAAGTATCCAAACTCACATTTATACTTTGAATCCCATTTTGTTTTAGAACATCAATATATTTATGGATAATGACAGCATTCGATGTGATTGATAATTCAACAGGAAGCGTTGCTAATTTTTTTAAAATCACAGAAATATCTTTCCTAATTAAAGGCTCACCTCCAGTCAGTCGTATTTTAGTAACTCCATGTTTCACAAAGGTTTTTGCAATCTCATAAATTTCATCGAAACTCATTAAATGACTTTTTGGAGAGAGTTCTACGCCTTCTTCGGGCATGCAATACGAACAGCGTAAATTACAGCGTTCAGTCAATGAAATTCGCAAATAGGTATGCTTTCTAGCATGCGAATCTTGTAATATATTTTTGTCGTTATTCATTTTAATATTTTTCACTATTCACTATTCACTATTCACTATTCACTATTCACTATTCACTT
>CATEFX010000044.1 GCA_949499105.1 Formosa sp. Hel1_33_131 | reverse complement strand
GAGAGATCAACGACTGTCGAAGGATAAGCTTAAGACCTTAATTCACAATCACTCTCAAAAACAAAACGAAATGGCAAGATATACTGGTCCTAAAACTAAAATCGCCCGTAAGTTTGGCGTAGCAATCTTCGGAGAAGATAAATCTTTTGAAAAAAGAAATTACCCTCCAGGACAACACGGAAATAACAGACGTCGTGGCAAAAAATCTGAATATGCAATCCAATTGATGGAGAAGCAAAAAGCGAAATACACTTACGGTGTGTTAGAAAAGCAATTTAGAAACATGTTCAAAAAAGCAACAGCTTCACAAGGTATTACTGGTGAAGTGCTTTTACAATTATGTGAATCTAGATTAGACAACGTAGCTTTCAGAATGGGATTATCTCGTTCTAGAAGTGGTGCTAGACAATTAGTCTCACACAGACACATCACAGTAAATGGTGGGATTGTAAATATCCCTTCTTACTCATTAAAGCCTGGCGATGTTGTCGCTGTTAGAGAAAAATCTAAATCATTAGAAACAATCGAATCTGCATTGTCAAATTCTTCTGTAGTATATGAGTGGATGACTTGGAATAATGATACAAAGTCTGGAACATACGTTGCTATCCCTGAAAGAATTCAAATTCCAGAACAAATCAACGAGCAATTTATCGTTGAACTTTACTCTAAATAATAAATTAATCATATTGGTATTTAGCCAAAGGATTTACTAGTGGTCTTCAAACTTATAAATCGCGCAACTAACTAACAATTAAAACGAAGACAATTATGGCAATATTAAATTTTCAGAAACCCGACAAAGTAATCATGATCGATTCTACTGATTTCGAAGGTAAATTCGAATTCAGACCATTAGAACCAGGATACGGATTAACAGTTGGAAATGCTCTACGTAGAGTGTTATTATCTTCATTAGAAGGGTTTGCAATCACTTCAGTCAAAATGGATAGTGTAGAACACGAGTTTTCTACGATTCCTGGTGTTGTTGAAGATGTAACCGAAATTATTTTGAACTTAAAACAAGTTCGTTTTAAGCGTCAAATTGATGAAGTAGACAATGAGTCTGTTTCCATATCAATTTCTGGTCAAGATAAAATAACGGCTGGAGACTTTCAGAAATTCATTTCTGGGTTTCAAGTTTTAAATTCAGATTTAGTGATCTGTAATTTAGATCCTAAAGTAACGATCAACATGGAACTGACTTTAGAAAAAGGTCGTGGATATGTGCCAGCTGAAGAAAATAAAAAAGCATCGGCAGCTGTTGGAACGATCTTTACAGATTCGATCTATACACCAATCAAAAATGTTAAATACAGCGTTGAGAACTTTCGTGTAGAACAAAAAACAGATTACGAAAAATTAGTTTTCGAAATCCAGACAGACGGTTCTATCAGTCCTCAAGACGCCTTAACACAAGCAGCAAAAATCTTAATTCACCACTTTATGTTATTCTCCGATGAGCGTATCACTTTAGAAGCGGATGAGATTGCGCAAACTGAAACGTATGATGAAGAGTCATTACACATGCGTCAGTTGTTGAAAACTAAATTAATTGATATGGACCTTTCTGTTCGTGCTCTTAATTGTTTAAAAGCTGCGGAAGTGGATACATTAGGTGACTTAGTATCTTTCAATAAAAACGATTTAATGAAGTTTAGAAACTTTGGTAAAAAATCATTAACTGAACTTGAAGAGTTAGTCAATGTAAAAGGCCTTAGCTTTGGAATGGACTTAAGTAAATACAAATTAGATAAAGATTAATTACTTTATAATTTGCGCCTCTTAAACGAGTTGATGCAAGATAAGGTTTAAAAGAAAATGTCATGAGACACGGAAAGAAAATAAATCATTTAGGTAGAAAAACAGCGCATAGAAAGTCAATGTTAGCAAACATGGCTTGTTCTTTAATCGAACACAAGCGTATCAACACAACTGTTGCCAAAGCCAAAGCTTTAAAGCAATTTGTGGAGCCTTTAATTACAAAGTCTAAAGACGACACGACTCACAACAGACGTATTGTTTTTAGTCGTTTAAGACAAAAAGAATCCATCACTGAATTGTTTGGTGATGTTGCTGCTAAAATTGGCGATCGTCCAGGCGGTTATACACGTATCATCAAACTCGGAAATCGTCTTGGTGATAATGCGGATATGGCAATGATCGAATTAGTAGATTTCAATGAAATCTACAATGCGGATAAACAACCTAAGAAAAAGACCACTCGTAGAAGTCGTAAAGGGGGTGCTGCGAAACCAGTAGCTCCAGTTGTTGAAGCGACAGAAACTCAAGAAGAAGAGTAAATGTCAGTTTTCTATTAAAATATTAAAGGTAAACTGAAAAGTTTACCTTTTTTTTAACCCAGTTTTTAACCCATAACTTTTATGAAATTTTATAAATTAATTTTTGCGTTCTTTCTGTCAACGTTCCTTCATGCACAGTATGATGTTACAACCGTTGGAAATGACCCCGCCGCGTCGAACTCTAGTGGAATGTGGATTGTTAACAATGCGGCAGCTGCAAAAATTCAAGGCTCTTTTTACTTATCAGAAGATTGGTTTTCTAAAGGATATTTAACAAGAACAGATGGAAAGGTTGTTACCGTTCTTGGATTAAATTACGATACCAAATCAGATGCGTTTGTAGTTAAAGTTTCTAACGATTCTATTTTCAAGTTTAATGACTCTACAATTAAAGAAGTGAATCTCGGAAACATGAAGTTTAGAAGATATACGAATGTAATTAATGCGAAGCCTTCCTATTTAGAAGTCCTTGCAAACACAAACGATATCGAAATTTTAAAGCACCACGGTAAACAGATTAAACTAGGAGTCAAAAACCCGATGACTCAGGCTTCTACACCAGATAAATATGTAGATGTCAAGAAAATATTTTTTAAAAAAGGGAATGAAGTCACTGAAACCAAGCTTTCGAAAAAGCAATTTTACAAGCTGTTTGATGACAAATCAAAGCTTATAAAGGCCTATGTTTCCAAAAACAGGATGTCTTTGAAAGATGACAAAAACCTCCAAATGATTCTTAATTACTATAATACACTATAATGTTAATAAGCATTTATAATTTTAAGGATAAACTTTTTTAGTTTATCCTTTTTTTTATGCAATTTTGTAAAACTTTATTAGACTACAATAAAATGAAATACACAACACGAAAAAAAGCCATTTTAATTTTAGCAGATGGTACCATTTTTTATGGAAAAGCAATTGGGAAAGAAGGCACCGCTTTTGGAGAAGTTTGCTTTAACACCGGAATGACAGGCTATCAAGAAATCTTTACAGATCCTTCTTATTTTGGGCAACTGATGGTCACAACCAATCCACACATTGGAAACTATGGTGTGAACGATTTGGAGATGGAATCGGAGTCTATTAAAATTGCGGGACTTATTTGTAAAAACTTTAGCTACAGTTACTCACGTGTAGATGCGAATGGTTCCCTTGAAGAGTTTTTTGACACCCATAATTTATTTGCGATTTCTGATATAGACACCAGAGCTTTGGTTAGTTATATTCGCGACAATGGTGCTATGAATGCTGTGATATCAACCGATGTTGATGATGTTGAAGGTCTCAAAAAACAATTGGCTGACATCCCTCAAATGGAAGGATTAGAGCTGGCCTCTAAAGTATCTACGAAGGAGCCTTATTACTTTGGTAATGAAAATGCGACCTATAAAATAGCAGCACTTGATATTGGCGTTAAAAAGAACATCTTAAGAAATTTTGCCAAACGAGATGTATATATTAAAGTGTTCCCTTACAACTCAACTTTTGAAGAATTGAGTGCTTGGAACCCCGATGGTTATTTCTTGTCTAATGGTCCCGGAGATCCAGAACCCTTAGTAGAAGCACAAGCCTTGGCTAAAACCATTATCGAAAAAAACTTACCTCTATTTGGGATTTGTTTAGGACACCAAGTTATAGCCCTTGCTAATGGCGTATCTACTTATAAAATGCACAATGGACACAGAGGGATCAACCATCCAGTTAAAAACCTTGTGACAGGCAAAGGGGAAATCACGTCTCAGAATCATGGGTTTGCAGTTCATAAAGAAGAAGCTGAAGCGCATGCGGATTTAGAAGTCACTCATTTGCATTTAAACGATCACACGGTGGCAGGGATTGCTATGAAATCTAAAAACTGTTTTTCGGTACAATACCACCCTGAAGCGAGTCCTGGGCCACACGATTCCTCTTATTTGTTTGATCAATTCATTCAAAATTTAAAATAATTACCTAAAAGAAAGAGGGAGTTCATTCGAACCCTCTCTTTTTTTTATCTTACTACAACGTTTTAGCTAATAATTAGCATAAATCCACTCGAGGATAATCCTAAAAAAATTCATTTTCGTAAATTTGTAAACTATAAATAATTAAAAGACAACACTATGAGTATTATTGTAAACATTCATGCGCGTCAAATTTTAGACTCAAGGGGGAATCCTACGGTTGAAGTTGACGTTACCACTGAAAACGGATATATTGGAAGAGCGGCGGTACCATCGGGTGCTTCTACTGGAGAACATGAAGCGGTTGAATTACGTGACGGCGGATCTGCCTATATGGGAAAAGGCGTTTTAAAAGCGGTTGAAAATGTGAATGCAATTATTGCTCAAGAATTGTTGGGTGTTTCTGTGTTTGAACAAAACCTAATCGATCAAATTATGATTGATTTAGATGGAACTCCAAATAAATCTAAACTTGGCGCCAATGCCATTCTTGGAGTCTCATTAGCAGCGGCGAAAGCGGCAGCGGCAGAACTTGGAATGCCATTATACCGATATGTAGGTGGGGTGAGTGCAAACACGCTTCCAGTCCCAATGATGAACATCATCAACGGAGGATCGCACAGTGATGCGCCGATTGCATTTCAAGAATTTATGGTCATGCCTGTAAAAGCTAAAAACTTTACACATGCCATGCAAATGGGAACAGAAATTTTTCACAACCTTAAAAAAGTATTACACGACAGAGGTTTGAGTACAGCTGTTGGGGATGAAGGTGGTTTTGCTCCAAACTTAGAAGGTGGAACAGAAGATGCTTTAGAAACAATTGCCAAAGCAGTTAAGAATGCAGGTTATACTTTAGGGGATGATGTCATGATCGCTTTGGATTGTGCTGCTGCCGAATTTTATGTCGATGGTAACTACGATTACAGTAAATTTGAAGGGGCTAACGGAAAAATAAGATCAAGTAAAGAACAAGCAGATTATTTAGCGGAACTAGCGGCCAACTATCCAATTATTTCTATTGAAGATGGGATGGACGAGAACGACTGGGAAGGTTGGAAATACCTTACAGACAAAATTGGCGATTCCGTACAATTAGTAGGGGACGATTTGTTTGTGACTAATGTTGAGCGTCTTTCTAGAGGGATCGATAACAGCATCGCAAATTCAATTCTTATTAAAGTAAATCAGATTGGAACGTTGACTGAAACAATAGCTGCTGTGAATATGGCACATAATGCAGGTTACACCTCTGTGATGTCGCACCGTTCTGGTGAAACAGAAGATAATACCATTGCCGATCTTGCAGTGGCGTTAAATACGGGTCAAATAAAAACCGGCTCTGCTTCACGTAGTGACCGTATGGCCAAATACAACCAACTCCTTCGTATCGAAGAAGAGTTAGGAGAAACAGCTTATTTTCCACAAGAAAAAGCATTTAAAATTAAGTAAATAATTTACTTGTTTATATGTTAAAAAAAAGCACCTTTTGTAGGTGCTTTTTTTATATACTTGGTCAGAGATTTATTCAAGTGTAGTATGTACTATGAAACATTAGTTTTAAAATATATAAAAACACATATACATTCTCTTTTAGGCTCTTCGGTAAAACATTTTTTTTTCGTAAATTCGCTATTCTTTAAATATTTACAAATAATATATCCTGAAAGATGTCAGATAAAGCAATTTTAGAAATTAATGGTCAAAAACATGAGTTCCCAACAATTATGGGTTCTGAGAATGAAGTCGCGATTGATATTAGCTCGCTACGAGCAGTAACAGGCGGCGTCACTACCATTGATCCAGGTTTCAAAAACACGGGTTCTTGCGTGAGTGAGATTACATTTCTGGATGGCGAAAAAGGCATTCTTAGATACAGAGGCTATTCGATTGAAGAATTGGCCGAAAAAGCAGACTTTTTAGAAGTCGCTTATTTATTGATTTTTGGCGAGTTACCTACCAAAGAGGCGTTAGCTAAATTTCATACTGATATCAAATCCGAGTCTATCGTCGATGACGATATCAGAAAAATAATAGATGCATTTCCAAAATCGGCGCATCCAATGGGCGTGTTGTCGTCACTTACCAGTGCATTGACCGCCTTTAATCCAACGTCGGTTGACGTAGATTCACCCGAAGATATGTACAATTCTGTCGTACGGATTTTAGGAAAATTCCCGGTATTAGTGGCTTGGACCATGCGTAAAAAACGAGGCTTGCCACTCGATTATGGAGATAACTCCTTAGGCTATGTGGAAAACGTCTTAAAAATGATGTTCAAGCAGCCCAATGAAGAGTACGTCCAAAACGAAGTACTGGTGAATGCTTTAAATAAATTACTTATCCTTCATGCCGATCATGAGCAAAACTGTTCGACGTCTACGGTTCGGATCGTTGGTTCTTCGCATGCAGGCTTGTTTGCGTCCATCTCTGCAGGAATCTCTGCACTTTGGGGCCCCCTTCATGGCGGTGCAAATCAAGCAGTTTTAGAAATGTTGGAAGCGATCAAACAGGATGGCGGAGATACCAAAAAATACATGGCAAAAGCCAAAGATAAAAGTGATCCTTTTCGATTAATGGGTTTTGGGCATCGAGTTTATAAAAATTTCGATCCCCGTGCTAAAATAATCAAAGTTACTGCCGATGAAGTTTTAAACGATTTAGGGGTTGAAGATCCCATTTTAGACATCGCAAAGGGACTCGAACAAGAAGCGTTGACCGATGCGTATTTTATCGACAGAAAATTATATCCGAATGTTGATTTTTATTCTGGAATTATTTACCGTGCCATGGGCATCCCTGTTGAAATGTTCACAGTGATGTTTGCATTAGGGCGTCTTCCAGGTTGGATTGGACAATGGCGTGAAATGCGTTTGCGTAAAGAGCCGATTGGACGTCCACGTCAAATTTATACAGGCAGTACACAGCGCCCGTTTAAGTCCGTCTCAAAATAATGGCCCGCAACGCAGGTCTATCACATCCATTAACACTAAGCGTTCATAACGAGTATGCACGTTTAAGGGCGGTTCTGTTAGGGACTGCACAAAGTAATGGTGCAACTCCTTCGGCAGAATCTTGTTATGACCCCAATAGTTTAGTACATGTTTTAGATGGCACTTATCCAACGGAAGCCGATATGCAAAATGAAATGGCAGCAGTCATGGACGTGTTTAAAAAATATGATGTCGATGTATTTCGACCCAGTGTGATTGAAAATTGTAACCAGATATTTGCACGCGATATTGCCTTTGTGATCGATGATAAAATGATTCGTTCCAATATTCTTCCAGATCGCGCACAAGAGTTTGAGGCTTTAGAATCGCTTTTAAGTCAAATCAATTCAGAACAACTTATCATTCTTCCAGAAGACTGTCATGTCGAAGGAGGGGATGTGATTTTGTGTGATGACTATATATTTATAGGCGTTTATTCTGGACCGGATTATCCAGAATATATTACCGCTCGCACCAACCTCCAAGCAGCGGAAGCCCTACAGAACCTATTTCCTAAAAAAACGGTTAAAACGTTCGAACTACGAAAATCTAATACAAACCCTCTTGGAAATGCGCTGCATTTAGATTGTTGTTTTCAACCTTTAGGCAATGGAAACGCCTTAATTCATGAGCATGGATTTTTAAATAATGACAATTATAAATGGTTGCTAGATTTTTTTGGAACCGAGCATGTGTTTCAAGCGACTAAAGAAGAAATGTCACTAATGAATTGCAACGTATTTTCTATTTCAGAAAATGTGGTCATTTCAGAACAAAATTTTACCCGCTTAAATACCTGGTTAGAAGCCAAAGGCTATACCGTAGAAAAAGTGCCGTATGCCGAAATATCAAAACAAGGCGGATTACTCCGTTGTTCAACCCTTCCTTTAAAACGCGATTAAAATGTCACAAATTACCAATACAGTCCTTATGATTCGCCCGGTTCAATTTCGTATGAACGAACAAACAGCGGTTAATAATTATTATCAAAAATCAGAAGAAAACACCCTTCCTGAGGCGGTCAATGCAAAAGCGACTCAAGAGTTTGATGCGATGGTCGAAAAGCTCAAAAAGGCAGGCATTCAGGTGATTGTAGTATCAGATACCAAAGACTTTGATACCCCCGATTCTCTTTTTCCTAATAATTGGATATCTTTTCACGAAAATGGCACCATTGGACTGTATCCAATGTTTGCCGAAAATAGACGTCTCGAACGCAAGGAATCTATTATAGAAGCTATTGAATCCGAAGGATTTACCATCAATAATGTCGTCGATTATACAGCTGCAGAAAAAGAAGGCTATTTTTTGGAAGGTACCGGCAGTATTTTGTTGGACCGCAGCAATCATAAAGCATATTGTGCGCTATCGGCCAGAGCCGATGAAGAGTTGTTTATTGAGTTTTGTGAGGATTTCGAATATACGCCAATTGTATTTTCAGCCTATCAAACGGTGAACGAACGTCGAGAAAAAATTTACCACACCAACGTGATGATGTGTTTAGGAGCCACCTTTGCCGTGGTTTGTTTGGCGAGTATTGATGATAAAAAAGAGCGTAAAAACCTTATTAAACATCTTCAAGAAGACGGGAAAAAAATCATCGAAATATCTGAAGATCAGGTCAATAATTTTGCAGGAAACATGCTTCAGTTAAAAGGTGCAGACGATCGTAGTTATTTGGTAATGAGTCAATCGGCCTTGGATTCGTTACGACCAGCACAAGTCGAATTATTAGAAATTCACGCCACAATTATAGCAAGCGCTTTGGATACGATTGAGTCTTGTGGTGGAGGCAGTGCGCGTTGTATGATGGCCGAAGTATTTTTGCCTAAAACAGCTTCAAATTAGGATTAAAAAAAATGTATCTTTGTGGCTGAAATCAGATAAATAATGACACTTCAGGAATCCCTTTCACAACATATAAAACAAGCGTTTTTAACACTTTATAACACACCATTACCTTCGGTTGAGTTTCAAGCAACTCGAAAAGATTTTGAAGGTGATTTGACAGTTGTTACGTTTTCAATGTTACGAACCGTAAAAATGAACCCAGCCCAGCTGGGGGAAGATTTAGGGGCGTATTTGTCTGAAAATGACGAGAAAATCGTTGGCTATAATGTGGTCAAAGGATTTTTAAACTTAGTGATTTCTGATGCCTATTTTTTAGATGTTTTTCAAACCATTAACGCCAATCCTAGCTTTGGGTTTGTAACGCCTTCAAGTGACCAAGCGATGATGGTCGAATACTCCTCACCAAACACCAACAAACCCTTACATTTAGGACACGTTAGAAACAATCTTTTAGGCTATAGTGTGGCGGAGATTTTGAAAGCATCTGGTAGAAAGGTGTATAAAACTCAAATCATCAACGATCGAGGTATTCATATTTGTAAAAGTATGGTGGCATGGCAGCGTTATGGGTCCAATGAAACCCCAGAATCAACAGGATTGAAAGGGGATAAGTTGGTCGGAAATTATTATGTTAAATTCGATCAAGTTTATAAACAAGAAATTAACGACTTAGAGGCCAAAGGCCTGTCTACTGCAAACGCCAAAGCGCAAGCGCCGATCTTAGTTGAAGCACAAGAAATGCTCCTTAAATGGGAAGCCGGAGATAAAGCTGTGGTATCCCTTTGGAAACAAATGAATGCGTGGGTCTATGCCGGATTTGAGGTTACCTATAATGCATTAGGCGTCAATTTTGATAGCTATTATTATGAAAGTCAAACCTATTTACTAGGGAAGTCGTTTATAAATGAAGGGCTTCAAAGCGGCGTTTTTATAAAAAAAGAAGATGGATCTGTTTGGTGTGATTTAACACCTGATGGATTGGATGAAAAAATTGTGTTAAGATCCGATGGGACAGCGGTTTATATGACCCAAGATATTGGGACGGCTATTCAGCGTTTGAAAGATTTTCCAGACGTCGCTGGGATGGTGTATACCGTAGGAAATGAGCAAGATTATCATTTTAAAGTCTTGTTTTTAATCTTGAAAAAATTAGGATTTGACTGGGCTAAAGATCTTACACATCTTAGTTATGGGATGGTAGATTTACCTAGTGGAAAAATGAAAAGTCGCGAAGGAACGGTGGTTGATGCCGACGATTTAATCGTTGAAATGGCGTCCACAGCCAAAGAGATTTCTCAAGACTTAGGGAAACTAGAAGGTTATTCTGACAGTGAGAAAGAAAAAACGTATGGGACGATTGGCCTCGGGGCTCTGAAATATTTTATTCTAAAAGTCGATCCCAAAAAACGAATTTTGTTTGACCCAAAAGCTTCGGTCGATTTTCAAGGGAATACGGGCCCGTTTATTCAATATACATACGCTCGAATTCAGGCTATTTTAAGAAAGTCAACAATTGACCCAGCAGGCGATATTCCAGTAGGGTACGCGTTGCACAGCAAAGAAAAGGCACTAATCAAGCAGCTACAATTATTTCCGGAGGTCATTCAACAAGCCGCTGCGAATTACAGTCCTGCATTGGTGGCCAATTACGCCTATGATTTGGTGAAAGAATTTAATTCGTTTTACCAAAATGTTTCTATTTTAGGCGCCGATACTCCGTCTGAAATTAGATTTAGAGTTCAGCTTTCCAAAGCGGTAGCAACGACGATAAAAAATGCGTTTAGTTTATTGGGGATTCAGGTTCCTGAGCGTATGTAATTTCAGGTTTATGGTTGATGCCTTACACGATTTTATTCCACCCGCTGCTTTTGACCAAGTCACGGCCCTTTTGTCGCATGATAATTTAGTGGTAAAAATTAAAAAAGAACGCAAAACACGCCATGGAGATTACCGACGTTTAAACAACGGAAAACATCAAATCACCATCAATTCTAATTTAAATCCCTATCAGTTTTTAATTACTTTAATCCATGAAATTGCTCATTTTGAAGCCTATAAATCATGTGGTAGGCGAATCAAACCACATGGGTTAGAATGGAAATCGGTGTTTCAGCACTTGATGTTGCCTTTTTTACGTCCCGAGGTCTTTCCAATGGATGTGTTGCCGTTATTAGCCACTCATTTCAAAAACCCCAAGGCAAGCAGCGACTCCGATGCCGTTTTAGCGTTGAAACTCAAGCAATTTGATGCCCCTAACGGAAAAATATTTATCTTTGATGTGCCTGAAGGGGCCGCATTTAGATTGTATAATGGAAAAACATTTCGGAAAGGCTTAAAAAGACGCACCCGTTTTGAATGTACCGAATTGTCCACAGGTCGGTCCTATGTTTTTAACCCCAATGCAGAAGTTGAACTCGTAAATGAATAAATGAAGATGAACAAAAATTATTATGCAATTATTATGGCAGGGGGCGTCGGCTCTCGTTTTTGGCCCGTAAGTAAAGAAGCGTTTCCAAAACAATTTCACGATATGTTAGGAACAGGTCAGACGCTTTTACAAAAGACGACTTCACGTTTAGAAGGCTTGATTCCAAAAGAAAATATATTTATTTTAACCAATGAACGTTACTGCGATTTGGTCCTGGAGCAATTGCCTCAACTACATAAAAATCAAATTATTGCAGAGCCCGCGATGCGTAATACAGCGCCTTGTATTTTAATGGCTTCCTTAAAAATTCACAAGCAAAACCCTGATGCGGTCATGGTGGTTGCGCCCAGTGATCACTGGATCGAGGATGAATCAGCTTTTATTTCGAACCTTCAAAATGCATTTGATTTCGCCGAAACTTCAGATGCCTTGATGACTTTAGGAATTCAACCCACTTTTGCCAATACGGGTTACGGGTATATCGAATACGATAAAACGAGTCGTGCCGCACAAAAAAAAGTGATTCAGTTCCGTGAAAAACCCAATTATGAAACGGCTAAGGGGTTTTTAGAACAAGGGAATTTTCTTTGGAATGGTGGCATTTTTATTTGGTCCACTTCCAGCGTGTTAAAGGCCTTTGAAACACATCAACCAACTTTATACAACTTGTTTGCTGCTGGCCAAGCGGTGTATAATACCGATGATGAAACGTCCTTTGTCTTAGAAAACTATAGTAAGTCTGAAAATATATCGGTGGATTATGCAATCATGGAGCCGAGCAAAAATGTCTATGTAATTCCAGCAACTTTTGATTGGAATGATTTGGGAACTTGGGGTAGTTTATATGATAAAATTTCAGAGGAACCCACCGAAAATGCGGTGGTGAATGCACGATTGTTAGCTAATAATTCTTCGGGGAATATGATTAAGACAGACACAAATAAGATTGTGGTCTTGGAGGATTTAGATGATTTTATCGTTGTGGAGGAAAAAGAAATTTTACTTATCTTTCCAAAGAGTAAAGAACAAGATATTAAGCAATTGCGAGAACGTGTTCGTAAAAAGTTTGGTGATCAACACATTTAATTATGGAAAACAACCTAAATCAAGACCTAGAAAACATAAAAGCAGAGCAATCCAAAGCTGCGGTTAAACAAGACGCCAAAGGCCTTTGGGAGTCCTTAAAAATATTTTTAATTGAACTCTTAGATTTCAGGCATGACACCGATAGAGAGGCGACCGTAGCGGCGATTAAGGCCGATATTCCTTTTAAAGGCGCCACTGCTTGGATTTTGATTTGCTCTATTTTTGTGGCTTCGGTTGGGTTGAATGCCAACTCCACAGCAGTTGTAATTGGAGCGATGTTGATTTCACCTCTAATGGGCCCCATTCTCGGTATTGGAATGTCTATTGCGATCAATGATATTGACACCCTTCGCAAGTCACTGATCAACTTAGCAACCATGCTTGTACTGAGTTTATTAACTGCTTTTTTATTCTTTTATTTTTTCCCGTTAAGTGAAGATAATTCCGAATTATTGGGCCGAGTGAAACCCGATATTAGAGATGTTCTTATCGCATTTTTTGGCGGATTAGCACTCATCATTGCAAGAACCAAAAAGGGAACCGTTGCCTCCGTTATTTTTGGAGTGGCCATAGCAACGGCCTTAATGCCACCATTATGTACCGCAGGATATGGTTTGTCTCAAGGTAATTTTGATTACTTTTTTGGTGCGATGTATCTCTTTGCGATTAATACCATTTTTATTGCCTTAGCAACGTTTTTAGTGCTTAAAATCCTGCGTTTTCCAATGTTGAGGTATGCCAATTCGCAACGTCGAAAAAACATTGCTCGCTTTGCTGCCATCCTTGCTTTAGCGGCCATGCTTCCAGCAGGGTGGACCTTTGTAGATGTCCTTAAAGAAACAAGGTATAAATCGGATTATAAAACGTATTTAGAAACTGAAATTACGCATAATGACAATCTTTGGCTTCAACGCGAAAAAATAGATACCGATGCAAAAAAAATTACCCTAAATTTTAATGGTGAAATTAATGAAGCGACCAAATCAGATTTAATTAATGAGTTGAAAGGCTATGAGTATCTTCAAGATTTTAGTTTAGTTATCAATGGTAATAAAAACAGAAGTACAGATAAAATTCTAGAGCTTTATGACATTGCGATTGATAAAATAGAAAAACGCGACAGTATCATTGGGGTTCGTGAACTTGCGATTGATAGTCTGAAAGGGATTCTTAGTTCTAATAAAAATGAAATGGATTTGAATGGGTTTTCAAATCTCTCTAAAAATGCTAAAATACAGTTTAATGACCTAGAGTTTTTTGGCTATGCGAAAATGTTAGCATCTACAAATTTCAGAAATACAGATACGATTACGCTCGTTAAAACACGTTGGAATTCTGTTCTATCCGATAGTCTTGTCACCCTAAGAAAAGAAGCTTTAAAATCTTGGGTTGAATTGGAGCTTAGTACAGAAGATGTCGAAGTGATAAGCGACTAAGGGTTAGAGGTCTTCTAGGTACATTTTTCGCACCTTTTTAAACAAGTTAGACGAATACACAAAGTCGGTTACAACTTCGTTGTCTGTTCTAAAAATAGTCTCTTTACTGCCTTCCCAAGCCTTATGGCCATCTTTTAAAAATATAATTTTTTCACCAATCTCCATCACTGAATTCATATCGTGTGAGTTGATAACAGTGACGATGTCAAATTCTTTGGTAATTTCAAGAATCAGATTGTCTATGACAATAGCCGTTTTGGGGTCTAAGCCCGAATTAGGTTCGTCACAAAACAAATATTTAGGATTGTTTACAATGGCCCTGGCGATCGCCACCCGTTTTTGCATTCCACCGGAAGCCTCACTAGGCATTTTATGATGTGCATCGACAAGATTTACACGTTTTAAGGCAGAGTTGGCACGATCTTCCATTTCGCTGTGCGACTGATTGGTAAACATCTTTAGAGGAAACATGACGTTCTCAACAATCGAGAGCGAGTCAAACAGAGCACCCCCCTGAAATACCATTCCTATTTGTGATCGTAAATCTCTTTTTTCATTATCCGATAAGCTTAAAAATATTTTTTCATCATAAGCAATACTGCCTTCTTGGTAATTAAACAGTCCTAGTAAACACTTTAAAAGCACCGTTTTCCCAGAACCACTTTGCCCAATAATGAGGTTTGTTTTTCCTTTTTCAAACTCCGTAGAGATTCCTTTTAGTACTTTGGTGTCTCCAAAAGATTTATGTAAGTTTTTGACTTCAATCATTAGCTTAGTAACATTTGAGTTAAAATATAATTTGATAGAATTATAGACACACTTGTCCAAACAAAAGCAGTGGTACTTGCTTTTCCAACTTCGAGAGCGCCCCCTTTCATGTAATAGCCATAAAAGGAAGGAATGGTTGCGAGTAAAAACGCAAAAACTAATGTTTTGATAAACGCATACGCCATATGGAAGGGTTCGAAATCCAATTGTACACCGACGACATAGTCTTCATAAGAGGAGTACCCGCCATAGACACAAGCCGCCATTCCGCCAATAATTCCTAAAAACATGGCAATAGAAATCACAAAAGGATACAGTAAAAGTGCGATTGTTTTTGGAAAGACTAAATAATTCACCGAGTTGATGCCCATGACTTCTAAGGCGTCAATTTGTTCGGTTACCCGCATAGTCCCTAAGCTAGAGGTGATAAAAGACCCCACTTTTCCAGCCATGATTACTGAGATAAATGTGGGTGCAAATTCTAAAATGATAGATTGTCTTGTGGCAAATCCTACAAGATATTTAGGAAGCAATGGACTGTCGGTATTAAGTGCTGTTTGAATGGTAATAACGCCTCCAACAAAAAATGCAATAAAGGCAACAATTCCTATTGAGCTTACAATCAAATCTTCAATATCCTTAAGGATCAAATGTTTCATAACGGACCATTTGGTCGGTTTGCGAAACATTTCGCCAATCATTAAAAAATAAGATCCAATATTGTGAAGGTATTTCATGAAATTATAATAATGGCTAAAGTAAAAAAAATCTCACCATTAATTTAATTTTATTAAAATTGAATCGTTAAAAAAAATGTATTTTTGAAATTCAATAAAGTTCCATTCCTATGATTTCTAAATTCGCATACTTATTTTTATTTATAGCATTTTTTTCATGTAACCCCTCCACAATACGTACAGGTGTGACCAATTTAAAAGAACTATCGGGCCAACCTAAACTAGTCGTTGGCGTTGTGGTTGACCAGATGCGGTTTGATTATTTGAATCGGTTCAAGAACAAATTCGGATCTGAAGGGTTTTTAAGATTAATGCGTCAAGGATACAGTTGTAATAACCATCACTTTAATTACGTTCCAACCTACACAGGGCCTGGACATGCTTCCATTTTTACGGGGACAACGCCAAGTGTGCATGGCATTATTGGAAACGATTGGTATGATAAAGTATCTCAAGAAATTATTTACTGCACGACAGACAAGGCTTATGAGCCTGTGGGTGCGGATATGGAATATGGTCACGTCTCACCTAAAAATTTAAAAGTCACCACTCTTGCCGACCAAAACAGGTTGTTTACACAAATGAAAGGAAAAACGATCGGCGTTTCTATCAAAGATCGGGGTGCTATATTTCCTTCGGGACACACGGCTAATGGTGCGTATTGGTTTGAAGGCTTAAAGCAAGGCAAATGGGTTTCAAGTACTTACTATATGGACAAACTTCCAAGTTGGGTCCAAGAATTTAACAGTCCCTCAAACATATCAAACTACCTAAAAACGTGGAATCCTCTTTATGACATCAATCTTTATAAAGAAAGTGGCCCAGATATTTCTAATTATGAGAAAGGTTTTAAAGGGCAATCAGCCCCTGTGTTTCCTTATGACTTAAAAGCGCTCATGAATTTAAATGATGGCTTTGATATTCTAAAAACAAGTCCTTTTGGGAATGAAATGATTACCGATTTTGCACTGGCTGCTGTGGAAGCTGAGGCGTTAGGCAAAGACGAATACACCGATTTTTTAACGGTAAGTTATTCGTCCACGGATTATGTGGGGCACAACTTTGGTTTAAACTCGGTTGAACTTCAGGATATGTATTTACGTTTAGATCTAGAAATAGAGCGTTTATTAAATTATTTAGATAAAAATGTAGGTGCAGGAAACTACACCTTGTTTTTAACCTCCGACCATGGTGCTGCCGAGGTCCCTTCTTATTTGAAAGATGTTCATATGCCTAGTGGGTATGTGCAAAAAGAGATGTTTACTCCTTTGTATAAGGCACTTAATACGAAGTACGGCGTTTCAGACTTAATTATAAATATCAGTAATAATCAGATATTTTTAAATCACGAACAAATTGGGTCGATGCAACTTAATTTGGAGGCTGTTCAAAAGTTTATAGTCAATGAAATTATACACTACCCAGCGATGAATAAGGCTTTTACGGCGACTACAATGCAAACGAGTTATTTTGAAACAGGCATCGAAAAAACACTTCAAAACGGCTATAATCAAAAGCTTTCGGGGGATGTGCTGTACACGCTCCAGTCGGGGGTGATTGCATATGGACCAAAAGGCACAACGCATGGATCGGGATTTACGTATGATACGCACGTTCCTCTATTGTTTTATGGCAATGGCATTCAACAAGGAAAAACTTTTGAGCGTACGAATGTTTCGGATATTGCTCCAACAATTTCGGCACTTTTAGGAATTGGACTCCCAAGTGGCGCCACTGGTGAGGTTATTGAAAAGGTAATTTATTAGTGGAGTTTTCTAGATCGGCATTGATGCTGTCTATGTAATTTAATAACGCTTCTTTTCCGTCATAATTGGTGGAAGAGGTGATGAAGTAATTCGGAAATTCTTCCCACGTTTCTAAAAGGGTGTTTTTGTAGCTTTCAACGTGATCTTCAATCGCTTTCGGGCGAAGTTTATCGGCTTTGGTGAAAACAATTGAAAATGGAATCCCATGTTCACCTAGCCATCGCATAAATGCCAAATCAACGGGCTGAGGTTTATGACGAATATCGACCAATACAAACGCTGAAACGAGTTGCTTGCGCTCTCTAAAATAAGCGGTTATAAATTTTTGAAACGTTTTTTTAGCAGATTTTGAAACGCGAGCATACCCATAGCCAGGTAGATCCACTAAGAACCAAATTTTATTAATTAAAAAATGATTGATTAGTTGTGTTTTTCCTGGGCGTCCTGATGTTTTGGCTAAGTTTTTTTGATTGGTTAGCATGTTGATAAGAGACGACTTGCCAACATTACTGCGTCCAATAAAAGCGTATTCTGGGAGTTGGTTTGTAGGACACTTAGAAACCTCTTGATTGCTAATGACAAACTCAGCAGTTTTAATTTGCATAATTATGTAGTTTTAGAACCCTCTATTAGTGAGCCATGCAAACACGATTTGATTAAATCGGTCTGGGTGTTCCATCATAGCGGCGTGACCGCATTTGTCGATCCAAAATAACTCTGAATCAGGGAGTAATTTATTAAATTCGTCCCCAACTTTTGGTGGGGTTACAATGTCATTTTCACCCCACACAATACAGGTAGGTGTGTTCATATTCGGGAGGTCCTTAGCCATGTTGTGGCGGATGGCACTTTTGGCGATTGCTAGTATTTTGATCAGTTTACTGCGATCATTTACGGTTTCATAAACTTCGTCGACAATCTCTTTGCTAGCAACAGCAGGGTTATAAAAAACTTCCTGTGCTTTTGCTTTCATCACCTCATAGTCGCTACGTTTTGTATAGCCACTGCCCATCGCACTTTCGTAGAGTCCAGAGCTGCCTGTAATGACAAGTGCTTTGACTTTTTCTGGAAATAATTTTGTGTGATACAAACCAACATGTCCTCCTAATGAGTTGCCAACGAGAATGACATCTTCATAGCCTTTATATTCGATAAAATCGTTGAGGTAATTTGAAAAACTTTTAACATTTGTGTTTAGTAATGACATTGAATACAAAGGAAGTTCTGGCAGTACCACCATGTAGCCATTTTTGCTAAAAAATTCAGCAACCCCATCAAAATTACTCAATCCACCCATTAATCCATGAAGAATTATAATTGGGCGTCCTTCGCCGATTTCAACATAGTTGAATTTGCCTTCTTTTTTTAAATTATAACTCATATGATATTAAAAAATTGGTCTCAGGCAAATCTACATAAATTAATTTAAAAGATTATTTAATATTTAAACAGATGCATCAGCTGTTTTTGACGTTTTGAGCTCTGTTTAATACGTCCGTTTTACGGTCTCAAAAGTAATGAACAGCACTTTGTTAATAGCGCCTCCCACTTTGTAAGTGATTGGTTTTCTTTGCGATAGAAGGTAAAGTACTGCATTTTATCGAAGTAATTTGCAGTTCATAGAAATTTATTAACAATGTGGTAAATAGTGGTAAAATGTGGTAAATATTTTTTAGCTTTGAATTCAACAATTTATTAAATCAGAATACGGCAAAGTGAATACTTTAATTGGAACATATGAGTGTAAGGTGGATGCGAAAGGGAGGCTTATGCTGCCAGTTGCATTCAAAAAACAACTTGCTTCAGTGGTGGAAAAAGGGTTTGTACTAAAACGAGCCGTATTTCAGCCTTGTTTGGAACTGTATCCAATGCAGGAGTGGGAGTCCATGATGCAAAACGTTAATAAACTCAATCGTTTTAAAAAGAAGAATAATGATTTCATCAGACGTTTTACGGCGGGTGTAAAACCCATAGAACTAGATGTTTCAGGGCGGTTACTAATTCCAAAAGATCTTGTGAGTTTTGCAAGCATTTCAAAGGAAATTGTCGTGACTTCTGCGGTGAATATTATTGAAATCTGGGATAAAGACCAGTATGAAAAAGCAATTGATGATGCGGCCAATGATTTTGCAGATTTGGCTGAAGATGTAATGGGTCAAGACGATGCAGATGGATTATCATAACCCAGTATTACTCAAAGAAACCGTCAACGGTTTAAATATTAAAGAAAACGGCGTGTATGTTGATGTGACGTTTGGTGGCGGTGGTCACAGCAGAAGCATCCTCGAAGCGTTAGGTCCACATGGAAGATTGATCGCTTTTGATCAGGACAAAGACGCTCTTTTAAATAGAATAGAGGATCCTCGATTTTTATTAATCAATGAGAATTTTAGATATATAAAACGGTTTTTGAGGTTTCACGGAATCAAATCGGTCGATGGTATTTTGGCAGATTTCGGAGTTTCTTCTCATCAATTTGATGAAGCTGAAAGAGGGTTTTCAATTCGATTTGACGCTCAATTGGATATGCGGATGAATCAGCAAGATGTGCTGTCGGCGCATTCGCTTGTAAATACGTACGAGGAAGAGGATTTGAAACGTGTGTTTTGGCAGTATGGCGAATTACGGACCTCACCGGCGTTGGCAAAAACCATTGTAGCTGCAAGACAAGAAACCCCAATTGAAACGACCTTTGAGTTAAAGACGGTTTTAAAAAAACATTTACCATTTGGGAGGGAGAATAAAATTTTAGCGCAGATCTACCAAGCCATTAGGATAGAAGTGAACCAAGAAATAGAGGTGTTAAAAGAATTTTTATTGCAAACGCCAGGATTGTTAAATGTTGGTGGACGGCTGAGTGTGATCTCCTACCATTCGCTAGAAGATCGGTTGGTAAAGCGTTTTATAAGGAATGGGTTGTTTGAAGGCGAGCCAGAAAAAGATGTTTTTGGCAATTTTGAAGTGCCATTGAAAAAAGTAGGGAGTCTGGTTGTTCCGGATGCTGCAGAAATAAAATTAAATAACAGAGCGCGAAGTGCAAAATTACGAATCGCTGAAACGTTAAATCCAAATACATAAATGAAAAACAGGATGTATAATATTTTAAAAGGAACCTTTCTGGTTAGCGATGGTGCCTTTAAAAATTGGCGTCTGATTTTCTTTTTTTTAGCACTCGCAATCATAATGATCGCAAGTTCGCATAGTGCAGATGGTAAAGTTCATAAAATTGCAAGACTCAATGAGCATGTCAAGGCGCTTCGGTCTTCTTATGTAGAAACTCGGGCTCAGTTAATGGAGCTTAAAATGGAGTCTGTTATCAGAAAGCGGTTAGCAGATCAAGGGATAAAACCATCGTCTAATCCGCCTTTTAAAATTATTATTAAATCTAAATCTAATTAATTCAATGCAATCCACTGAAAATTCTATAATGAACAAACTTTACTTCACTTCTGGTGTGATGTTCATTTTTGCGCTTTTAGTGGTGTATAAGTTAGTGACGATTCAATTTGTGAAAGGGGCATATTATCGAGGTCTTGCAGAAGATCGAACTACAAAAAATGTTAGGATCCCTGCAAATCGTGGAAATGTGTATTCTGTGAATGGAAATTTATTAGCAACCTCAGTTCCAAAATATGATATTCGGCTTGATTTGGTGGCGTCATCTGACAAGAATTATGAAGCTTTGATTGAGTCTTTGTGCGATTCGCTTGCAAGTTTTCATGGGACGTCGTCCACAGAATTTAAGCGTAAGTTGCGTTTGGCAAGACAAAATAAAAGTCGTTATTTTTTGTTAGCGCGCAACTTAGGCTATTCACAGTATTTAAAATTTAGAGAATTCCCTCTGTTGAGTTTAGGCGCTTTTAAGGGTGGACTTATTGTAGAGCAATCCACTAAGCGCGATTATCCAATGGGTACAATTGCACAGCGATTAATAGGCTACGAGCGTTTTGATGACCAAGGCAATGTTACTCGTGTTGGGATCGACGGTGCTTTTGGTGAAAAATATTTAAGAGGTGATGATGGTCAACGGCGCAAACAGAAAATTGGAAAAGGCCAATGGAAGCCAATTGATGATTTTAACCAGGTGGAGCCCCAAGATGGCTATGATGTATATACCACTATAGATGTCAATATTCAAGATATTGCTCATCATGCACTTTTAGAACAGTTGGAAAAATACAAAGCAGACCATGGAACTGTGGTAGTGATGGAGACTAAAACAGGCGAAATTAGAGCCATTTCTAATTTAGGTCGAAATAAGGCGGGTTTATATTATGAGCGTCTCAATTATGCCGTTGGCGAATCGCATGAGCCTGGATCTACATTTAAGTTGATGGCTTTGGCTGTTGCTTTAGAAGATAAGGTGATTGATACCACAACCATTGTGGATACCAAAAAAGGCGTTTTGTCTTTTTATGGCAAAAAGGTAAAGGATTCTAAAAAAGGAGGCTATGGAAAAATTTCTATAGCGAAGGCTTTTGAAGTGTCTTCAAATACAGGAATTGTCAAAGCAATACATACAGCTTATAAAGGACAGCCTGAAAAATTTGTGGATGGGTTATACAGGATGAACCTTCAGGATTCATTAGGACTTCCTTTGATTGGAGAGGGAAATTCGATCATTCCAGATCCAAGAATTAAAAACGGTCGCTGGAGTGGAATCGCTTTGCAGTGGATGGCGTATGGATATGGCGTCTCTTTTACACCGCTTCAAACCCTCACGTTTTATAACGCCATTGCAAATGATGGCGTTATGGTGCGTCCAAGATTTTTGCGTGAAATCAAAGAAATTGAAACGTCTATTGAGACTTTTGACACGGAAATCATCAATCCTCGAATCTGCTCTAAAGAAACCGTCTTAAAACTACAGCAATTGCTCAAGAATGTAGTTGAAAAGAAGCATGGAACAGGGCATAGGCTTTATTCTGATGAATTTTCAATGGCGGGCAAAACAGGGACCTGTCAAAAGGATTATGCAAACAAAGATCAGCTAAATTATATTTCTTCGTTTTCTGGGTATTTCCCAGCAGATGACCCAAAGTATTCGTGTATCGTTGTGATTCATGAGCCCGATAAAAGCGTGGGGTATTATGGAGCAGACGTGTCAGGACCGGTCTTTAAAAAAATAGCTCAAAAAATATATACAGATTCTCCAGTTATTGATGAGGTTCAAGATGTGAATCAAAAATCGGAATTGGTGGCGGCTAGTTATGATCAGTATTATGCTGTGGCACAAAAGTATAAAACCATTATGCCAAATTTGAAAGGGATGTCGGCAATGGATGCGATTTCTATTTTAGAAAATATGGGACTGAAAGTGCAAATTGTTGGAAATGGAACGGTTTCAGGGCAATCTATTAAAAGTGGTCAAAAAATAAAACCGCAATCGGTAATAACACTCGTTTTATCGTGAAAACTTTAAAAAACATACTATACAAGGTTTCAATTGAATCGGTCATAGGATCGACTGATCTTTCGATTGCTGCGCTTCACTACGATTCTCGACGTGTGGAAGCAGGTACTATTTTTGTAGCGATCAAAGGCGGGGTTTATGATGGGCATGCGTTTATATCAAAGGCTATTGAGTTGGGAGCGACCGTCATTGTTTGTCAGGAGTTGCCAGAAAAAATAGTTGACACCATTACGTATATTAAAGTTGATGATTCTCAAAAATCCTTGGCCATCATGGCTTCTAATTATCACGGAAACCCATCCGAAAACTTAAAACTTATCGGGATTACTGGTACCAATGGGAAAACAACCATTGCGACACTTCTTTATGAATTGTTTAAAAATGCAGGATATAAAGTCGGTCTTATTTCTACTGTAAAAATTAGGGTCGATGCGAAAGCGTATCCAACGACCCACACCACTCCAGATTCTCTAGTAATTAACAGATATTTAAGTCAAATGAATTCCGAAGGTGTGGAGTTTTGTTTTATGGAGGTTAGTTCTCATGGCATTCATCAGTCTAGGACTGAAGGGCTTTTATTTGCAGGAGGGGTGTTTACAAATTTATCGCACGACCATTTAGATTACCATGCCACGTTTGCAGAATATAGAGACGTCAAAAAATCATTTTTCGACCAATTACCGTCTTCAGCATTTGCTTTGGTGAACGGCGATGATAAAAACGGATCTGTGATGGTGCAAAACACCAAGGCGAAACGCTATACGTATGCCTTAAAAAGTTATGCCGACTACCGAGCTCAGATTTTAGAAAATCAATTTCGAGGCTTGTTGTTAAAAGTAAATGACCATGAAGTATGGGTCAAATTAATAGGCAGTTTTAATGCCTATAATCTAACCGCAATTTATGGCACTGCCGAACTTTTAGGGTTGGAGACTTCTGAGACGCTTCGGCTTATGAGTGCGCTTGACAATGTCAATGGCAGATTTGAATATTTTATCTCAAAAACAAACATCACGACGATCATCGATTATGCACACACACCAGATGCTTTAAAAAATGTACTGGAAACGATCAATACGATTAGAACCAAAAACGAAACTTTAATTACGGTGGTAGGTTGTGGTGGTGATCGCGATACGACCAAGCGTCCAAAAATGGCGCACATCGCTTCTGCATTGAGCACAAAAGTGATTTTTACAAGCGATAATCCAAGGTCTGAAAATCCAGATCAAATTATTTCTGAAATGGAAGTGGGGGTTGCCCCTCAAAATTTTAAAAAGACACTGTCTATAACAGATCGCAAGCAGGCGATTAAAACAGCGTGTCAATTAGCACAACCCAACGACATCATTTTAGTGGCGGGCAAAGGACATGAAACATACCAAGACATTAAGGGCATTAAAAGTGCGTTTAATGATTATAAAATAACAGAAGATTTTTTAACACAATTACAAAAATAATATGTTGTACTACTTGTTTAAATATTTAGAAGAAACCTACCAGATTACGGGGGCCTCTCTATTTGGGTTTTTGACGTTTAGAGCCGCTGTCGCAATTATTTTGTCTTTGCTAATTTCTACGATTTTCGGAAAACGGATTATTCGATTTCTTCAAAATCAACAAGTTGGTGAGACCATTAGAGATCTGGGTTTAGAGGGGCAAAAGGAAAAGGCAGGAACTCCAACGATGGGTGGGATTATCATCATTTTAGCGACGGTCATTCCGGTGCTTTTATTGGCCAAATTAGATAATATATATATTATTTTATTACTCGTTACAACTATATGGATGGGGGCAATTGGGTTTCTAGACGATTATATCAAAAAGTTTAAAAATGATAAAGAAGGTTTAAAAGGCAGGTTCAAGGTTTTGGGTCAAGTGGGTTTAGGAATTATTGTAGGGACGACTTTGTTTTTTCACAGTGACGTCACGATCAAGGAGAAAATTCCAGCGGATTTACAGGGCGAGGTGGTGTCCAATCAACAATCTGCTATCCAGTTTTACCCTGAAACAAAATCGACCAAAACGACCATTCCTTTTGTAAAATCAAATGAGTTTGATTATGCCGATTTAATTACTTGGATTCACCCTAGTTTAGAGAAATATGCATGGATTGTATTTGTGTTAGCAGTCATTTTTATTATAACAGCGGTTTCCAATGGCGCCAATTTAACAGATGGAATTGATGGTTTGGCAGCAGGAACTTCTGCGATTATCGTATTAACACTCGGTATTTTTGCATGGGTGTCGGGTAACATTATTTTCTCCGATTATCTAAATATAATGTACATCCCAAGGGTCGAAGAAATTACTATTTATATCGCTGCGTTTGTCGGTGCATTGATCGGGTTTCTGTGGTACAACACCTATCCAGCTCAGGTGTTTATGGGCGATACAGGAAGCTTAACAATTGGCGGAATTATCGCCGTGATTGCGATTGCGGTTCGAAAGGAATGGTTAATCCCGGTATTGTGCGGAATTTTCTTAGCAGAAAATTTATCTGTGGTACTACAAGTAGGTTATTTTAAATATACTCGAAAAAAGTATGGTGCTGGACGTCGCATATTTAAAATGTCACCGTTGCATCACCATTATCAAAAATCAGGATACCACGAAAGTAAAATCGTTACTCGCTTTTGGATTGTGGGCATTTTGTTGGCAATATTAACGATCGTCACTTTGAAAATTCGATAGATGAAACGATTGGTGATTCTTGGCGGAGGTGAAAGTGGTGTAGGTGCTGCCCTGTTAGGAAAAGAAAAAGAGTACAAGGTGTTTCTTTCTGATTCAGGAAAGATTGCACAAAAATTTATAGACGTTCTTATACATAATGAGATTGAATGGGAAGATGGAGGTCATACGGAGTCCAAAATTCTAAATGCGGATTTGGTCGTTAAAAGTCCTGGAATTCCAGATCATGTTGCTTTGATTAAAAAATTACATAAAGCAACTATTTCTGTGATTTCTGAAATTGAATTTGCGAGTTTATTTACGAAGGCAACGATCATTGGGATTACAGGAAGTAATGGGAAAACCACGACCACAATGATGGTTCATTATATTTTGAGTCAAGCGGGGTTGGATGTCGCGATTGGTGGAAATATTGGCGATAGCTTTGCGAAGCAAGTTCTAAATAACAATGCCAATTACGTTTTAGAACTGAGTAGTTTTCAATTAGATGGTATTGAGAAATTCAGACCACATATAGCGATTATCACCAATATTACACCCGATCATTTGGATCGCTATGATTATAAATTTGAGAACTATATCGCTTCAAAATTTAGAATCGCAATGAACCAAACATCGGAAGATTATTTGATATATGACGCAGATGATGCGGTCATCGTGTCTTATATAAACACCCATCCAATTCAATCAACATTAGTGCCTTTTTCACTTCGTAAAAAAGTAGAAAATGGGACGTATTTAGAACAAAACAATATACTAATCGAATTTAACAATAGAGATATAATTATGTCAACAACAAACTTAGCTTTAGAAGGAAAGCACAACATCAAAAACGCGATGGCGGCATCAACAGTTGCACATCTTTTGAAAATCAGAAAAGCAACCATTAGAGAGAGTCTAGAAGGGTTTCAGGGGGCAGAGCATCGGTTGGAGCAGGTTCTTACCATCAATAAAGTGAAGTATGTAAATGACTCCAAGGCAACGAATGTGAATGCGGCCTACTACGCATTAGAAAGCATGAATACCCCAACGGTTTGGATTGTTGGAGGGGTTGATAAAGGAAATGATTACAGTTCTTTATTTCCTTTTATCAATGAAAAAGTCAAAGCAATTATTTGCTTAGGAAAAGATAACGAGTCCTTATTTGATGCGTTTGGAAATATGGTAGATACCATCATAGAAACACAGTTTATGAGCGAAGCAGTTAAGATTGCTTATAAAATTGCGAAGCCAGGGGAGGCTGTTTTGTTATCGCCTGCTTGTGCAAGTTTTGATTTATTTGAAAATTATGAAGATCGAGGTCAACAATTTAAAGCCGCTGTAAGACAGTTATAATGAAGACAGTTTTTGATAACATAAAAGGAGATCGAATTATTTGGGCTATTGCGGCCTTGCTAGCAATATTCTCATTCCTGCCCGTGTACAGTGCAGCCAGTAATTTGGCTTACATTGGAGGGGGTAGCACGACTTTTAGTTATTTCATCAAACACTTTGTACATTTATTCTTAGGGTTCTCAATTATTTATGGAGTACATAAAATCCCTTATCGTTATTTTAGAGGGTTGTCGATGGTGATGATTCCAGTGGTTTTAGTCTTGTTGTTAATTACAATGCTTCAGGGTTCAACCATTGGAGGTGCGAATGCCAGTCGATGGATTCGAGTTCCAATTGTTGGATTTACGTTTCAGCCATCTACCTTAGCTGCGCTGGTGTTAATGGTTTTTGTAGCACGGTATTTATCTAAAATAAAAGACGAGATTGTTTCCTTTAAAGATTCTATTCTTCCGTTGTGGTTGCCGGTGTTTGTCGTGTTAGCTTTGGTGCTTCCTGCTAATTTTTCTACGGCTGCACTCATCTTTTCAATGGTTATTTTACTAACATTTTTGGGAGGCTATCCATTAAAATATTTAGCAATTATCATCGGTTCTGGCGTTGTCGTTTTGATGTTTTTTGTATTAACTGCCAAAGCGTTTCCAGATTTGATGCCGAATCGAGTGGACACTTGGACAAGTCGAATTTCTAGTTTCATGGATACAGAAGCGACTCAAGAAGCCTATCAAATTGAGAAAGCTAAAATTGCCATCGCAACTGGCGGAATTCAAGGATTAGGACCTGGGAAAAGTGTTCAAAAGAACTTTTTGCCCCAGTCATCATCCGATTTTATTTTTGCTATTATTATTGAAGAATACGGATTGATTGGAGGGATATCATTGCTAGTCCTTTATTTATGGTTAATGTTTAGGATTGTAATTGTGGCGCAAAATTCAGATACGGTCTTTGGAAAATTATTAACCGTGGGCGTTGGGATTCCCATCGTATTTCAGGCCTTGGTCAATATGGGTGTTGCAGTTGAGTTGTTTCCAGTTACAGGACAAACACTGCCGCTTATAAGTAGCGGAGGGACCTCTATTTGGGTTACTTGCTTGGCACTTGGCATTGTGTTGAGTGTAAGTACCAAGCGAGATGAAGAAAAAGCACAAAATTATGATGAGAAACACCCTTTAGAAATATTAAGCGAAGCACTTTAATGAAGCACTATAAAATCATATTATCAGGTGGAGGAACAGGGGGGCATATATACCCTGCGATTGCCATTGCAAACGAATTAAAATCTCGGTTCCCGAAATCTGAGTTTTTATTTGTAGGCGCCAAAGATAAAATGGAAATGCAAAAAGTACCTCAAGCTGGGTATCCGATAATCGGTTTATGGATTGCTGGACTTCAAAGAAAGTTAACGCTCAAAAATTTATTGTTCCCAATTAAATTATTACTGAGTTTGTTTAAGTCGATGTCTATTGTTAATTCTTTCAAGCCCGACGTTGTCATTGGCACTGGTGGTTTTGCCAGTGGACCTTTGTTACAAGTGGCTGCCATGAAAGGGGTGCCGACTTTGATACAAGAACAAAATTCATTTCCAGGGATTACCAATAAATTATTGTCCAAGAAAGCACATAAAGTCTGTGTAGCCTATGATGGCTTGGAGCGGTTTTTCCCTAAAGAAAAATTAATACTGACTGGAAACCCCGTGCGACAAGATTTGCTGGATTTAGATCAAAAAAGAGCAGAAGCACTTTCGTTTTTTAAACTAGAGCCCAACAAAAAAACACTCTTGGTATTAGGCGGGAGTTTAGGGGCGCGCCGAATGAATCAGCTTATTGAATCAGAATTAGATTTTTTCAATGGTTTAGGAATTCAATTGGTGTGGCAGTGTGGGAAATTATATCAGGAAGATTATAAGCCGTATAATTCGAACGAACAGGTACAAGTCCATGCGTTTTTAAATCGAATGGATTTGGCGTATGCAGCCGCCGATATTGTGATTTCTAGAGCAGGCGCAAGTTCAGTTTCAGAACTTTGTATCGTTGGAAAGCCGGTAATTTTTATTCCGTCTCCAAATGTGTCCGAGGACCATCAAACCAAAAATGCGTTGGCTGTTACCGAAAAAAATGCGGCCATCCTAATAAGTGAAAAGGATCTAGAATTAAGTTTTGAAAAGCAGTTTTCAGAACTTTTAGCATCCGAATCACAGCAAGAATTATTGGCAACAAACATTAAAAAACTAGCTTTAAAAAAAGCAACTCAATCCATCGTAGATGAAATCGAAAAGCTATTAGTTAAATGAATTTAAAAACAATCCATAACGTCTATTTTATCGGCATCGGAGGTGTTGGCATGAGTGCGCTTGCGCGGTATTTTGTTGCTGCTGATAAAGAGGTTGGTGGGTATGATAAAACGCAGACGACTCTTACGGACGCACTGGTTGAGTTGGGAGTCGATATTCAGTTTGAAACGGCAGTTGATCAAATTAATACACGCTTTATGGACCCATTGAAAACATTGGTCGTCTATACGCCAGCTGTTTCCGATTCAAACTCGATTTTACACTATTTCAAGACCACTAATTTTCAAGTTTTAAAACGCTCTGCAGTTTTAGGTCTTATCACAGAACACACAAAATGTTTGGCAGTTGCTGGGACGCATGGCAAAACAACGACGAGCAGTATTTTGGGTCATTTGATGTACGAATGCGATGAAAAAGTTACCGCTTTTGTTGGGGGTGTTTCGGAAAACTACCATTCTAATTTGATTCAAAATGGGACTGAAATATCGGTGGTAGAAGCAGACGAGTTTGATCGCTCGTTTTTAACATTGAGCCCCGACTTTGCGTGTATCACTTCCATGGACGCAGATCATTTGGATGTATACAATTCAGAGGCTGATTTAGTAGATACGTTTAAGCAGTTTGCTCAAAAAATAAAACCATCTGGAAAACTATTTATAAAAAAAGGATTGCCCTTACAGGGGATCACTTATGCTGTGAATGAACCCGCGGATTATAGTGCTCTAAATATTCGTATTGAAAATGGGTCGTATCAATTTGATATACAAACCCCATCTGGTTTGATGGAAAACCTAAGGTTTCACTTGCCAGGAGAACATAATCTCTCAAATGCATTGGTGGCGATGGCGATGGCCTTGGAATTTGGATGTTCTGAAACGGCGTTAAAACCAGCTTTAGAGTCGTATAAAGGCGTCAAAAGGCGTTTTACGTATCAAATTAAAACAGATGATTTTGTGTTTATAGATGATTATGCACATCACCCCACCGAAATTAATGCGGTGTACCAAGCGGTCCGTGAAATGTATCCGACTCAAAAAGTAGCCGTTGTGTTTCAACCACACCTGTTTAGTAGAACGAAAGATTTTGTGGATGAGTTTGCAGAAAGTTTATCTCAGTTTGAGGCCGTATTTTTATTAGAGATTTACCCAGCAAGAGAGCTGCCAATTGCGGGCGTGTCCTCGAGTTGGTTGTTAGAAAAAATCACGAGTCCAGTAAAAAAATTAATATCAAAACCAGAAATAGTTCATGAAATTCAGAGTTTAGGCTATCCTATTTTCATGACGCTTGGTGCAGGTGATATAGGCGTGGAAGCGTCCGAATTAAAACAAAAATTAAGTCATGCGTATTAATTGGAATATCATAAAAGGGTTGTTTCTGCTAGGGCTAGTGGTGTTTTTGTATGCCTTTTCATCGTTCAAAAATAATGGGCGTTCTGTGTCTAAAGTAGCGGTTCAATTTACAGGAAACGACAACGTTTATATTACGACCGAAATGGTTAATAAATTGTTAATACAAAATCAAGAACAACTGTATATTTTACCGAAAGATAATTTAGATTTGAAGGAGATGGAGTTTTTACTTGAGTCAGACGACATGATTAAGTCCGCTCAAGTGTATCTTACTGTAAACGGAGAAGTTAGGGCTAAAGTAGAGCAAAAACGACCCATTGCAAGGGTTCATGCGGAGGCCACATTTTATATTGATGAAGACGGGTTGTGGATGCCATTGTCCCCTCAGCATAGTGCGCGAGTGCCGTTGATTACGGGTGTTGTGGATAAGGAGGATTTAAATGGCGTCTATTCATTAGCGTTAAAGATTTTTAAAGATTCGTTTTTAAAAACCTATATCACAGAAATTCAACAAGATGAAAACAATCAAATAATCCTAAAAATGAGATTATTAGATTTTGAAGTATTAGTGGGGAGTCTTGAGAATTTAGACCAAAAAATGAAAAATTTAAAAGCATTTTATCAAAAGGCAAACAAAGATAAAGTGTTAGATGTTTATAAAAGCGTGAATTTACAATTTGATAATCAAGTTGTTTGCACCAAAAAATAAGTGTATGGAAGCTCAAAAAATTTCAGTAGGATTAGATATTGGTACTACCAAAATTGTGGCCATGATTGGTCGTAAAAACGAGTATGATAAATTAGAAATACTTGGCATTGGAAAATCAAAAAGTCTTGGTGTCCACAGAGGGGTTGTTAATAATATTACTCAAACCATTCAGTCCATTCAACAAGCTGTTTCGGAATCCGAAGCCAACTCAGGACTAAAAATAGGTGAGGTGACTGTGGGGATTGCAGGACAACACATTCGCAGTCTTCAACACAGTGATTACATTACGCGTGAAAACTCAGAGTTAGTCATTAATGAAGAGGATATTGAGCGTCTCATTAATCAAGTGCATAAACTTGTAATGCTTCCAGGAGAAGAAATTATCCATGTGTTGCCACAAGATTATAAAGTAGATGGACAGGCAGAAATTAAAGAACCGATTGGGATGTATGGCGAACGATTGGAAGCTAATTTCCATGTCGTCGTCGGGCAGGTATCTTCTATTAGAAATATTGGTCGTTGTGTGCAAACCGCCGGCTTGGATTTAGAAGGAATCACTTTGGAACCTTTGGCTTCTGCCAATGCAGTGTTAAGTCAAGAAGAAAAAGAAGCAGGGGTGGCTTTGATTGATATTGGAGGTGGAACAACGGATTTAGCCGTTTTTAAAGACGGAATTATTCGCCACACTGCAGTGATCCCTTTTGGAGGGAACGTCATCACAGAAGATATTAAAGAAGGCTGCTCGATTATTGAAAAGCAAGCAGAATTATTAAAAATCAAATTTGGATCTGCCTGGCCCGGCGAAAACAAGGACAATGAGATTGTGTCTATCCCAGGTTTGAGAGGTCGAGATCCTAAAGAAATTACGCTTAAAAACCTGTCTAAAATAATTCATGCTCGGGTGGTCGAAATTATTGAGCAAGTGTATGTCGAAATTAAAAATTACGGACACGAAGAGCAAAAGAAAAAGCTGATCGCTGGAATCGTGTTAACAGGTGGCGGAAGTCAACTAAAGCATTTAAAGCAATTAGTAGAATACATCACCGGAATGGACACTCGAGTCGGGTATCCAAACGAGCATTTGGCGGGTGATAGTGATAGCGATATTACAAGTCCAATGTATGCGACAGCTGTTGGCTTGGTGATGGACAGTTTAATGCGACAAGACAAACGAGTTGACGAAATTCCAGAGGAAGAGGAAGTTGTTTTAGAAGATGAAATAGCTCCACCTCCAGTAGAATCGCATCGAGATAACCGCAGTTTTTTAGATAAGTTAACCGAAAGAGTTAAAGACTTTTTAGATAACGCAGAATAAAATTTATAACCAGTAAAATTAAGTATATGAGCAGCAGTAACGATTTTGGAATCACCTTCGATTTACCAAAAAACCAATCTAATGTCATCAAGGTCATTGGCGTTGGTGGGGGTGGAAGTAATGCGATTAATCACATGTTTAAGCAAGGAATCAAAGGGGTCGATTTTGTGATCTGTAATACCGATTCACAAGCGTTGAACAATAGTGGTGTACCCAATAAAATTCAACTTGGCGTCAACTTAACAGAAGGTTTAGGCGCGGGCGCCAACCCTGAAATAGGTGAGCAATCGGCGGTTGAAAGTCTGGAAGACATTCGTGCCATGTTAACCTCTAATACCAAAATGGTATTTATCACCGCTGGGATGGGTGGAGGCACCGGAACGGGCGCCGCGCCAATCATTGCTAAAATGGCTAAAGAAATGGACATTCTCACGGTAGGGATTGTCACCATGCCATTTGAGTTTGAAGGAAAAGTAAGAAACTCTCAAGCGCATCAAGGGATCGAAAAGTTTCGAAAAACAGTCGATTCGTTGGTCATCATAAACAATAATAAGCTAAGAGAAGTTTATGGAAATTTAGGCTTTAAAGCTGGTTTTTCCAAAGCGGATGAAGTGCTTTCTACGGCTGCTCGTGGGATTGCAGAAGTCATTACGCATCACTACATGCAAAATATTGATTTACGAGATGCAAAAACAGTATTGAGTAATAGCGGAACTGCGATTATGGGGTCTTCGACATCTTCGGGTCAAAACCGAGCACAAGAAGCCATTACAAGTGCCTTAGATTCTCCGCTTTTGAATGATAATAAAATTACAGGTGCCAAAAACGTATTACTGCTCATCGTTTCTGGCGCTCAAGAAATTACGATTGATGAAATCGGTGAGATAAATGATCATATTCAAGCCGAAGCTGGTTACGGTGCCAATATTATTATGGGTGTTGGTGAAGATGAAACTCTAGGAGAAGCGGTGTCTGTGACGATTATTGCAACGGGTTTTGATGTCGATCAACAAAATGATATTACCAATACAGAGGTTAAAAAGGTAGTTCATGCACTCGAGGATGAGCAAACCATGCAGCACGACTTGATGCCGATTGCCGCATCAGCAGCGACTGAAGTTATCTCGAATGAGGTGGTTGTTCATACTTTAGAAGAAACGCCAGCGACTGCAGTAACGGAAGAGGTTAGTGTAGTGGATCTCGTCTCAACTACCGATGCTATTAAAGCCATCGAAGTTGATTTTGAAGAATTAGATCTTGAGGTTGCGGAGGACGATTTTATTATCAATGAAGTCACCACCATGCAGGTTGAAGACGATAATTTTGAAGCCATTCCAAAAGATCAAACAATGCTGTCATTTGATTTGCCAATTTCTAGCAAGACATCAGTATCAGAATCGGATACCGTTGAAGTCTTTACACTCGAGGATTCAAATGAAACGACTGTTGAGGCTGCAATTAAGGAGATCGAAGTTAATGATTATATCGAATTAATCCCTGTTACAGAGGCCAATGAAACCGGTGAAACTCGCTATGCTTTAGATGATCATATTGTGTTACAACAAACCGATCAAAAATATGAAGGTAAAAAACAAGCGGTAAACGTTGACGTAGAAGAAGAAGAAATGGTCCTTTCTAAAGTGACCGTAAAAGAACGCACCGTGACTTCGGAACCAGAAGAAAATGTGGATCCATTTAATAACCCAATTTCTAAAACACTTCGAGATCGCGCCGATGAAAGACGTCAAAAAATGAAAGCGTTTAATTATAAATTCAATACGTCTAAAATTGAAGAAATTGAAAAAGAACCGGCCTATAAACGTCAAGGGGTGAACTTGAATGATGTAGCCCATTCTTCGGATGTTCAGTCTTCTAGAACAACGATTGGACTTGATGACAATGATGAGGTTCAACTGCGTTCAAATAATTCGTATTTACATGACAACGTCGATTAACGTTTCGTGTTATTAAATTTTAAAACCTGAAAAATGAATTCATTTCTCAGGTTTTTTTAATTTTTAAGAATAAAAATCGTTGTTTTTGTTATATTCGCACCTTAATTAAATGTCAATCGTATGAGCTTACAAGATTCAGTCATGACCGCGCTTAAAGCCGCTATGAAATCCAAGGATACGGTCGCTCTGACCGCATTAAGGTCTATTAAGTCTGCTATTTTATTGGCACGCACTAGTGGTTCTGATGTGGAGATGAATGAAGAAGACGAGTTTAAATTATTACAAAAATTAGTTAAACAACGTCGTGACAGTGCGGCGATATTTACAGAGCAAAATCGGTTAGATTTGGCGGAACCCGAATTGGCAGAAGTCGAAGTGATCAGTCAATTTTTACCGCAAATGCTAGACGTTTCTGAAGTCGAAAAAGTAGTGGTAGACACCATTGCATCTTTAGGCGCTTCAGGAATGAAAGACATGGGGCGTGTGATGGGTGTGGTGAGTAAAACACTCGCAGGCAAAACCGATGGCAAAACAATATCAACGTTAGTGAAAGCGAAGTTGTCTTAAATAAAATGGCCCAGTAGTTCAACTGGATAGAATATCAGATTTCGGCTCTGACGGTTGGGGGTTCGAATCCCTTCTGGGTCACAACTTGTCTCTAAAAATAATGAATTATTTTTGGAGATATTTTTTTTATTTTGCTAAACCATTGCTAAACAGTTGCAAAAAAACACTATTCCCCCAGTTGATTGATCAGTGTGGCGAGGTTTTCAGTAGTTCCGTAATCTACATCAATAGTAAATTCATCTTCTTCCTGAACATCTATTTCAAGTGTTCCGAATCTAAGATAATTGTCATCATCTACTCCGATAGCCAAAAGCGTTGCATTTAAGCCAACTGGGAT
>CATEFX010000043.1 GCA_949499105.1 Formosa sp. Hel1_33_131 | reverse complement strand
GGGAGATGCTCTACCAACTGAGCTACCAGGTCATTTCTTTCCCTCAATGCGGCTGCAAATATAAAGGGTTTAATTAATAATACAATGCTTTTTTAAATTATTTTTTGTTTTTTTGTTGTTGCTAAATATAGCAGGCTTATAATCAAATTTTTATAGTTTTATGATTGTTGTTTTATTAGGATACATGGGTTCTGGAAAGTCGACTATTGGAAGGCTTTTAGCAACTAAGCTAGACTCAAAATTTCAAGATTTAGATAATTATATCGAATCCAAACAAAAAGCTTCGGTTTCTGATATTTTCAAATCTAGGGGTGAAGTATATTTCCGAAATTTAGAAGCGACCGCGGTGAAAGAATTATGTGCCCAACAACAGCAACTTGTGCTAGCATTGGGTGGCGGAACGCCTTGTTATTCAGATACCATGGCATTTCTTTTAAAGCATCCTAATGTGATTACTGTGATGCTGACTACTTCTATTGAGACCTTGACCGATCGTTTGCTAAATGAAAAGTCAGGCAGACCTTTAATTTCTGATTTAACCCCGGATGAAATTCCGGAATTTATAGCCAAACATTTGTTTGAACGCGCTCCTTATTACAGTCAAGCTGAAATTAGTGTTAAAACAGACCATTTAAGTCAAGCTAAACTTGTTGAAGAAATTATTTCAAAATTACTTTAAAACAGCCTTCATTTGCTCACCTTCGAATATAACAGAAACGTGTTCTTTTAATGAAGTTGATAATGAAATTCCTTTAAAATCTGCTTTTACTGGGTATTTTTTATGATTTCGATTTATGAGGACTGCTGTTTTAAACTGCTTTAATGGAACTTCTAAAAAATGCTTGACCCCGTAAATTAAGGTTGTTCCAGAATTTAGGACATCGTCGACTAATACTAATGATTTGTTCCGGTATTCATCTGGCTTTAAAGAAGTATTTATTAATGAGTGTGGTTTTTTCTTATCAATTTTAACCTTACACAATACAGGGTTAATATTAGATATTTCAACTAAGGCTGATTTAATTTTTTCAGCAAATAAATAACCATTGGAGTCGATACCAGCAATAATGATTTCCTGTTCATCTACATTACACTCGTAAATTTGGTATGCAATTCGTTTTACTTTGTGATTGATCTGTTTGTGATTTAAAATGCAGTTTTCCGATAGTGCCATAATGTGGTTTTATTCAAAGATAAAAAATGCTATTCATCTTCATTTATTTAATCGTCTTTTTTATCTGTTTCCAGGAAATCATCAATTTCTCGACGGTCTTTCTTTGTAGGTCTTCCTTCTCCTTTTTCACGATAATAGTCCTTAGAATATTTTAATAATTCTTGAGCTTCAAATTCTGATTTTGGGGTAGTGTCTATCCTGTAAATATCAACTAACTTAGCTCCAACTCGACTTTTAGGAATGTCTTGAACGGTCAATTGGTAATTAATTTGATTGATACGCACTCCAATTTTATCCATTGGATAGATGTTTCTTCCTGGTTTTACAACCGTGTCATTTACCCTGATATGCCCTTTTTTACAAGCGATTGTAGCAATATTACGTGTCTTGTAATACCGGACACACCATAAATATTTATCGATTCTCATAAAATGTTTAAAACAACGTTAATCTTTTGTACAAAAATAGTATAATATTGTATCTTGCTCCCTTAATTATACAATTATGAATTACAAATATAGCATACTTTTTATTTGCTTACTTATCTTAACTGTTGTGTCTTGTGAAAAAGATGAAAACACAGTCGCGGCTCCCCCTAACGATCGAGGAGAACAACAAGTTATTGATAGTATTTCCCTTAAGAGTTATTTAAGCACACATTATTACAATTCGGTAGCGGTCAATTCCTTAGCGAATCCTAGGCTAGAAGACTTAGTAATTACTGAATTGCTGGATGGAGAAACCTTACCAATAAATACGACCCTACTAATTGATGATGTAGAACAACACTCTACCACTTTACTTGAGGTTGATTATAAATATTATATTTTAAAAATTAAACCGGGTGAAGGCGAATCCCCTAATTTCTCTGATTCAGTCAGGGTCAACTATTCTGGTTCACTTACCAATGGTAGTGTTTTTGACAGCTCTACAACGCCCGTTGTTTTTGATTTGGTATACGTGATTACTGGATGGAGTCGCGTTATGCCCGAATTTAAGACTTCTGGGTCTTATGTGTCCAATCCTGATGGTTCCGTTTCATTTGACGGCTACGGTATGGGCGCTATGTTTTTGCCATCTGGTTTAGGTTATTTTTCAACCTCTAAAACTGGTATACCCTCTTATTCTAACTTAGTTTTTAAGTTTGAGATCATGCAAATGGAAATAAATGACCACGATTCTGACAATATACCTTCTTATATGGAGGTGTCTGAATCAAACGAGTTTGATTTGTTAGTTGATACTGATGAAAATAAAGTTTTTAATTTTAATGATAGCGATGATGACGGAGATGGTACAGCTACTTCCGATGAAATTCAAATTGAACCGCGTACGAATGAAACAGAACAAGGGCTCCAGGCTATTCTTGATGCGACTATTTTGTTGTCTAATCAGTTTATTTCACCTATTTCTACTTTAGCAGACGGAACTTTTTCAGCTAACATTATAACCCTAGTAGATGACAATGAAAATGGAATACCTAATTATTTGGACGATACTTATACAGTTCCCGTCCCGTAGAAACAGAATAAGTATTCTTATCAATACATAAAAAAAGAGACGCATTTGCGTCTCTTTTTTTATTAATATTTAGTATAACTTAAATTTATTTCCTTCCAATAACCTTCAGTGCTTTTTCAATGATTGCAGCACTGTTTAGTCCGTATTTGCTCATCAACTGTGCAGGGGTTCCAGATTCTCCAAAAGTATCATTAGTCGCAACAAATTCTTGCGGTGTAGGGTTGTTAAGCGCCAAAACTCTGGAAACACTTTCTCCTAAACCTCCTAAGAAATTATGTTCCTCAGCAGTCACAATACAACCCGTTTTTGCGACAGAGTCTAAAATAGCTTTATCGTCTAACGGTTTAATGGTATGAATATTTATCACTTCTGCAGAAATCCCTTTTTCATGTAATACCTTAGCGGCTTCTAGCGCCTCCCAAACAAGATGCCCAGTTGCTACAATAGTTACATCTGAACCTTCTTGCAGATGAACTGCTTTTCCAATTTCAAACACTTGGTCTTCTGGCATAAAAACAGGGACGGCTGGCCTTCCAAATCTTAAATAAACAGGGCCGTCATAGTCTGCTATAGCAATCGTTGCTGCCTTCGTTTGGTTGTAGTCGCAGGTGTTAATTACAACCATTCCGGGTAGCATTTTCATAAGACCGATGTCTTCTAAGATTTGATGTGTTGCGCCATCTTCTCCTAATGTTAAACCGGCATGAGATGCACAGATTTTCACATTCTTATTTGAATATGCAATGGATTGTCTAATTTGATCATAAACACGTCCTGTCGAAAAATTTGCAAAAGTTCCTGTAAAAGGAATTTTACCACCAATTGTTAATCCAGCTGCAATCCCCATCATATTGGCTTCTGCAATTCCAATCTGAAAGAAACGTTCAGGGTTTTCATCAATAAATTGATTCATTTTTAAAGACCCTATAAGATCGGCACATAGTGCAACCACATTAGGGTTCGTTTTTCCGAGCTCAGCAAGACCTGCTCCAAAACCACTTCTTGTATCTTTTTTTTCTGTGTATGTGTACGTTTTCATTTTTTGTTGGTTTTGAATTTAATAGTCTCCTAAAGTTTCTGGATTTTGATTTAAAGCAGTCTCTAACTGGGCATCGTTTGGTGCCTTTCCATGCCATGCGTGGGTGTGCATCATAAAATCAACTCCATTCCCCATCATTGTTTTTAATAATACACAAACCGGCTTCCCTTTACCAGTTGCTGCCTTAGCGGTTTCCATTGCTTCAAGAATGGTTTCAATATCATTTCCGTTTTCTACTTCAATAACAGTCCAGTCAAAAGCTTCAAATTTGCCTTTTATGCTTCCCATTGGAAGTACATCGTCTGTTGCTCCGTCAATTTGTTTTCCGTTTAAATCAATAGTGGCAATTAAATTATCTATGTTTTTTGCTGAAGCATACATGATGGCTTCCCAATTTTGTCCTTCTTGTAATTCGCCATCTCCGTGAAGCGTATAAATAAGGCTAGTATCGTTATTTAATTTTTTCGTTTCTGCTGCCCCCAATGCAACGGATAGTCCTTGACCTAACGACCCTGAAGCAATTCGAACTCCTGGAAGACCTTCGTGTGTTGTTGGGTGTCCTTGTAAACGAGAATCTAAAAGCCTGAAAGTGTTAAGCTCTTCAATAGGAAAGTATCCTGAACGCGCTAATACACTGTAAAACACGGGCGATATATGGCCATTGGATAGGAAAAACAAATCCTCATCAATTCCATTCATGTCAAACCCCTCTTTGCGATTCATGATATTTGTGTAAAGTACTACTAAGAATTCGGCACATCCTAAAGATCCACCTGGGTGGCCTGAGTTTACTTTGTGAACCATGCGCAAAATATCTCTACGAACTTGGGTAGTTAAATCATGTAATTTTTTGTTTGACATTGACTAAATATTAAAAGTTAAAAAAATGATTCTCAAATATAATTTTAATTTTAGATAGACAAAACTATTAAACTTGAAAATTTTACAATTTAACTAACAATTTATAAAAAGACGCTGAGGGGAGTAAAATGTCCAATTTCTTTTCTATTTTTACATCCAATTTTGAATTTTTTTTATGTTAAGATTTATCAGACTGAATGAGTATAAGGTAATGGTATACAGGGTTTTACTAGTGTACTTGATGTACGCCTTGTCCCGTTTTTTGTTCTTTATATATAATTATTCATTGTTAGAAATTGATTCCCTTTCTGAATACCTCAGGTTGAGTTACCATGGACTTGCATTTGATACGACCTCCATATTTTATTTAAACAGTTTATTTGTAGT
>CATEFX010000042.1 GCA_949499105.1 Formosa sp. Hel1_33_131 | reverse complement strand
ACTTATAAAAACGATGATAAGAGTTTGTAGTCCTAGCACTGTCTCTCTTTCTAAGTGTTAGCATACTATGTTCTCTAAGTACTTTAAACAAGGTATCTCTGCCTACTTTTAATTGTTGTTTATCAAAGTCTTGATTTAAGGATTTCATTAGTTTACGTACACCTTCTCTGGGTAAGGATTTGCGTCTTTTTTTAACGAGATCTATTATTTGATGTTCAAACAAATGTCTTTGATCCGCTCTACAGTTATACTTGTAAAAAGCATCTCTTTTTAAGTTAAAACGCTTACATACGCTAGAAACAGGTACTAATCCTTTCGTTTTATCTACTGCTATTTTCAAAGCTTGATGTTTAACTTTTTTTTTAATTCCAAGACGTTTTTATCGCCTAGTTTCTGAGCAGCAACTTCGAGATAGGAATCGTTCACTAACTCGTCTAAATCTTTTTTAAGGACTAGTTTTTTAAGTTGCTCAATTTCTTTTTGAAGTGCTTAGATACGTGTTATTTCATCTTTAGTTTCTACCATAACTCTAGTGTTCATAAGGTCATTACGTTCGTACTTTCTAATCCATTCATTAATAGTCGTAGGTGCAATACTGTAGAGTTTTCCTAGTTGGCTCTTAGTATATTTACCTGTACTAAGTTCGGCTAAAATTTTTAATTTGAAAGGTTCTCTGTAACGTCTGGTTACTCTGTCATTTTTATATATATACTTATTGATTTGTGTATACATATTTCAGGACGGGTCAACTCCTCAAATCCGTAGGAATTAACTTAATTTTTTTCATAGCAATGTTAAAAAAAAGGGGCTGCTCATTTAATATTTAGGTACGGCTTCGCCATTAAAAGTCCCATGTCTGTTTTAAAAATGGAACGCCTCAAAATCGTATTTAAAAGGAAGTTTTGAAACACACAAAACACCTTCTAAAAAAGAGTCCTTTAAAGCTACTATTTGAAAAACTGGTTATGAAGAAAAACAGTTGGGGCTTTTAATCCGAACTAAATGTAATAAAAAAACAAGATACTTTTACATTTATGCCCTGATTTAACAGTTAATTTTTAAGAATCGCCCTCGAAATCACCATTTTTTGAATCTCAGAAGTGCCTTCATAAATCTGGGTAATTTTTGCATCCCGCATCAATCGCTCCACATGGTAGTCTTTTACAAACCCATTACCACCATGAATCTGAACCGCTTCCACGGTATGTTCCATCGCAATTTTAGAAGCAAATAATTTGGCCATCGCACTCGAAGTATCATACGAAACGCCTTGGTCTTTATCCCAAGCCGCTTTCATTACCATATGCCGTGCCGCTTCAATATCCGTGGCCATATCGGCCAATTTAAACGCGATGGCTTGATGGTTACAAATCTCAGTTCCAAACGCTTTGCGTTGTTGAGAATAGGCCAATGCCAATTCATAAGCACCAGATGCAATCCCGAGTGCTTGAGCAGCAATCCCAATCCGGCCTCCCGACAGGGTTTTCATGGCAAATTTAAACCCAAAACCATCGGCGCCAATTCGGTTTTCTTTAGGAACTTTGACATCATTAAACTGCAAGGTATGTGTGTCGCTGCCACGAATTCCAAGTTTATCTTCTTTAGGACCGATTTCAAAACCAGGCATCCCTTTCTCAACAATAAATGCATTAATCCCTTTAGAACCTTTGCTGCGATCGGTCTGTGCGATCACTAGATACACATCCGATCGCCCGCCGTTGGTAATCCAGTTTTTGGTGCCATTAATCACATAATGATCCCCATGATCAATCGCGGTTGTTTGTTGGGAGGTGGCATCACTACCGGCCTCGGGCTCGCTCAAACAAAAAGCACCCACATATTCGCCAGTGGCTAGTTTGCTAAGGTATTTTTCTTTCTGGGTTTCTGAACCATAGGTTTCAAGACCATAACACACCAAGGAGTTGTTAACCGATACAATCACCGAAGCAGAAGCATCTACTTTAGACAGTTCTTCCATAATTAATACATACGAAATGGTATCCATGCCGCTCCCTCCATATTTTGGGTCCACCATGATGCCCATAAACCCGAGTGCTCCCATTTTTTTCACTAAATTGTCGGGAAATTCTTGGAGTGTATCTCGTTGGATCACGCCAGGACGTAATTCGGTTTGTGCAAAATCACGGGCGGCCTCGCGGACCATACGGTGTTCTTCAGATAAAGAAAAATTCATAAGGATCGTTTTAGTCCTTTCAAATATATAAAAATTTACTATGCGTGCATAGTAAATAGGTAAAAATATAATATGAGCAACACAAAATTTATCAATCAAACACACTTTTTTGTCATCGGAGTCATGTCCGGAACCTCGTTGGATGGCATCGATTTATGTTATGCGCACTTTGCGTTTGATGGCTCTTGGACGTTTCAAATTTGTAGCTCCAAAACGGTTGATTACTCCAAACACTGGCAAGACCGCCTTCGGACCGCGATTGATTTAAATCCAACGGATTTAGAAAATTTAAATACAGACTACACCTTGCATTTATCCAAAGAAATCGCTGCTTTTATCCATACAAAACAAGTCGGTAAAGTGGATGCAGTTTGCAGCCATGGACATACTGTTTTTCATCAACCCGACAAAGGTATAACCCTTCAAATCGGTAATTTACCTGCCTTAGCAACCTATTTAAATCAAACCGTGGTTTGTGATTTTCGCACCCAAGATGTCGCACTCGGGGGCCAAGGCGCGCCTTTAGTCCCTATTGGCGATGCGCTGTTGTTTTCTGATTATGATTTTTGTCTCAATTTGGGGGGCTTCGCAAATATTTCTTTTAAGCCGCAAGTCAATCGAATTGCTTTTGATATCTGCCCCGTTAATATCATCCTAAATCACTACGTGAAATCTTTGGAGATCCCATATGATGACGGCGGTAAAATCGCGTCTAGTGGAGCGCTATGTTTGCCCTTATTAGCGGCCTTAAATCAATTGGAGTTTTACAAGCTACAACCTCCAAAATCATTGGGGCTCGAGTGGGTGCAAACCGACGTTTTTCCTCGGATTGATGCGTATACCCTTGAAGTTGATTCTGTTTTAAGAACCGTTGTAGAACACAGTGCCCTGCAAATTTCAAAGGTTTTAAATTCTTATCATTTAAAAAACGGATTAATCACCGGGGGTGGCGTGTTTAATTCATTTTTAATGCACCGCATCTTAGAACTATCTGGATTGGATTTACCTTTAGCAGACGCATCAATTATCAACTATAAAGAGGCTCTGGTATTTGGGTTTTTAGGCGTGCTTAGATTAAAAAACCAACCCAATTGTCTACAATCGGTGACCGGCGCTTCACACGATCACAGTAGCGGGTATATTTATTTCCCCGAAAAAAACCGTTAATTTTCCTGAAATCTTGATTAGTTTTTTATATTTGTTAGTATCAATTTAGCGTTCAAAATAAATCCTCAAAAATAGAACTCATGGAAGCCGTAATTATTATTGTCTTTATCGCGGGCTACTTAGCGATTACTCTAGAACACAGTTTAAAAATTGACAAATTAATCCCAGCCCTCATTATGATGGCCATCAGTTGGGCGCTTATTTCTTTTGGAATAGACGATTTCACCACTTGGTTTGATTCCGGAAAACATGCCCTTCTAAGTAATTTTGAATTGCTGGGTCATACCGAAAAAATGCACATTCTCGAAGAAACCTTATTACACCATTTAGGGAAAACCGCCGAGATTCTCGTGTTTTTATTAGGGGCGATGACCATCGTTGAGATTATTGCGTATTTCAATGGATTTTCGACCATAAAGAATTTTATTAAAACCAAAAAGAAATCTAAACTACTCTGGATTTTTGCCGTGCTAGCCTTTGTATTATCAGCGATTATTGACAACTTAACCGCAACGATCGTCTTAATTTCATTGCTTCAAAAAATAATTAATGACCGTAAAATGCGTCTTTGGTTTGCAGGACTTATTGTCATTGCCGCCAATGCGGGAGGTGCATTTTCTCCAATTGGCGACGTGACCACCACCATGTTGTGGATTGCAAATAAAGTGTCCACAGGGCATTTATTCGCTTACTTATTATTGCCATCAATAGTGTGTATGGTGGTTCCAACTTTCATCGCCTCTCGATTATCTGTTTTTAAAGGGTCCTTAGAAATGGATACCAGCGAGTCAGAACCTGCAGGTCGTTTTAGTGGGACCATGCTTTATTTAGGATTAGCAGCCATCATTTTTGTACCTATTTTTAAAATGGTCACACATTTGCCGCCCTATGTCGGAATGATGCTTTCACTTGGTGTTGTGGCTGTTTTTGCAGAAATTTATAGTTCCTCAGAATTTAGCATGAACACTTTAGATAAAGAAAACTCAGAAGGAACCGTACACCACAGTCCCGTACATCACTCCTTATCAAAAATAGAATTGCCTAGCATCTTATTTTTCTTAGGAATTTTAATGGCAGTGGCAGCCCTTGAGTCGTTAGGAACTTTATTTGGTTTTGCCGATTGGCTTAAAGTCGCCACTCCAGCTCTAGGAACCGAAATGGCGGGTACAGAAGTCTCTGATTTAGTCGTGTTGCTATTAGGGGTTTGTTCGGCAGTGATTGATAATGTCCCGCTTGTTGCAGCCTCTTTAGGGATGTTTTCCGAACCCTTAGATCACGAGCTTTGGCATTTTATTGCCTACTCGGCCGGAACCGGTGGAAGTATGCTGATTATTGGATCGGCGGCCGGCGTGGTCGCAATGGGCATGGAAAAAATCAACTTTTTCTGGTACCTGAAAAAAATCTCTTGGCTGGCCCTCGTTGGGTTTTTAGCAGGAGCAATTGTCTTTTTCTTTACAAGAACCCTGCTCTAAATATAATTTTTCCTAAATAGTAGCGTTTGTAATTTCGAAGTTATACTTAAACACATATGATCAATACCAGTATTCAAGATGAAGTCGCCATCCAATTAGATGCAGAATCCGTCGAAAAAACATTATCCATCGTCGAATTGATTAAAAGTGGAGGCCTCGCAGGGCAGCTCATTATAGCCCTGTTAACAGTGCTCCTTGTAGTCGCACTCTATATTTATTTTGAACGTTTGTTCACCATAAAAGCGGCGTCTAAAGTGGATCCAAATTTCATGAACCAAATCAAAGACCATGTGGTCAATGGAAAAATTGATGCCGCCAAAGCAGTCTGTGCGCAAGTCAATTCGCCCGTATCACGATTGATTGATAAAGGCATTTCTCGAATTGGACGCCCACTCGCCGATATCAACTCGGCCATTGAAAATGCAGGGAAATTAGAAGTGTATAGCTTAGAAAAAAACGTCAGCGTACTCGCAACCATTTCTGGTGCAGCACCCATGATTGGGTTTTTAGGAACGGTGATTGGAATGATTTTATCCATTTTTGAAATTGCTAATTCTGGCGGTCAAATTGATATTAAACTTTTGGCCGATGGGCTTTACACCGCCATGACCACTACGGTTGCCGGTTTAGTCGTTGGGATTGTCGCCTATATTGCGTTTAACCATATCGTCGGACGCACCAATAAAGTGGTCTACCAAATGGAAGCCAATTCGGTGGAGTTCTTAGACTTACTTAACGAACCTATTTAAGATGAATATTAGAGGTCGTAATAAAATATCTCCCGAATTTAATATGTCGTCCATGACGGATATTGTGTTTCTATTGTTGATTTTCTTCATGATTGCATCGACTTTAGTGACCACCAATGCCATTGATATCTTACTGCCAACAGCCAGTGGAAAAACAGAAAATAAAAAGTCGATTGCCGTCAGTATTAAAAAAGACCTGTCGTTTTATATCGATCAATCGAAAGTGGAGGTTCAAAATTTAGAAGCCGAATTGCTTCAACTATTACAAAAAGAAACCGCTCCAACCCTTGTGTTGAGAGCTGAAAAATCTGTTCCTGTGGACTATGTCGTTAAAGTGATGGACATTGCCAATCGAAATAAATTCAAAATCATACTCGCTGTAAATCCGAACTAAGATGCGCTTCTTTGAGACCAAACATCAAAAACATTCCGCACGACTGACCACCGTCATCATGCTGTTGTTGATCTTACTGCTATTTATAGTGGGGCCTGGTTATATGGATCCGCCTTTGGAGTATGGTGTTGCGGTCAATTTTGGAACTTCCGATACGGGCAGCGGGGCTGTACAACCTAAAAAACCCATTGCAGCAGCAGCTACGCCCGTTACTGAACCCGAGATCGTCGAACCTGTGAAAGCGGCACCACCTGTACAGTCCAGTGAGCCTACGGCTTCAGAAGAGGTGCTCACCGCCGAAGATTTAGAATCTATTGCCATTAAAAAAGCAGAAGCCAAAACGGCTAAGCTGAAAGCAGACGCAGATACCAAAGCAAAAAATGAAGCAGAGGCGATAGCCAAAGCGAAAGCACAAGCTGATGCTGAAGCCAAAGCCAAAGCCGAAGCAGAGGCGGCACGTCTCAAAAAAGAGGCCGAACTAAAAGCGAAAAAGAAACAAGACTTAGATGCACTCATGGGTGGCATCGGCGCAGATGACGGCACCGACACAGGGTCGGAAGGTGATGATGATACTCCGGGCGATAAAGGCCAACTGAACGGCGATCCCTATGCATCGAGTTATTTTGGATCTCCGGGCAGTGGAAATGGCGGCGTAGGCTATGGATTGAATGGCCGTGGGCGTCCGTCCAAATCGAAAGTCATTCCCGACTGTGACGAAGAAGGCACAGTAGTCGTTGAAATTCATGTGAATCAAAATGGGAATGTGGTCAAAGCCATCCCCGGAAAACGGGGTACGACTGGCGATATCTGTTTGTATGAGGCCGCTAAAAAAACAGCCCTCACCCACAAATGGCCTGCAGATTCCAAAGCCCCTGCCAAACAAATTGGTTTTGTGATTGTCGATTTTAGCGTCCGCCAGTAAATGAAGTATTTAGAAACCACGCAATGGCTATTTTCTCAATTACCTCTCTATCAGAATGTGGGGAAATCAGCTTATAAAGCCGATTTAAGTCAAACCCTGAAGCTTTCCAAACAGCTCAATCATCCAGAACATCAATTCAAATCCATTCATGTTGGCGGCACCAATGGTAAAGGCTCTACGGCGCATATGTTGGCGTCTGTCTTGCAAGAAGCAGGTTATAAAGTGGGTTTATATACCTCACCGCATTTAAAAGACTACCGCGAACGCATCCGTATTAATGGTGAAATGATCAGCGAAGATTTTGTAGTGGATTTTGTGGCGCATAACAAATCCTTTTTTGAAACCAACGCATTGTCGTTTTTTGAAATGTCTGTGGGGATGGCATTTGCCTATTTTGCAGATGAACAGGTCGATATTGCAGTGGTTGAGGTCGGACTTGGTGGCCGTTTAGATTCTACCAATATCCTTAATCCGGAAGTATCGGTCATTACCAATATTGGTTTGGACCACACCCAGTTTTTAGGGACGACCCTAGAAGCCATAGCAGGGGAGAAGGCAGGCATTATAAAACCAAATACTCCTGTAGTAATTGGCGAAACACAGTTAGAAACCGAAGTCGTTTTTAGAACCAAAGCCACTAAAGAACAAGCACCGATTTATTTTGCAGATCAACGCATAGAAAACACACTTCCCACAAGTTTAAAAGGTACTTATCAAATTCATAATGTACGCACGGTACTACAAACTATTGAAATCTTAAATACCGGGGCGTTTACAATCCCTACAGAAGCAGTGCAACGAGGTCTTTTAAAAGTCACCGAAAACACGGGGCTTCGTGGACGTTGGGAGGTTTTGGGGAGTTCGCCAACAATCATTTGCGATACGGCACACAATAGGGAAGGGCTACGTTTGGTGTTTAAACAGCTCTTAACCGAGAAATTTCAACGCTTGCATATAGTGTTGGGCATGGTGAATGATAAAGACATCCCGTCGCTTTTAGAGCTATTTCCAAAGCAGGCACAGTATTACTTTTGCAAACCCAATGTTCCTAGGGGGTTAGAGGCGTCACAACTCGCGCAGATTTTTACAGAATATGGTTTTGAAGGAAGTCTTCATCGGTCTGTAAAAGACGCTTTAAAAGCTGCCAAACAAAGCGCATCCCACGACGATTTGATCTATGTTGGCGGCAGTACATTTGTGGTGGCGGAAATAATTTAACTTTTTATTAAAAATCTTTTGTGAATTGAAAAACTAGACTATATTTGCAGTCCAATAATTAGGGCGCATAGCTCAGTTGGTTCAGAGCACCTGGTTTACACCCAGGGGGTCGGGGGTTCGAATCCCTCTGCGCCCACAGAACATGAAAATCCACTCATTTGAGTGGATTTTTTTTGTTTATTAAGTTCTAGTTTTTTACACGAATCCAATTCCAAAAAGAGAGTATTTCTGTGCCCGTTCCTAAAGCAAAAGACACCATTAAACAACATCTAACAAAAACGTAAATCTTCAAATTTTAATCTTAGATGTTTGAGAACTCTTATTTTTTAGTACATTTGACCTGATTTTGACCCCAGGTTTGAATCTTCTAAAGCGACTGACCTACGCTTTAAGTATGATATTAATTTACAGTAACGACTACTGTAAACTTTTTTTGGGTGCGGTAGTTTCTATTAATTCTTGGAAACCTACAGTAAATGAAATTATACGAAGCCCTAGAAAAACAGCTCAAAACTGAAAATAATTTTGTTACTGATGATGGTGCCTTAAAAAAATGGGTAGTCATTAATAAAGCTCAGGATTTTGACCCCAGAATTATTGAATTATTACTGGAGAACCCCGAGCTCAAAGAAACGTTTTTTCTAGGGATTAAAGGGGCTTTGGTATTTAACCAGCAAAAGTTTATCCAGTTTTTAGAACAAAAAAACTACCTAAACGATAGTTATACCCAATACAAAAACAAAGTAGGCCTCACCATCAATGGCAGTTACCTCAAACAACGCAACGAGGTGGCCCTCGTGTGGCCTTTTAAAGACTGTGTGTTGGAAGGTGGGCAAAGCCGCGAAGAAGACAAACGCGAAGAAATATTTTTTAATGAAACCTTGGCGCAAGACGAAATTACCCAATTGCTAGAACCCAAAGTACTCACCAATGCCACAACCTATACCAAAGACGGCTCCCAACCATTTGAAGGGTTTACACGCGATGCCGTACTCAACCAAAAAAGAGGTTTGCCCAAAAACACCATTACCGATAACCTGATTATTAAAGGCAACAACCTCCTAGCCCTGCACAGCCTTAAAAAAGAGTTTGCAGGCAAAGTAAAGCTGATTTATATTGATCCACCCTACAATACGGGGAATGATAGTTTTGGGTATAATGATAGTTTCAATCATTCTACGTGGTTGACTTTTATGAAGAATCGCCTTCAAACTGCAAAAGGTTTATTAAAGAAAGAGGGTGTGATATTTATTCATTGCGACAATAATGAACAAGCATATTTAAAAGTTTTATTGGATGATGTTTTCGGTATAGATAAGTTTATAGACACAATTACAGTAGTTAATAATCCAAGAGGAAGGGATTATGGTGGAATTGCTAATATGCACGAGTTTATTCATATCTATTCTAAAAGTGAATTTAACTACGAAATGCATCCAATGACAGATGTTGATAAAAAATTCCCTTTTGAAGATAAAGTTAGTCCTTATGAAACAAGAGAATTAAGGAATCGTAATACTGCATTTAATGACAAAAATCGACCAAACTTGTGTTATCCTTTTTATGTCAATCCAAAAAATGAAATTGACAATGGGTTTTTAGAGCTTTCTCTTGTGAAGAAAGATGGATTTATTGAAGTTATGCCAGCAAAATCTCAAGGAATTCAAACTGTTTGGAGATGGGGAAAACCTAAAGCAAGTGAAAGATTAAATATAGATATTGTTGGAAAAGCTATGCAAGAAGAAGGACGATTTATGATAATTGAGAAATATAGAAAGAATACAAGACTTGCCCGTTCTGTTTGGTGGGATAAAGAAGTTAATTCTGAAAGAGGTACTGTTCATTTGAGAGAACTTTTTGGCAAAAAAGTGTTTGGTTTTCCTAAACCTGAAACTTTAATAACAAGAATAATTGAAATTGCCACAAAAGAAGAAGATATTGTACTTGACTATCATCTTGGTAGCGGAACAACTGCAACTACAGCTCATAAAATGAACAGAAAGTATATTGGTATTGAACAAATGTACTATATCGAAACAGTTGCTGTAGAACGGATAAAAAAAGTGATCAAAGGCGAACAAGGTGGCATTAGCAAAGCAGTCAACTGGCAAGGCGGGGGATCATTCACTTATTTGGAACTCAAAAAATACAATCAAACGTTTATTGAGCACATTGAAGCTGCCAAAAACAGCAAGCAACTCTTAAAAATTTGGGAGCAGATGAAAGCGAAATCCTTTCTCAATTACAATGTAGATCTCAAAAAACAAGACGCCCACATCGAAGATTTTAAGCAGTTGGAATTAGCCCAACAAAAAGAGCATCTGGTGGCCCTGTTAGATAAGAATCAGCTGTATGTGAACCTGTCATCATTAAAGGATAAAGACTTTGAAGTGCACCTCGAGGACCAAAAAGTGACGGCCGATTTTTATCAGCTTAACAGATAAGAACTTTGCATCCACTAAAATATTAACAAAAAAATGATGGTTATAACCAAAAATGATTATAGATTTGCAGAGATAGAACCCGACAAGCCTCTCGACGATGCTCAAATGGTCGGGTCTTCGATTTTTATAGGGTTCCGTAGTTTAATTTTTTTTAGACTATGAATTATTCCAAACCGCCTTTATCCTTTCAACAACAAATTGAAGCCTTCAAACAAAGAGGCCTCACTTTTGAGAACGAACATCCCTCGCGTGTCTTTTTAGAAAACATCAGCTATTACCGTTTGCGGGCTTACACCTATCCGTTTCAAGACAATACCAATAGCCAACATCCCTTTATAAAAAAGATCAGTTTTGAGGAAATCATCACCCTATACAATTTTGACAGTAAATTGAGAACGCTTGTTTTTGAAGCGCTTGAGAAAATTGAAATTGCATTTCGTACGCAAATCATTTACAGATGGAGTATGGAATATGGAAGTCATTGGTACACCGATCCAATGCTGTTTCGTAATTCTATGTATTTCGCAAATTCGCTGTCTTCTTTGGAAAAAGAAATTAACCGCAGTGTTGAAACATTTATCAAACATTATAATGAAACGTATACCCATCCTAAACTCCCACCCAGCTGGATGAGTTTGGAAGTGAGTAGTTTGGGGCTGCTTTCAAAGCTATTTTTAAACCTGAAAAGGAATGCTCAAAAGAAGGCATTCACCCAGCATTTTGGAGTGTACAAGGTAGAGGTTTTGGAAAATTGGATGCGTAGTTTTTGCAATATTAGAAATATATGTGCTCATCATAGTCGCTTATGGAACAGACGATTGTCCACACAACTAGAGCTGCCAGAAAAAACCAAATACGAGTTTATAAACAGAGAACACATTTATCGTAATAAAATATACCCAGCACTTTGTGCCATGCAGTATATTTTAGAAATCATCAACCCTAAAAATGGATTTAAAACAAAACTAATTGAACTCATGAACGACTGGCCACTTCAACAAGAAAAAGATATGGGGTTTCCTATCGGATGGCAGCATGAAAAATTCTGGAACTAACGATGGCCTATTTATATGATACCTTAATCAAAGAGTTTGGGAAACGAGAAATTGCAAGAACCGTGGTGCCAAACTATATTACGGACAATCTAAAATACGAGATAAGACCGTATCAGGAAGAATCTTTTCAACGGTTTATACTTTGTCATAATGAAGCGTTTGATGGGAAACCCAACAAGCCCTACCATCTACTCTATAATATGGCCACAGGAAGCGGAAAAACATTGGTGATGGCAGGATTGATGTTGCATCTCTATAAAAAAGGGGTTCGCAATTTTTTGTTTTTTGTAAATTCCAATAACATCATTCGAAAAACCAGAGACAATTTCTTAAATCCAGAAGCCTCTAAATATTTGTTCAGTCCAAAAATAGTGGTGGATGGAAAAACCATAGTGATCAAAGAGGTTGCCAATTTTGAAGAATCTGACTCCGAAAACATTAACATCAATTTCACCACCATTCAACAGTTACATATTGATTTGAATAATACCAAAGAAAACAGTGTGACCTACGAGGATTTTGAAGCTAAAAAAATTGCCTTGATTGCCGATGAAGCACATCATTTAAGTTCAGGTACAAAAAGTGGAACCTTATTTGGCAGTTGGGAAGGCACCGTCGAAAAAATCTTAAAACAGAACTATGACAATATACTGTTAGAGTTTACAGCCACCTTAGATTATGACAGCCAAGCAGTCGTTAAAAAATACCAGGATAAAGTCATTCAAAAATACGACCTCTCACAATTTAGAGTCGATAAATTTTCAAAAGAAATAAATTTAATACGGTCTTTGTATGACGAACAAGAACGCATCATTCAAGCCTTGATTTTGAATTTATACCGACAAGAATTAGCGACCTCAAACTCTATTAACTTAAAACCTGTCATTCTGTTTAAGGCAAAAAGAACCATCAAAGAATCCGAAGAAAATAAAGAAAATTTTCATAAATTGATTGAGGAGTTCGATGCTGATATGGTTGAAAACATCCAAAAAACGTCTACCGTTAAAATTGTTCAAAAAGCATTTGAATTTTTTAAAACAAATTCACTGTCTTCAAACGAGATTTCAAAACGCATTAAATCCAATTTCAAAGAAGAAAATTGCATTAGTGCCAACAACGACAAAGAGGCTGAATTGAACCAAATTCGACTGAACACTTTGGAAGATGAAAACAACCCCATCCGAGCTGTGTTTGCCGTTCAAAAACTAAACGAAGGTTGGGACGTTCTAAATTTGTTTGACATTGTTAGGTTGTACGAAACAAGAGATGGAAAAGGGGATAAAATAGGTAGAACAACCCTTTCAGAAGCGCAATTGATAGGGAGAGGTGCTCGGTATTTTCCGTTTCAGTTAGAAGAAGGTCAAGATCAATACAAGCGGAAGTATGACGACGATATTTCGAACGATTTAAAAATATTGGAAGAACTTTATTATCATACCAAAGAAGATAATCGCTATATATCAGAGTTAAAAAAGGCACTAGTTGCCTCAGGTGTTTATGAGGATGACGACACGCTACTCACAAAACAATTAACCTTAAAATTAGAATTTAAAAAGTCCGATTTCTATAAAACAGGTAAAATTGTTTTGAATAAAAAAGTAGAAAAGAGCTATAAAAACATTAAATCATTTTCAGATTTAGGCGTTTCAAAACGAAATTATGCATTCACATTGTCTTCTGGAATCGGTACAATGTCTGGTTTTTTTGATACGGACCAAAAAGAACCTAATATCGATCCTATCAAACAAAAAGATATTTTAGTTTCTGCCATTCCAAAACACATTGTTCGTTATGCTTTGAGTCAAAATCCTTTTTATTATTTTGATCATTTAAAACGGTATTTCCCTTCGATTGAATCGCTGTCTCATCTAATTAAAAGTAATCATTATTTAGGTGGGTTAGAAGTGACGTTTAATGGTTCAAAATCACGTCTAGGTGTTATTTCAAATGAAGACTATTTAAGTGCTGTTAAAGGACTGCTGCAAGCTATTGAAACTGAAATTAAATCAAATTTGACAGCGTTTGAAGGCTCTAAGTATCTAAACAAACCCATTCGTGACGTTTTTAAAGACAAAGAAATTAAGGTCTACAAAGACAGTACTAGAGCAGACGGTCAAGAAACGTTGGTTGCAAACGAACCTTGGTATGTTTACAATGCTAACTACGGTACGAGTGAAGAAAAAGAATTTGTAAAAATGTTTGCGCGCCGTTTTGAAAATTTAGAAAAATCATTTGAAAATATTTATTTAATACGGAACGAACGAGAGGTTAAAATTATTGATAAATTAGGGAGAGGATTTGAACCCGATTTTGTGTTGTTCTGTAAACAAAAATCAGGAAGCGAATTGACTTATCAAGTTTTTATTGAACCTAAAGGCAATCATTTAAAAGCGCATGATAAATGGAAAGAAGACTTTTTAAATGAAATTAGATCTGAAAAAATGACCATTGAGATTGATTCAGATAATTATTTGATAACTGGAGTTCCATTTTATAACAATGAGAACGAAAACGAATTTAAGAACACATTAAATAACATATTTAATGAATAATAATAGTAAAAGTAAAATACAGGAGCCCTTTTTTCGGGCGTTTAAAGCGATAAAAAATCAACCCCCTTTGGCGTATAGTCTTCAAAAGGATTAATTAGTTTTAAGTGTTTCCTAAACCAAAAAAGACTGCCTTTTCGGGCAGTCTTTTTTTTATTTACAAATTGATTGTACTTATTTTTTAGGAACTAAAATTTTATATCGATTTGTTGAATTACCTCTGAGGTTCGTTTAAGAAGATGGTATTAGTTCATTGAATTTAAAGTAAAAAATGTATTGGCTATCCATCATCTCCGTCACAGTTTTGATCATTTCCGTCAATAGGATCTTCAGCCCCGGGGTTTATTGAAGCATTACCGTCGTCACAATCGTTACCAACAGTCACATAGCCATTTGGTTGAGTACAAGTAGCAACAACAGGGCTATTACTATCTCCATAGCCGTCACTATCAGCATCTACGTACCATACAGTGTCTGGGTTTATTGCAGCATCAGAATCGTCACAATCATCACCATTACTCACATAACCCACAGGTTGAGCACAAGCGACAGTTAAAACACTGTTATCGCCATACCCGTCACTGTCAGTATCTGCGTAAAAAAGACTGCTTACACAGGGGTCTACCCAAGTGGCTACGCCACCAACCATGGTTAAAACTTGACCTTCAGTACCAGAACCTATAAAACTATCTACATAGTTTTTTGTTGCAACATCTTGTGCCTCTGTAGGGTCTGCTACATTTTGGATTGGATTGGAATTCATATTTAATACAGCAGTCACACTCAAATTGATTGCAGAAACGTTGACATCCTCACTCACATTAATGTCCAATTTTCCGTCAGGCAAAACAATTTCTAAATCTTCATCTGAGGATTCTGCAATATAAGGCCCGTACTCTCCTGAAAAATAGTCACCAAAAACTAATTTACCCCCACTGTAATAATCGTCGGGGTTATTACCAAGAATTCGTACAGCAATGTTGTCTCCTGTATTGTTTTCAGCAAGTATATTTAAAGCTCCTGGGCCATTATCTTCATCTTGTTCCAATTGTTCTATAGCCGCCGATGCTCCAGTTCCATACAATAAACCGTCATTATCTATTTGTAAGCCTTTGGCTGCTCCACCATCATTGTTAATCCAAAAATCTTGTAAGCTAATGTTTTGAGTCGCTACATGATCCCAAGAGCCAGAACCCGCACCAGCAAGAGCTGTCCAAGCGGTTCCATTGTAATAATAAAACCCTGCAGTCGCATCGGTTTGGTAAATCAATAAACCGTCTGCTGCAGCTGTAATTTCATCACGCTCGGTTTCTGTCATTCGTGGAATCAAAATACCGCCTACTGTAGAAGTAATTTCCAAAGCTGCCGAAGCATCTATTACGGGCGTGTTAATTCCTACCTGAGCCGTTAAGCTCATGCTAAAAATAAGAGCACAAAATATGATTATTTTTTTCATTTCTTAATAATCTTAAACGTTGACAATTGGTTTTGGCTATTGGTAGTATGTAATACATAAATCCCTGTTGGGAGTTGAGATACATTCAATTCGTTGCGGTTAGATTCTAATACGCTTTGTCCAGACACATTGTACAAAATAGATTTCTGAAGACTTTTTGATACAATGATCAGTTTGTCTGTCGTTGGATTTGGATAGACTTTTACAAAATCAGTTGTAGCGATTTCTTCAACCGTAAGACTCGCATCTTCCGAGCTGGCTGTTATTTTTGTGAATTCTAATGCGGTAAAATCATAACTTAAGGTGTTATTGGTTGCATCTTTAACAGTTGGTGAATGCGCTGTCCAAGTACCGTCTGCACTTTGAGTTTCTAGAACTAATTTAGTTTTATCAATACCATTGAGGTCATCATCTGCATACGCAAAAACAAGAGTTCCTGTAAAGCTACTCAACGCTGTTGAAGCCTCATACACTCTAGCGATACTCTTATTGCCATTAACTTCTTCAGCATCGGTTAGTAATGTGACAGTTGAGCCATCAGGGATGATATAGGTTTCACTGGGGGTAAAAGTCAGCCCATCTAAAGAAATAGAAGCTGTGTTTTGAATCTTAATTGAAGCACCGTTTGAAACGGTTAAAATTTGACTAAACATTAGGCCAGGAAGGCATAAGAATCCTAAAAGATAATTTTTCATAATTGGTTAATTTTACACGAAAATACAAATACTCTTTTTTAAAATAAAATAAAATACTTTTTATTTACAACTTATTAAAGTTTTTGATCTGTTTTTACTGAAGCTCAGCTGAAAATGTGATTAAACAAAGAGTTCAATCTTATGTTTAGAGTCGCAAAAAAAAAATCCACTCAAATGAGTGGATTTTAGAAAGTATACGATTTTAAAATCGCCTTAAACTAACATGGTCACAGGGTTTTCAATAAAGCCTTTTAAGGTTTGTAAGAACTGTGCGCCCGTTGCGCCATCTACCGTTCGGTGATCGCAAGCGAGGGTGAGTTTGATGGTGTTTCCAACAACAATCTGTCCGTTTTTAACCACTGGTTTTTGAACAATGGCCCCCACCGATAAAATCGCTGAGTTGGGTTGGTTGATAATCGATGTAAAACTTTCAATCCCAAACATCCCTAAGTTAGACACGGTAAAGGTACTGCCGTCCATTTCTTGAGGGGTTAATTTTTTGGTACGTGCACGGCCAGCAAAATCTCTAACGGCGGCGCCAATTTGCGGCAAGCTTTGCTCATTCGCAAAACGCACCACAGGAACGACCAAACCATCTTCAACAGCCACCGCCACACCAACGTGTACGTGGTTGTTTAGTTTCATACGATCTGCAAACCACTGTGAATTTACTTGTGGGTGCAAACGCAATGCCAACGCACAGGCTTTGACAATGATGTCGTTAAATGATATTTTTGTATCTGGAACCGTATTGTATTGCGCTCTAAAGGCCATGGCATTGTCCATGTCAAACTCCACATTCAAATAATAATGAGGTGCAGAGAATTTAGATTCGCCCAAACGTTTCGCAATGGTTTTACGCATTTGCGAGTTTTTAATTTCTTCAAAATCTTCTTGCCCTGTGGGTACAAATTTCGCAGTACCTGCTGATCCAGCTGCTATAGGAGTGAAGTTTTCAACATCGCGTTTGATGATGCGTCCGTTTTCGCCACTACCAACCAATTGGTTCAAGGCAATGCCTTTTTCGTCTGCCATTTTTCGCGCTAGTGGCGAAATATGCAAGCGTCCTGTTGTATTTGGAACTGCTACTGGTGCAGCGGCTGCTTTGGGTGTTTCTTTGATTACTGGAGCGTCTGCTTTTGGAGTGTCTGTTGGAGCTGCTTCGACAACTGTTGAAGTTGAAAAGTTAGCAGCGACTGCTGAAACATCCGTTCCTGCAGGGCCAATAATAGCCAAAAGATCATCTACTTTTGCAGAGTCACCTTCTTGCAATCCAATGTATAATAAGGTCCCTTCATTAAAGGATTCAAATTCCATCGTTGCTTTGTCCGTTTCGATTTCCGCTAAAATATCGCCTTCTTCGATCACATCTCCCACGTGTTTGAGCCAGCTTGCGACGGTCCCTTCTTCCATGGTATCGCTTAAGCGTGGCATGGTCACCACAATCACGCCTTCTGGAATGCTTGCTGTACTTGGTTCCACAACGGTTGCAGCGGCTTCTACTGGAGCCTCTGTTTGTTCTGGAGTTGTTTCTTCTACGGCAGCTGTTGGATTCAAAAGTGCCGAAATATCTTCGCCTTCATCGCCAATAATGGCTAGAAGTTCATCGACCATCGTCGTTTCACCTTCTTGAACACCGATGTGAAGTAAGGTTCCTTCATTAAAGGATTCAAATTCCATCGTTGCTTTATCGGTTTCGATTTCCGCAAGAATGTCACCTTCTTCAATTTTGTCTCCTACTTTTTTCAACCAGCTCGCCACGGTTCCTTCTTCCATGGTATCGCTTAGTCGGGGCATGTTAACTATGATTGCCATAACTTATAATTTATGTTGTAAAAATGGATAATCTTCTTGTTCATATACGACATCGTACATCAAGCTTTTATCTGGATAGGGCGATTCGTCAGCGAATTTCTCACATTCAGCAACTAGTTCTTTCACACGCTTATCAATGACTTTAATGTCGTCTTCTGTGGCATATTCTTCACGAAGAATAACATCTAAGACTTGTGTGATTGGATCAATTTTCTTGTATTCTTTGACTTCGTCTTTGGTTCGGTAGTGTTGTGCATCACTCATAGAATGCCCTCTGTAACGATAGGTTTTCATTTCTAAAAATGTGGGGCCATCCCCGCGTCGCGCACGTTGAATGGCTTCATCAAATGCTTCCGCCACTTTGATGGGGTTCATCCCATCCACAGGACCACAAGGCATTTCATAGCCTAATCCTAATTTCCAAATATCGGTATGGTTAGCAGTTCTGTCTACAGACGTTCCCATGGCATAGCCGTTGTTTTCACAAACAAAAACCACTGGAAGTTTCCAGTTCATCGCCATGTTAAAAGTTTCGTGTAACGAGCCTTGACGGGCTGCACCATCGCCAAAATAACAAAGGGTGACCGCACCTGTTTCGTGGTATTTATCACCAAACGCCATTCCAGCGCCTAAAGGAATTTGTCCTCCAACAATTCCATGTCCGCCGTAAAAGCCTTTTTCTTTTGAGAAAATATGCATCGAACCTCCCAATCCTTGAGACGTTCCAGTAGCTTTTCCAAAAAGTTCTGCCATCACACGTCGTGGATCAACGCCCATCCCAATGGGTTGTACGTGATTTCGATAGGCCGTAATCATTTTGTCCTTGGACAAATCCATGGCGTGCAAAGCACCTGCTAGGACGGCTTCTTGTCCATTATATAAGTGGAGGAATCCTCTTACTTTTTGTTGAATATAGACCGCTGCAAGTTTGTCTTCAAACTTTCGCCAGAGCATCATATTTTCGTACCAATCAAGGTAGACTTCTTTAGTTATCTTCTGCATGCGTTTACAGTAATTGTTTTTAATGTAAAGACAAAAGTAATACTTTGATTGATAACCTAAAAAGAGTAAGAGTTAATTTTTTAAAAAATCGTTACAGTACGGTTTTGTCAAAGATCCATGGAAGGATGTTTTCAACCGATTTTGAGTGTGCTATTTGTCCAGAAGTGCCCATGAAATATAGTTCCATTGGGGTGTTTTGTTTGACCTCATACTCTGATAATGCTTGTCTGCAAGCGCCACAAGGGGGGATGGGTTTTGTGGTTGGAGTTAGCGTGGATCCCGCGACAATTGCCATTCGGATAATTTTTTGATTTGGAAATTCTGCACCGGCATAATAAATAGCGGTTCGTTCGGCACACAATCCAGAAGGGTAGGAAGCGTTTTCTTGGTTGTTTCCAGAAATAATTTCACCGTTTTCCAGTTCTAAGGCGGCACCAACTAAAAATTTAGAGTAGGGTGCATAGGCTTTTTCACGAGCTTCAGACGCTTTTTGAAGGAGGTTTTGGATCGGAGCTGCTAATTCGTCCACTGTATCATACACCTCAAAAGCAGTGTCAATTTTTATTTTTTTCATTATTGGTTCAGACAAAAAAACTATTGCATGGGGCAATAGTTTTAGTTAGTATTTTGAATAAAGTTACTAATTAATATTCAGAATACTCTCCATCTCCAAAATTAAATGCTAAAGAGAAGCGTAAGGTGTTTTCTAAAGGACTTTGTACTTTGGACGCGGAGAATAAATAAGACAGGTCGATATCAATCGTACTGTATTTAAAACCAGCCCCTAAGGAAAAGAATTTTCGAGCGCCTTTGAATTCATTTTCATTAAAGTAACCCAATCTTAAAGCAAACGAATCTTGGTATACATACTCTGCTCCTAAGGCCCACGTAAATTCATCTATTTCTTCACTAAAACCACCAGGTGCATCGTTAAGCGATTGAAACACACCCGATATAAAACTCACGTTGGGGTCTTGGCCTTCTATGATAACATTGCTTGCCACTATAGAACCTCTTTCGTCAGTCTCTGGATCATAAACGCCATTGTTGTTGGTGTCTGTGTAGTTATATTCTGTTCCATAAATAGGAGGCGTCGGAACCAATAGTTTAGTGACTTCTGCCGTCACATTAACTCTGTTGTATTGGTCAAAAATAAAATCAAATCCTCCGCCGAGTCTTAAGTTGGTTGGTAAGAAGTTTTCTCTACCAGCATCGTCATATTTCATTTTTGGACCTAAGTTTTGAATGGCAAATCCACCTCTCCAACGCCCATTAAAATCGTTGTAAGCTTCTTCTTCACTTTGATAGTATCCAGCAATATCCACTCCAAATGAGCTTGCTGCCTTGGCATTGGCGTCCACTGCTTGTATTTTTAAATCAGATCTTAAATAACGCAAGGCAACGGCCATAGAGAATTGATCTGAAAGTCTCAAAGAGTAGGATGCATCAAATGTTAATTCGTTTGGTTTTTCTATCAAGGCTTCAGAAAACTCATCCGCTCTTAATTCAATTTCTCCCAGTGAAAAATACTTTAAACTAACGGCAAACGCACTCCGTTCGTTGAGCCTGTTAAAATAAGTAAGATTCCCTAAAAAGATATCATTGACTAATTTGCTTAGATACGGCGTATAACTCACTGCCATCCCCGATTTTGCTTCAGAAAACGTATATTTCGAAGGGTTCCATTGTTGTGAGTGGGCATCTGCTGAGGTCGCAACACCCATATCACCCATACCAGCGGCCCGCGCATCGGAGGCAATCAGTAAAAAGGGCACTCCAGTGGTGATGACTCTAGAATCTTGGTTTGGAATTACCGTAGTTTGAGCGGTTGTGTTATTTAAAAAAATAGACACTAAAAATAAAGCGAGTAGTGTTGTTTTTTGGGTTTTTTTAGATGGAGTCATTTTTAAATTTATTTTTAACAAATATAAGTTAATATTAAAGTATTACAAGTTTTTCAATTTTTTCTGCGGTCATTCCAGAATTCGTGGAACGCACGCTCAATTTGTAAACATAAACGCCTTTCCCAATGTTGCTTCCAAAATCGTCGGTACCATCCCATGTAATATCTCTGGTAACGGAGCTGTTGAGTCCGCTGGTTTGGCGATTGATGGTTTTTATCAGTTTTCCTGAAATCGTAAATATTTGTATAGAAACGTCTAAAACCTCCGAACTATTGTGGCTAAACCAAAATTCGGTATAATTTACAAACGGATTGGGGAAATTAAGCACATTTCTAAGCTCTAGACTTTCATCTTTATCAAACACCATAAATTGAATGTCTTGTACAGATGAGTTGTTGTAGACATCCCATGCTTTTAGAGAGAGGGTGTGTAAGCCAGGCGCTAAATCTCTAAAAGGATAGCTCAAAGTCCCGCGTTGGTAATCATCTACTGCGGCGGTGTAGTAATCGTTTAATTTGTAAACATTTGTTTCATCGCCGTCTAAAGTGGCCACTAGATCATGTCCAATTCCACTCGCTGTATTGATGCCGTTTTCGTCATATAGATTGGCTAAAAGTGTGGGGTTTTCATTGGTGATGCCTCCAGAAATAAAATTTTCGTCGTTCATAAACAGCGCAATTGTGGGTCCCAAATTATCTTCTGGGGCGTCAAGATTCAGCCCGCCGATTACAACCTCTAGATTATAGCCGTAGTTTTGTAAAAGTGTTTCTGTTTTTGAATAGAGGCTGATTTTACCAGTGCCTTCTTGCAAACTAATGTCTTTTGGAACCACAAATTCAAGTTCATACTGTCCGTTAGTCACACTGGCTTGTCCTCTGAAAATCACCTCTCCTAAAGCGTCAAAATCAATGGTAATTAACGAATTGTCGGCATTTTTTGTGCCATCATTCCCAAGGGTGGAGCGTTGAATGTCTTTATCGTAAATAGTCGCAGTTAAAATGCCATTATAATTCGTTAATATACCACCCTGTCCGTTCGTGACATGGCCTTCAATTTTGGCTTTACTCAATGCTTTTAGGACTTGAGTAGTCGTATTAATAGGTTCGTTGTTAATTTTTGTCACTTGAATGTCCGGGTCTGCAATCGGAAGCATTAAGGCAGGGTCGCCAATAAAAAACACTAATCGCCTTTGACTTTGATTCGTAATCATTGGATCGTTTTTTGTTTGCCTCAGAGCTTCTGCAATACTCGTTTTTTGATTCGCACCAAAAGCGAATAGATATTGTCCTAAAGTTTTATTAAAATTAATTCCAACATTGACATAAATTTGTCTTGTGGTTGTGATTAATCCAATAGCACCGCCTGTTTTATTCCAAAACAGATATTCTCCAGCGGTCTCTCTAAAAGGATTGTCAAATTTGGTGTACTCGCAGGTCACAGTGACAAAACAATTTAGTTTTGTTGGGTTGTTGACTTCCTGAGCATTTATTTTGTCAAAAATTCGTTCGCCAGCCAACCCATCTTCACCACCATGTCCAAAATAATTCACCACAACCGCCCCAACTTCGAGGGCATCAAAAATAGCTTTGTTGACTAATGAATACCGATCACCCCCAGAAGACGTTTCTTGGACGTAAGAGTCTGCATGAATTTTTGAAACATTCAAATACGGTTTTTGAGCTTTTACGCTTTCTGCGATTGCATCGGTTGTTTGTTGAATCAAAGCATCACTCGATTTATCGACATCATCAGAAATAAGAAGAAAATTGTTTCGCCAACTGCCATAAGCTTCGGGTTGATAATAGGATTCTATTTTGTCGACCATGTCTTTGGCACGTTGTGCGTTTTCGGCGAGAATGCGTCCCACGGCAATGTCGAGTTTATCCGAATTGGCCATCGTGCCTTCATTGGCATCCATCATGCCAAAAAAGTCATCCGAAATAAATGAGTTTGTTAAACTAAAACTGTTTAAGGAATACCAAGATGGTACAATGTTCGTGTTGTTTGAAACACGGTCTTTATAGTCAAATGATGCGTCTCCAAATAAGCAAACGTATTTGAGTTTATTGTCGGATGAAGATGCGTTGTCATAAACGTATTTCACAAAATTTCTAATGGCTGCAATATCTTGCATTCCAGAGCTAAATTCTTGATAGATGGACTTTAAGGAGTACACCTTTACATTAAGATTGTTTTTGGTTCGGTTTAGTTGTGCGAGTCGCTCCGCTTGTGTGTATAAATAATCAGGCGTAATAATAAGGTAATCAACATCTTTAAATCCCCCTTGATTATCTAAAAAAACAGTCCCTTTAATATCTTGATTTGATACTGTAGAATTACTAACCCGCCTTGGCGCATAATAATCGGAAACGGATACGGCTTGGTAGTTTTTAAGGGAGCCTAAGTTGGTTTTAAAACTAAATTTTGCTGTGGCCTCGGGGTTCGTATAAAAAGAGATTTGGTAAGGATTGGTAATATCCCAAACTTCTGAAACTGAAGCGGCTTTTGAAATTTCAAAGGCTCCCACGCCAGATTGTGTAGCAGTAGCGTTGTTTTTAAATTGAAATTGAGTTCCTGGACTTTCTAGGCTACATTCGGCTTCTATAGAAATGTAATCTAAATACCCAGAGGCTGAGGGGTTGCCATTATTAGTGTAAGATAACTCCACTGAGATCGATTTTGAATTGGACGTTGTTAAGTTGTTGTAAAAACGTTCACTCGCCAAATTTTGTTTGCCAATGGCTGCAAATGTTAGGGTACCAACGTCGGCGCCGTTTAGTTTAACTTGCATGGCGCTAGTCGATTCTGAAACGGCGGCAGTATATACTTTTAAACTAATAGGGCTGCTGGTGATTAAATTCGGGAATTCGAAATCAAATTTCCGAACGTTTTCTACATAAAAACGATGCCCAAACCAACGTCGCCCCATTTTGGAGAGATTGTAATCGTCCGACTCCACAAATTTATAATCGTGAAAAGTCGTAAAGATCGTTATTGGTGCAGCTGAAGGCTCTGCAGCAGGGCGCATTCGTAAGCCTTTAGTTGTGCCAACTGTGACATAATAGTAAGCCACATCGGAATAGGGATTGATGTGAGAGTTGTTGTCAGAATTAAATTTTTTAGGACCAATTGCATACATCAAAATATGGTCTTCATTATTAATGATGCCATCTGACTCTCCTATAAATTGTATGGAATTTTCAATCAAATCATTAGAGACCGTCTCAGAATTAAGTAACGGAAGCGACGCACCTCCATGTCCATACACTTTGATGTTTTGAGGATTCACATTATTCACATCAATCCCCAAGTCACTTAAGAAGCTTTTACTGAGTCGATGGACTCCAGTTGTATCCACAGCAAATCGATACCATTCTCCAGTTTTTAAAACAGAACTAGTCAGTGAGCTTGTGTTTTTGAACGCTCTTGCTTGCGCTTTTGACTGATACGTAATGGTGAAGCTTAGAACTTTTTTTAGAATCCCATTTTCGATAAAAATCGGACTAATTTCTATATGTGTTTTAGAAGAATTTCTGGCAGTTGTATTGGTAACTCTTAATTGAGGATTATTTGGGATTAATTTTTGAGAGAGCGTTTTTAAATCAGTAACAGAGAGTTGTTCTGTTTGTATAGACTTAATGACCACCGATTTTTCATTGACGGACCCTTTAGAATCCCATTGATTCGCATACGTAATTCCATTAGTGGATGAGTAATTAAAGTGTTCTACACTAAATGAAGGGACTTCAATAGTGGTGTTATTAGTGCGAATTGTGGATGCTTTTTCCCAGTTAATGACAAAGCTTTTTGTTTGTGACATTCCTAAGAAAGAACAAAAGAAAAAAACAACTAAAAAATTTATTTTCATACAGAAGAAACGCATTCTGACCAGCATTATTTTATATAAATATAAGAGAATTTCAAAATTACAATAATAAAATTCTAAAAACCTCGTTTTTAATTAAAGTAATCTAAAAATAATTAGTCAAAAAATTGTTTAAATCGCCCGAAAATGTATTGCATTATAATCTATAAATTAGTATATTGCGTCACCAAATCGAAGTGTGTTTATTAATTATAAGTTGAATATGAAAAACAGTATCACATTTAGAGTACTACTAGCAGTAGCGGTATCAATTTCTTTTGTCGGATGTAATAAGTCTTCGAACAATGGAAATACTTCCAGAGGAACTGGAATGCAGATTAATTCTAAGCTTGGAGGCTTCCAGTACAATACCAGCTTCAAAGAACAAGAAACTGCGCCTGGACTCGTGTTGATTGAAGGCGGTACCTTTACAATGGGTAAAGTACAAGATGATGTCATGCATGATTGGAATAATTCTCCAAACCAACAACACGTTCAGTCCTTTTATATGGACGAAACCGAAGTAACAAATTTAATGTATTTAGAGTATTTATCTTGGATCAAACGTGTGTATCCCCCTTCAGATCCAAATTATAAAGCTATTTACGAGGGAGCAGTTCCAGACACATTGGTTTGGAGAAATCGGTTAGGTTACAGTGAGATGATGGTCGAAAATTACTTACGTCACCCTGCATATAGAAACTATCCAGTAGTAGGTGTTAGCTGGATTCAAGCAGTAGAGTATGCTAGCTGGAGATCAGATCGCGTTGCTGAAAAAGGCTTGCAGAGCGAAGGTTATCTTGAAAAAGATTCGCACATCACCCATACAACCGCAGAAAGTAATTTCAATATTGATACGTATGTAAATGCGCCAACAAAAACTTTTGGTGGTAACGATACGATTACACTTCCTGGAAAAAGAAGGTCTATTGCAGAAAAAGATTCGGTGAATTTATATGCAACAAGAGAAACAGGCGCCATCCAATTAAAGTACCGTCTTCCAACAGAAACGGAGTGGGAATATGCAGCTCTTGGCATGGTAGATATTAGAAGCTATAATGTTTATAGAGGACGTAAAAAATATCCATGGGATGGCCAGTACTCACGATCTGGAAATCGAAAATCAAGAGGCGATCAATTGGCTAATTTTAAACAAGGTAAAGGCGATTACGGCGGAATAGCAGGATGGTCTGATGATGGTGCTGATATTACTAATGAAGTGATGTCCTATGAACCTAATGGATATGGTGTTTATGACATGGCAGGAAATGTTGCTGAATGGGTTGCAGATATTTACAGACCTATTATAGACGAAGAATTTAGTGATTTCGGTTACTATAGAGGGAATCAATATGAGAAAAATAAAATTTCAAGTGACGGAACTACTTTTCAGATAATTGAAATTGATAAAATTGAGTATGACACACTTTCTAATGGTAAGTTGATAGCAAGAGGGCTCCCAGGAGAAATATCTAAAGTGCCTATTGATGAAAACGAAACCTATCTCCGAACAAATTTTGATAAAAGCGATAATAGAAACTTCCGTGATGGAGACGATGCTTCAACAAGGTTTTTTGATAACTTCGGTGAAAATCAAGATAAGTCCATGTATAATGCTCCTGACCATAACGTATCTCTAACCTCTACAAGTTTAGTTAGAGAGTATGATAGGACAAACTCAAGAACTTCACTTATCAATAACGAAGTAAGAGTGTATAAAGGAGGCTCTTGGAAAGATAGAGAGTATTGGCTCGATCCAGCTCAAAGACGCTACTATCCAGAAGATAAAGCAACCGACTACATCGGATTTAGATGTGCAATGTCTAGAGTTGGTTCTAAATCATCTTCAAAAAAGAAAACGAAAAACTAATTAGCTCTTCAGATAACATATAAAGTCCTATCAATTTTAATTGTTAGGACTTTTTTTATTAATTTTAAGTTATGGAATTAAACCAAATTCATCAACTTTTTCTGGAGTGTTCAAGTACTTCCACAGACACGCGAGACATCCAAAAGGATTCGCTATTTTTTGCACTCAAAGGCCCTAATTTTAATGGGAATTCTTTCGCGCATCAAGCGCTCAAAAGCGGCGCCAGTTATGCCGTGATTGATGAGGTCGTGCACCCTACAGATGAACGTTTTATTTTGGTGGATGATGTCTTAGAAACCTTACAGAATTTAGCACGTTTTCATAGAGACTATCTGGGACTTCCTATTATTGCACTCACAGGCAGTAACGGCAAAACAACCACCAAAGAGTTAATCCATGCCGTTTTAAAACCACACTTCAAAACCGTGGCGACTGTTGGCAATCTAAATAACCACATAGGGGTGCCCCTAACACTTTTAAGTATGACTGCTGAGACCGAAATCGGCATTGTAGAAATGGGCGCCAACCATGCAAAAGAAATTGCCACACTTTGCGAAATTGCGAAACCAAACATGGGCTATATCACCAATTTTGGAAAAGCCCATTTGGAGGGCTTTGGGTCTGAAGAAAACATCGTAAAAGCCAAAAGTGAGCTGTATGACTACTTGAAATCCAACTCAGGGTTGATTATTTTGAATTCGGATGATGCAAAACAAGTGGCGCAAGTAGGAGATTATGATACGGTTTATACGTTTTCGGAAACTTCTGAAACATCCGTGAATGTAAAGTTAATAGCTACGCAGCCTTTCTTGAGTGTTGCGTTAAAAAATAGTACGATTAAAACTCACCTGGTTGGAGCGTATAATTTTAATAATAGTGCAGCCGCTTTGACCATTGGAGCCTATTACAATCTGACGCTCTTACAGCTCAAAGAAGGAATTGAATCCTACGTTCCAACAAATAACCGATCGCAAATCATCCAGCAACACTCCAATGAAATATTACTAGACGCCTACAACGCCAATCCGAGCAGCATGGAAGTTGCTTTGGATAATTTTAAAAGCATTCAAAATTCGCAAAAAATTGCTATTTTAGGAGATATGTTTGAGTTGGGAACAACAACCTCTAAAGAACATTTAGAGGTAGTAAATCAAGCAATATCAACCAAAGGGTGCGTATTTTACTTTGTTGGAACTCATTTTTTTGAACAAAAGACAGACGATCCAAAGCTCCAGTTTTTTGAAACCTTCCAAGACCTTCAACTGCACTTAGAGAAATCAACGATCTCAAATACGAGCATTTTAATAAAAGGCTCTCGAGGGATGGCTTTAGAACGTGTATTGGAATTGATTTAGTTACGATTTAGATGTCATTTAACAACAAAAAACCCACTCAAATGAGTGGGTTTTTTTTGTGGGTCATACTGGATACGAACCGATGAAATATATACTACTCAAAGTGTTCTTTATCAATTACTTATAGTTTTATTTTTATTAAACATATCCCCACTTTGGGGATAATTTTGTCCTCATATTGGGGATAATGGCTAAAATCAAACCATTAAAATCCTCCACATACAATTCCACATACAAGATAATAAGAAAAAAGGGATACATAAAATTAATTATACACCCCTCTTAACACAATCAAACTATTATGAAAAGTTGATAGATTGGAAATTGGATTTAGGTTGTTGTGAGTCTATCAAATATAAATATGATAGAGTTTTAATTATT
>CATEFX010000041.1 GCA_949499105.1 Formosa sp. Hel1_33_131 | reverse complement strand
GGTCACTCCACTCACAGCATCTACAATGGCTTCTCGCCTTTGAATCAACCGGTTAAAAAACGTGGATTTACCTACGTTTGGACGTCCTACTATCGCTACAATATTGCTCATATGCTTTTGAAAATTGCTGCAAAAATAGGAAATATCCCTTTGCTAAGCTCTTTTTTATCAAAGTTTAAAAAATATATACCTCTCAACCTAACTAGCAACACAGCTGCTAGAAGAAAATTGGTTGTGTTTTAGGAGTTGTTGTATCCGAAACGTTTAAGTTGATTTTGGTTAGAACGCCAATTTTTATTGACTTTCACATATAATTCTAAGTGTACTTGTTTGCCGAAAAATTTCTCTAAATCTTTTCGAGCTTCAACCCCTACACGTTTCAATGCGCTTCCTTTATGACCAATCACAATCCCCTTTTGAGTTTCACGCTCCACCATAATTACAGATCGCATGCGAATGATGTCCTCTTCTTCAAAAAACTCTTCAGTCACTACCTCAACAGCATAAGGGATTTCTTTTTTGTAATGAATTAATATTTTTTCGCGAATACATTCATTTACAAAAAATCGCTCAGGCTTATCTGTTAGCTGATCTTTCGGATAATACGCTGGAGATTCCGGAAGTAACTCTATAATGCGGTCTAAAACATTTTTTACGTTAAACCCTTCAAGTGCAGAAATAGGGAAAAACTCAGCATTGGGTACGTTTTGCTGCCAAAGCGCTGCTTGGGCTTCTAATTGCTCTTGATTTGAGGTGTCAATTTTATTTAATAACATTAAAACCGGTGCCTTAGATGATTTAATTTTCTCAAAAAAGGCTTCATCTTTTAATTCTTTTTCACCAATCTCAACCATATAAATTAAGATGTCTGCATCGTCGAAAGCGGATTTTACAAAATCCATCATAGAGCTTTGCAACTCATAGGCGGGTTTAATAATACCAGGCGTATCCGATAAAATTACTTGAAAGTCATCTCCGTTCACGATCCCCAAAATACGGTGGCGTGTGGTTTGCGCTTTAGAAGTAATAATAGAAAGCTTTTCACCTATAAAGGCATTCATCAAGGTCGACTTGCCTACGTTTGGATTTCCAATGATATTAACAAAACCTGCTTTGTGCATTAACTTTTAATTTTCACAAAGTTACAACCTTCATTTTAGACTAGCTAAAATTTAAATACTTAAGAGCGCTGAGAGTCACGCATAAAACTTTCTAATTTCTCAACCATTGACATACTGCCACACACAAATGGAACACGTTGGTGGAGTTCAGTGGGAAGGATGTCCATAATTCTAGAAGTGCCGTCGCTTGCTTTACCAGCCGCTTGCTCCGCTATAAATGCCATAGGGTTACATTCATACAGCAGTCTTAATTTCCCTTGTGGGTTTTTGGTGCTTGGAGGATACAAATAAATACCTCCTTTTATCATGTTTCGATGAAAATCAGACACCAGGGAACCAATGTAACGAGAGGTATATGGCCGATTATCTTCTTCCATTTGACAGTATTTGATATAGTTTTTTATGCCCTGTGGAAAATGAATGTAATTCCCTTCATTGACCGAATAAATACTGCCATGTTCAGGAAATCTCATTTGAGGGTGTGATAAATAAAATGTTCCTATGGCAGGGTTTAAAGTAAAACCATTCACTCCATCTCCAGTGGTGTACACAAGCATGGTTGAGGTCCCGTAAATAATATATCCTGCTGCCACTTGTTCGTTTCCTTTTTGCAAAAAATCTTCTATTTGCACAGGAGTTCCAACGGGTGTTATACGTCTGTAGATTGAAAAAATGGTGCCCACTGATACATTTACATCAATATTGGAAGAGCCATCCAAAGGATCCATCAAAACCACGTATTTGTTTTGATTATTTTTATCAGTGCTATTAATGGAAATAAAATCATCCTCTTCTTCACTTGCAATCCCACAAACAATATTCCGATTGACCAGCGTTTGAATAAACTTGTCATTGGCATAAACATCTAGTTTTTGCTGATCTTCTCCTTGGACATTAGTATCTCCAGCAGCCCCTAAAACATCTACTAATCCTGCTTTATTAACTTCGTAATTGACCACCTTTGCAGCCAACCGAATGGAATTAATCAATCTGGATAGTTCGCCGGATGTGTATTTAAATGAGGATTGATTTTCAATGATAAATTCGCCAAGTGTTTGATGTTTGTGGGACATAAGAATACATGTTTTTACAAATATCTTATTTTTTAGACAACTACAACGTTTTCGTGGCAGTTTTATTCAGCGGAATTAAAAGGGTTTTAAGTATCTTTGAATTACGTAAAACAGACAAATGAACTATCACATCCGTAAAGCTACTCAAGAAGATATGGGACAGGTGTTAAACTTGATCACTGAACTCGCCGTATTTGAAAAAGAACCCGATGCAGTAGAAATCACAGAAGCAGACTTGAAAAGAAAAGGATTTGGCAGCACTAGAGAATTTGATTGTTTTGTGGCTGAAATGAATCAAAAAGTGGTAGGTATTGCTTTGGTGTATACCCGTTTTTCAACATGGAAAGGCACCGTTTTACATCTTGAAGATTTAATTATTTCAAAAACTATGCGTGGACATGGTGTTGGTTCCGCATTATTAGATCAAGTAATTGTGCATGGAGCCGAACTAGGGGTGAAACGTATTTGCTGGGAAGTTATTGATTGGAACACCCCAGCAATAGACTTTTATGAACGCAAAGGGGCACGTGTCATGCGAGACTGGAATGTTGTGCAATTAGATGCACAAGGAATTAAAAACTATATCTCAAAAATAAACTAATGCAAATTTTTAAATTTGGTGGGGCTTCCGTCAAGGATGCCGAAGGCGTGAGAAACCTAGCAAACGTTCTAAAGTCCGTTGGCTATGACAACACACTTATTATTGTGTCGGCAATGGGGAAAACGACCAACGCCATGGAAAAGGTGATTTCAAATTATTTTAACGCCAAACATGAACTTCACAGTTCATTACAAGAGGTTAAGAAACATCACAATAACATTCTACTAGATTTATTTGACAACGAAACACATGCTGTTTTTGAAAATATAGATAACTTATTTCAAGAAATTGTACAGTTTTTTGATCATAACAAGTCCCCAAACTATAATTTTGTATATGACCAAGTCATTGGGTTTGGAGAGCTCATCTCTACAAGTATTATTAGTCATTACTTAAACACTATTGGTTTAACAAACTCGTGGCTTGATGTAAGAAACTTAATAAAAACCGATGACTATTACAGAAATGCAAAAGTAAATTGGAATCAAACACAGGAATTAATTTCTGAGCATGTTAATGGGTCAAAATTAAATATTACGCAAGGGTTCTTGGGTAGTAATGCCAATAATTTTACAACCACTCTTGGAAGGGAAGGAAGTGATTATACGGCTGCCATTTTTGCCTTCTGCTTAAATGCCAAATCGGTAACCATTTGGAAAGATGTTCCCGGAGTCCTTAATGCGGATCCGCGTTATTTTGAAAATGCTGAGTTATTGAGCTGTATTTCTTATACTGAAGCAATAGAGTTATCCTATTACGGCGCTTCAGTTATACATCCAAAAACACTTCAGCCCTTACAACGCAAAGAAATACCTTTGCTTGTTAAGTCTTTTTTAAATCCCCTAAACGAGGGCACCAGAGTTGGTAAAGGTCTTAAATTAACTCCAAAAGTTCCTTGTTATATTTTAAAGCAAGATCAAATTTTAATTGCCCTATCTTCTTTAGATTTTTCTTACATCGTTGAAGATAACATCCGTCATATCTTTGGCTTGTTACACGATTATAAAATGAAAGTGAGTATGATTCAAAATTCTGCCATTAGTTTTTCAGTATGTATTGAAAATAATTACAATAATTTGGAACGTTTGCTGTTACACTTAAAAGCGAAGTACAAGGTGAAATCTTATGAGGCTGTAAAACTTTATACGATACGCCACTATGATGATGCAGCTGTAAAGGGGTTAGAAAAAGGAAAACAGATTCTTTTGAAGCAAATCACCCCTGATATTATGCAAATTATAACTAAATAATACGAGCCTCTTTCACAAACGACTGGGTTTGTGTAAGCCCCAAAACTAATGAGTATCGTAACATCCAAAGAAATTGCTAAAGCCATTAAGGTCGATAAATACGGAGTAGCCGGTGCTTTGATTGCGTGGTCTTTGATGAAAGCGTTAAAAATCACCACGATTAATAACATATATAATCGTAATAAACACAAAAAGGATCTTTATTTTTTAAATGGAGTTCTAGACGACTTTAAAGTTCGATTTGAAATTCCAGAAGAGGATTTAAAGCGTCTTCCAAAAAACGGGGCTTACATCACAGTTTCAAATCATCCCCTAGGCGGTATTGATGGCATTTTATTATTGAAACTCATGTTGGAACAGCGGGGTGATTTTAAAATTATTGCAAATTTTTTATTGCATCGCATTAAACCTCTTGAGCCCTACATATTACCTGTGAATCCTTTTGAGAATCATAAAGAAGTGAAATCAAGTATTGCAGGGTTCAAAAAAGCATTACTACATTTAAAAAACGGGCACCCCTTAGGCATATTTCCAGCTGGGGAAGTCTCCACTCATAAAGAAGCAAAGCTTGTGGTTGATAAACCTTGGGAACCTGCCGCTATGAAACTCATTCAGAGAGCTAACGTTCCTGTGGTACCCATTTATTTTCATGCAAAAAACAGTCCGTTATTTTATCGGCTATCAAAATTAGGCGACTCCTTTAGAACGGCTAAACTTCCTTCGGAGCTCCTGACCCAAAAAAATAGGGTTATTAAAATCCGAATTGGAAAACCCATTAGCGTAAAAGCCCAAAAGGAGCACACTACGCTGGAGGGCTTCACTGACTTTGTACGGCGTAAAACGTATATACTTTCAAATTCGTTTGAAAAGGCAAAAAGGCTCACTAACATTTCATCAAGCTTGAAGGGGACTAAATCCCCAAAAAGGATTGTGACTCCTATATCAAAACAAGGTATGCTTTTGGAAGTTTCAATGTTAAAAGCGGAAGACCACCATTTATTAACAAGCAAAAACTACGAAGTGTATCTCGCTCCTGCTGCTAAAATCCCAAACCTACTTCACGAAATTGGGCGCTTACGTGAAATTACATTTAGAGCCATTGGAGAAGGCACTAATAAAGCGATTGACTTAGATAAATTTGACCATTATTACCACCATATGTTTTTGTGGGATACCGAGGCTAAATGCTTAGCTGGCGCGTATCGGATGGGCTTGGGTGCTGAGATTTACAAAACCAAAGGAATCGATGGGTTTTACTTACAAGACTTATTTAGATTTGAGCCTGAACTACACAACATGATGAGCCAGTCTATTGAACTAGGCCGTGCATTTATTATTAAAGACTATCAGCAAAAACCGATGCCTTTATTTTTGTTATGGAAAGGCATTGTACACACCACCCTTCGATTTCCCGATCACAAATACCTTATTGGCGGAGTGAGTATTAGCAATCGGTTTTCGAATTTTTCAAAATCATTAATGATTGAATTTATGAAATCGCATTACTATGATCCTTATTTGGCGCAGTACATCACCCCAAAAAAAGAATTTAAAGTAAAGCTTAAAGATGTGGATAAGGACTTTGTGTTTGATGCCACCGAATCAGATCTAAATAAGTTTGATAAATTCATCGACGAAATTGAGCCTGGGGCCCTTCGACTGCCTGTACTGCTCAAAAAATACATTAAACAAAATGCGCGTTTGATTGCTTTTAATGTAGACCCCCTGTTTAATAATGCCGTCGATGGGTTGATGTACATCCGTATCGCGGACTTACCTGACAGCACCGTACGTCCTGTGATGGAAGAATTTCAGACAGAGCTGGAACGCAAGTTTGGACCCCCAGTAAATAATTAACTAAATTTCCTCTTATTTTAAGTCTAATTTTTGTAGTATTAAACTGCCTTAATACTTAACCTAAAATTATGAAACAAGTTTTCCCCAAGGAAATCACTGAAAGCACCGTTGAAACTCATATGTTTCGACATCGTACTAAAAGTAAAGTTATCGAAACATCAAATTGAAAAAACGACTCCGTTTGCTCAAGATTTATCTTATATTCTAAACACCAAAAAAACAGACCTTAAACAGCTATATTCTCCTAAATTTCAAAACGAGAGCCTTCTTTATAAACAAAAAAAATACGAACTCCAAAACTACAAGATAATAGTGACCCCCTAAGAGAATTATCCGTAAAACAACGTACGGCATTGGATCTATTTCTAAAACAGAAAGAAATTACGAGCATTGACTTAGCCAATCATTTAGGGATTTCTGAAAGAAGTGCTACCACCCTTATAAAAAAATGGCTAAAAAACGAATTCCTTTTTATTGGAAATCCTTCTAATAAAGCACGATCGTACCTACTAGACAACAAATGGAAACGCTAGTTTTAAAACCGTTCCGCCACAAATGCGTTCATATAATCTTTAATCTCGGTACGTGCTTTTAAAAAGGCGGCATGTTTTTCTTGGTCCGTTCCAACCAGTTTTGACGGGTCAAAGAAATCGTGATGCAAACGCACAGCATTTGGACTGGCGATAAATGGACAGTTTTCTTTCGCATGGTCACAAACGGTAATGATAAAATCAAAATCTATGGCCGCATAGTCATCTACATGATTAGACGTGTGATGAGTGATGTCAATACCGTCTTCT
>CATEFX010000040.1 GCA_949499105.1 Formosa sp. Hel1_33_131 | reverse complement strand
TACTTTTTAGGATGCTCTAATTCAATTTTATTGAGAGTTTCGATTGTAAAATCAAAACACCATTTGGCTAGATAATTGGTGTAAAAATTATTATTTACATTATTTTCATACTCATTCGGGCCCGTAACCCCTAGCATCACATAGCTTTTCTTTTCAGTTGAATAATTAAACCGTTGTACCCAAAACCTAGCAATCGCAATTAGCACTTTAATTCCTTTTTTAAGAGTGTAAGAAAAATCACCTGTATAACGTTGATAGTTGAAAATCGCAAAAGCAATAGCGCCATTTCTATGAATTTCTTCAAATGTAATTTCCCATTCGTTGTGGCATTCTTCTCCATTCATGGTTACCATGGGATACAATGCAGCACCGTTTGAAAATCCAAGTTTTTCAGCATTTTCAATGGCTTTTTCTAAATGATTGTATCTGTATTCTAATAATGTTCTAGCAGCAGATTGTTCTTTTGTTGCCATATAGAATGGCAAGCAATAGGCTTCTGTATCCCAATAGGTACTTCCTCCATATTTTTCACCTGTAAATCCTTTAGGACCAATATTTAATTGTGGATCCGTTCCTAGATACGTTTGGTTCAATTGGAAAACATTAAATCGTATGGCTTGTTGGGCCTTTATATCTCCTTCGATCGAAATATCCGCCGTATTCCAAATAGAAGTCCAAGCCAGTTGTTGAGACGATAAAAGAGATTCAAAATCTTGAAACTCTAACAAATCCAAAACCTTATTAGCAGCTTTTACAAGAGGAGTTCCATGGGTACGTTCAACAGTATAACCTCCAAATTTTTGAATTTCATAAACAGCACCCTTTTCAACGCTTTGAGTGAATTTTTCAGAAATTGTAGTGTTCGTTTCAAAAGGCTCTGAAATACTATTTAATGGTTGTTCATTTAAAAAACACTTGGACTGCATGAATGTACAGGTTTTAAAAGCAGTTTTCATGGTTTGAGCTTCTATAAAAGAGCGCTCTGAATTGCGATGAATGTTAGTAATATCCCAAAATTGATCGTCCCAATTACTATCTTTATTTTTTATACTCGCATCTAGATACGGTTCAAAACTGATCGTGGCATCTGAATTTAGCGGGGTTACTTTGTAGCGAATGGCTCCAAGTTCGTCAATCTCTAAACTCAAAAACCGCATGCTAGAAACGAATACCTCAATACCATTATTTAAAACGGCTTTAAAAGATCGTGACAACCACCCTTCTTTCATGTTTAATTCCCGTCTAAATCCTGAAACAGACACGCATGTATGAAGATCTAATATCTCGTCATTTATACGAACGTTGATCCCAATCCAACTAGGCGCATTTAAGACCTTTGCAAAGTATTCTGGATAGCCATTTTTCCACCAGCCTACTTTGGTTTTATCTGGATAGTAAACACCCGCAATATAACTCCCTTGGAACGTATCGCCTGAGTAGTGTTCTTCAAAATTGGCTCGTTGTCCAGAAGCACCATTTCCAATACTGAAAAGGCTTTCGGAAGATTCCACCCGTTTGGGATTAAATCCTTCTTCAATAAGCGACCAGGGATCTGCTATTATATAATCTTGATTCATTTTTATTCTAATGTTTTATTAATTCTTCTAAAAAAGAATTTGATAGTTCTGTGAAATCTGTAAAATTATACATTGCTTCACTTAATATGTTTTCATTTCCAATTCCAATACTTATCATCCCAGCAGCGTTCGCGGCTTGAATACCCGCAACTGAATCTTCAAAAACAATGCAATGGTTGGGTTGTGTATTTGTAAGCAGTGCGGCCTTTAAAAACACCTCTGGATTGGGCTTCGCCTCTGTAACATCATTGCCGTCAACTATAGCGTCAAAGGCTTCTAGTAAATTTGTTTTCACAAGAATGGGGCGTGCATTTTTACTCGCCGATCCAAGCGTTACAAATTGATTCATTTCTATAAGAAAGTTAATAGTGCGTTCCACGTCTGGAAGTAATTCAGAGCGGTTCATAGTTGCTATATAATTTAGGTACGCCTCGTTTTTTTTACGCATTAGATCTTGAAAATTACTATCCGATAATATTGTGTTTCCCCAGTCTAAAATTTTCTTTAAGGATTGCTCACGACTCACGCCTTTTAGTTGTTCATTCTGTGCATGAGAAAAATCAACACCAATGCTATTCGCTAAGTTTTTCCATGCCAAAAAATGATACTTCGCTGTATCGACAATCACGCCATCTAGGTCAAATATGAAACACTTTTTATTCATTTACTTGAAATTATTCTG